>CAIQIE010000307.1 GCA_903871805.1 uncultured Planctomycetaceae bacterium | reverse complement strand
CCTGTATTGTCATGCCTGTATCGTAGCCAACTGCGCTTCCATACTTCCGCCCAATGGGGAATCCAGCGGCACAAACGGCGATCCATCCCGAGGGTCGCGCAATAAAACATGGCGGTGACCCGGAGATGCAATAACCCGCACCGTCCGCCAGTGGAACCCACCCGTCAAAGTCAACGAGGTACACAGCTCCAGGGGTATCAGGAATGTCCCTGAGTGAACTGCATAATCGCCTCACGCCCCTTTGACAAGTGCTATTGGGGAATGCGACAGCAGTGGGGGCTACACGGGCCAGCCTCCGGTGGTGGACACGCCGAAGTCATTGGCAGGCTTCCGGAAGAAACTCGACCAACAGACGCGCTCATCAGCTTTTCCATCCGACGTGACCCGCATTTGGGGCAGGCGGGTTTCTCAGTTCGGGACACCAGAAGTTCTACCTGGCTGTCACACGCTTCACACTGGAATTCGAACAAGGGCATACATCGGTCCTGACTGAAGCGTTCCGAGAGTTTTCGGAAGCATGCTATGCGGGGCAATTGGCTGGTACGGTCAGACAATCACGAAAACGAAAAATTACGGACGAGTCAGCAACTGGAAACTTGCTGTCACTGCCCCCCGCAGGCTGTATTGTACAACCATCGCTGCCGGTGGGCGAGTAGGTTTGTGGGTAAATCGAATGCGCAGCGGCTGCCTGTGTCATTTGGTTTCATCCGGGTGGCACGCCGTGTCAAATTCCACCTGCACGCCCGGAGTGAGGCGACATCCGCCACGCGTCACTTTCCGCCGTATCGGTCCCACGGCGTGGTCGCCCCAGCCAGAAGACTGCAATTCCCCAGGACGGAAAATCCGAATCAGGACTACCGACGCTGACGTTGTTCGGGACGCGCAAGTGTCTGCAGCCATCTGAGAATTTCTGCCGGCCATGGCAGTTGCCAGGAAAGTGTTTCGCCAGTTGCCGGATGCCGAAATCCAAGTTCTGCTGCGTGCAGTGCAAGTCGGGTGGCACCACTGTTGTCTTCCACCGGTTGCGCACCAAACGCTCCGCGATATTTGACGTCGCCACACAGAGGATGTCCGATTTCCGCAAGCTGAATCCGAATTTGATTTGTGCGCCCGGTTTCCAGTCGACATTCCAGTTCTGTATAGGTTCCAAAACTGCGTAGTGGGCGAACATGCGTCACCATGTGACGCCCATTTTCCTCTTCCGATCCACTGCCTCGCATTCCGTCACCACGATCTCGCACCTGAAAGGAACGAAGCGTAACCGGTTGTAGGGTTCCGGGAACGACGCAAAGGTAACGTCGCAGGGTTTGATGTGCGGCGAACTGGACGATCAGGCCTTTCTGCGCTTCCTCTGTTCTTGCGAATGCGAGAATTCCGCTGGTTTCCCGATCGATCCGATGAACTGGCAGCAATTCCGAAAATCCGGATGCGTTGCCATGTCGCTGGCGCTTTCCGATCAGCCTCTGCAGTGATTCTTCCAGTGACGGCTGGCGTTCACGACGTTGCGGCCGCCAGTCCTGATCGCCCGGGTGACGCACAGAGAGCATGCCGGCAGGCTTGTCGGCGACAACGACGTGTTCATCAAGGAAAAGAATCCTTACATCGTCATCTTTTGGTGGCGGGGCGAAGGCCGAATCACGCACTTCAAGTACGTCACCACTTCGAATTCGACGCCCCTCATCGATGACCAGAATCCCATTGACTCCGAGGCGTCGGGCAGCCAGCAATGCCCGAGCGGCGGACCAGGTCAGCTGAGGCTCATGCTTGCGCAATGCCGCAAGGACGGCCCCTTCTGTCTGTTCTGTCACGGTAAATTTTCGAACGGTCACAACAGGGATCCGAATCAGGCTGTCGCCACAATAAATTCAAAAAGAAACAGACACGGCCCACAACGACGTCTGTGAACCAGCGGCCTTTTGCAAAATCAGGCTGTTTTCTGTCCCGGGTAACGCACTCGACCATGATGTGCGGCCAGCAGAGATTTTACCAGCGAATCTTCAACGCGGCGAATCTCATTCATCTGCAGGTTGCATTCATCAAACTGACCATCCAGCAGACGTTTCATGATGATCTCATGGACCAGTGACTGAATGCGTCGCGGGGTCGGCTCTTTCAGTGTACGACTGGCACTTTCCACAGCATCCGCAACCATCAGCACGGCTGTTTCACGTGATTGAGGTTTTGGACCGGGGTAGCGAAAACTGGATTCGGCTGCGTCAGTGCGATGGTCTGTGTCCGCTTTCCTCGCAGCCTCACGATAAAAGTACTCAACAAGGGTCGTACCGTGGTGCTGGGTAATGAAGGGGTGCAGAGGTTCGGGGAGATTGTTTTCTTCGGCCAGTTCAAGACCATCCTTGACATGCCCGATGATAATCAGCGTACTCATGGCCGGTGCGAGGGAATTATGGGGGTTCTCAGCTCCCTCGACGATGTTCTCGATAAAGTATTCGGGCTTCATCATCTTGCCGATGTCATGAAAGTAGGCACCGACTCGAACCAGAAGTCCATTGGCCCCAATGGACTCAGCCGCCGCTTCAGCCATCGACGCCACTGTCATGGAATGGTTGTACGTCCCGGGCGCACGCCGAGACAATTCCATCAGCAGGGGATGCGAAACTCCTGTCAACTCAAGCAGACTGATGTCTGTGACAATCCCAAATGCCTGTTCAATGAATGGCAGACTGCCCGCCACCAGATAGCAACAGACCAGTGACCAGCCTGCAAACTTCAGCGCAGTCACAATGATCGAGAGGTTTCTCCACGAATCTGTCACCCCCTGCTGCTCAAGTACTCCAACACCCCAGACCGCGTAGAAGGAGACCACCGCCAGCAGGAAACCGACCTTGATCATGACCAGTCGCGATTTAATGCGTCTGAGAGGCAGAATTGAGGTGATGCAGATCGTCATCAGGATCATGAAGTGACCAAGGTTTGACAGGGTTGCCAGCGAGATGATCAACGAAAGGCAGAAGGCCGTCATGATGGCCACAACCTGGCTGTAGACGATCGCTGAGATCATGACTGCCGCCAGCAGCGGGATGATCTCGGCCCGCAGGGGATCATCACTGGTAATACAGGAAAGCAGGACGGTGACGCAGCACATCAGAATAAAGATGACCAGCCGGGGCGTGTCCTGCAGCATCCGCGGTGATGCGTAGTTCAAAAACATACCGAACAGCACCACCAGCATGGCAATCAGCATGGTCCAGCCAACCAGGCGAACGATCTTCTGCTGGCTTGTCAACTGCGCCTCGAACGCTGCATGTTCCAGCTGCAGCAGATTCCGATGGGCATCTGTCAGCTGAGTTCCGGCCGGCACGATGACAGTGCCGACGATATAGCGATCAAACTTACCGGTCGCAGATGCCCGGGCCAGCTGAATTTCAGCGGCAGTGGCTTCATTGTCGCGGCGCAACTGCCCGCGCAGATTGACCTGCATCCAGGTTTCAATATTCTTTTGAAGCAGTGCGAGAGTTCCAAGTGCCGGCCAGTTTTTTCCCAGCCGCCCGGTTTCCCGCAGTTGCTCCTGAAGAAGCACGTCCGCCAGTACACCGTTGTGAAGAATATTGCCGCCCTCATCAAGCACTTTGATTGCTCGATTGCGGTCAAGGATTGACGTTTCTGAGTTTTCGCCAAACAGTCGTCGAGCGGCCGCGGAATCAATCAGCCCCAGTCGTCGAGCATCATTTGTCAGGAGTGCAAATTCCCGCATCAGTTCATCAATGCGTTTCCCTTTTGAACCATCCGGATCCCGCAGCTGATTTCTGAGCACGCTGAAAGACGTCTGCTGCGCATCACTGCCGTCATTCGAAAGTCCGAATCCCGCCAGTGTGGCCTGACTGACGTCTTCAAGGGCATCCGCGTTTGCCATTTCACTCAACTGATCCCGCAGTTGCGACTGCAAACGATCAATGATTGTTCCTTCGTGCCGCAGTACCAGCGGAGCGGCCTTAATGGCTTCGTTCAGCTGCCTCCGACTTTCGTCCACATTCTCTACGGAAAAGTCGGAACGTGCCTGGATACCGACGCTCGCAATCTGCCCGGTACGGTAGACAAACCGCGTGTTCCAGGCCTGAGAGGCAATCAACAGCCCCAGCACTGACAGGACTGTGAGCAGTGCCAGCGTGAGTATTCGGTAGTCGCGAAATGCAGACAGCAGTCGATCGCGTACCGTAGGGGTCGGGCGAAACAGCCTGGTGTGCCGTGATCGCCGGGTTCCAAAGAACGACATAGCGATCACCTTCCTGTGGTCCGGAAACAGACCACTGGACCGAACGGAGGACCGTTCTGCCAGACACATGTGTCGTCTACCGCAGTCCGCAGGCTTCGCACGAAACCCGGGCATCCCGGCGATGAACTTCTCATTTGAACAATCAACCGACGGATGAGCGTCCATCGCGCTGGAGGATTCGCAAGATAACAGTCCGTGCCCCGGTGGGAATCACGCCTGTTCCGCTTCGTACGCCGAAACGATCTCTCGAACCAACCTGTGTCTGACTATATCCTTACCAGTCAACTGCACCGTCGCAACTCCAGAGATCGAAGAAAGTCTTCGAATCGCATCTCTGAATCCGGATTGAACACCTTTTTCAAGGTCATTCTGGGTCGAATCACCGGTTACGACAATTCGGGAGTTCTGCCCCATCCGGGTAAGAAACATCTTCATCTGGGTGATTGTCGTATTTTGTGCTTCATCCAGAATCATAAACGTATCATTCAATGTCCTTCCGCGCATAAAGGCCAGCGGAAGAATTTCGATCACGTCGTTCGACATGTAACGACGTACCTGGTCAAAGTCGACCATGTCGTGAATGGCATCCAGCAACGGACGAATGAACGGATTCACCTTGGCGAACATGTCGCCCGGCAGAAATCCCAGCTTTTCTCCGGCTTCCACGGCGGGACGCACCAGCACTATCTTGCGAACCTGTTCCGCTCGCAGTGATTCCAATGCCAGGGCCACAGCAAGATACGTCTTGCCGGATCCGGCAGGACCGTCGCTGAAAACCAGATCGTTGCGACGAATTGCCTCCATATAGCGAGCCTGCCCTGCGGTCTTCGCCTGAACAGTCCCCACCCGATCACGCCCAGCCCTGAGATCCGAAAGGCCTCGCGACGGCCACCCGGCTTCCTGCAGCAACGCGGCCCCGCGAGACGGCGATTCACGGGTTTCGCGCGATTCACGGGGTTCCACAGGTTGCTTTGCCGGCGTCGCACTCGGCAACGATGCGATGATCACCTCTGAGGTCAATTCCTGATTTTTCGCCAGCAATTCACGCCACCTTTTCAGCATCGCCAGACAGGATTTTACCTGGCCGTCGTCACCAAGAATCCGCACCTGGTTGCCGCGCAACACAACCTGAGCACCAGTTTCTGAGCACAATCGCTGCAGGTTCTCGTCCCGTGATCCAAACAGAGCACGCGCTTCGTCGTGGTGCTCCAGTTCCAGATAAGCTTCAGACATTCTTGAATTCTTTGAGGGCGGGCCTTACCTGCCGGGATACCATTTCCCGGGAAGTTGCTCCCGTACAGCCAGGTGCTCTGCTGCCAATTTTAAATTTCGTCAGCAGGAATTGCACGCGTTCGAAGGTCATGCAGAAAATTTCTGTCATCACAGCAGGTAGGGCAGTGACCTGCCAGACAGCCCGCTGGCAACAATCTTCCGTCTTTCCCCACTGTAAAAACAGGGATTTCCCCCAATTTTCTTTTACGAACCCTGATTCGACGTCCGCCCCAGTGTGGGTAAATCCCCGCTATTCGCTACAAACGCGCTATTTGAACCAGTCAATCATCAGATCCCCGTACAGTCTCCTGCATGCCATTTTTCCCTGGCGTACCCGCATCCGGTTTGGGTTACAGTCTCTCCCGTCACTCGCTGACTAGCTGCTCACCGTCTTTCAAAGAATTTCAACCGATTGTGCCAACCCCATCCCCGTCGTTCCCGCGAAAGCAGGAACCCTGTCATTCCTGAGACGACGGATCGCCATCATCACTCGCAGGATGAGCGATCAATTTTCCACAGGCCGCTCAGCCGCCAGACAGCCGGGTTTTCGGAAACATCAATTTTATGTCCGCTACGCTTGAAGATCCTGATCAGACCGCAACTGCCGAAAACCAGGCGCTGGTTGTCGCACAGCCCGACACAAATCCGACGGTCTCCACGCCCACCGTGGATTTTGCGCCCCACTGGCTGCGGACTTCTGCAACCACAACACTGCTTGTGGCGATCGCGGGAACTGCGTTTTTGTATCTCGCCAACCGTCCACTGTGGCATACAGACCTCTGGGATCACCTGAATTACGGGAATCTGATCCTGAAAACGGGCACGGTTCCTGACGTGGAACCCTTGATGACCATGGCGGCGGGCGTTCGCATGGTCAATGTTGCATGGCTCTCGCAGCTGGGAATGGCGGCTCTGAATCAGAATTTCGGGCTCACCTCGCTGCAGTTTCTTTCGGCACTCCTGGGGGCCGGCAGCCTCTTTCTGGTATCCCGTCTGGCACTTCTTCGCGGGCAATCGGCCGCGGCCGGTATCCTTGCCGGGATGGTGTTTCTGCGACTGAACTTTCATGAACTCCTCGTGATTCGGCCGCAACTGGCAGGCCTGTTGCTCTATTGCATTGTTCTTTACCGAGTCTTTCAGCCTCTGAAATTCTCACGCCTGACACTTGTGCTGTTCCCGTTGCTGTTTGCCGTCTGGGCCAATCTGCATGGGTCCTTCGCCCTCGGTTTGTTCCTGCTGGCAGTATCGGTCGCGGGGCGATGTGGCGATGTGCTGATACGTTCCCGGTCTCTGAATCTGAGCTTCGCTGATCCGGAAGCCCTCAGAGCACTGCTGTTGCTGCAATTGTGTGCAGCAGCAGCCCTTCTGAATCCCTCAGGTCCGGCCGTCTACACCGAAATTTTCAGTGTATCACAGAATCCCAATGTGGAGTCGATGTTTGAGTGGTCGCCACTGACTCTGCGATCCGCCAACGGTCAGTGGTACGCGGTCGCGGTACTGCTGGCAGCCTTCTCTCTGAAAATCACACCGCGACGCATCCGCTGCGGTGAGGTTCTGGCTCTTGTCGGCACCGGCCTGCTGGCGGCATGGTCCGCGCGAATGCTGAACTGGTTTGCCCCCGTGGCCGGACTAGTGATCGGGGTTCATCTGACTGCGGGCCTGCGCGGTCTGCGAACCGCTGTGCGTGTGCGTACGCCCTCCGAGCCCGCAGTGTTGTGGTCCATCGCCAGCGTGGGACTTCTCTGGATTGTTGTGGCGATTACGCCATTCGGGAAGCATCTGCTTCGAGGAACAACCCCGGATAACTCGCGTTTGCTGTCGCAACAGACTCCTGTGCGTACCGTCGAGTTTTTAAACGGTTTGGAAAACATTCCACGAGGGATCGCTTTTGTGCCAGCGGAGTGGTCTGGTTACGTGATGAACCGTGGACCTCAGGCAGTGCGACCGCTGGTGAATCTGCACGTGCACCTGATGCCCGAAGAAATCTGGAAGGATTACCTGCGACTGATCCGAGGGCCATCGGACTGGAGTTCCATCATGGACGAATACGGCATGAATTTGGCAATTGTCAGCAAGACAGAGCAACCCGCGCTGGTGCGAAAAATTCGGGACTCAGCCGACTGGAAAGCGGAGTACGAGGATCGTCAGGGAGTTGTTTTCGTTCGCAGGCGTCCTGTTTAAGTTTTCCTGGTGCTCCGACTGTCACGTATCGCGTATGTCCCGATGTTGTTCCGCAGGGGTTGAAGATCTTATGGCCGGTACTACTTCGCATTCTCGCCATCAACTTTCTGTCAGTACGCTGCTTGGTGTGCAGGCAATTTTTGCGGGTGCCATTCTGACATCGTGGATCATGTCGGGGGGCACTCAGCGACAGGCGATCGTGTCCGCGATACGCAATCGTCCGTATCAGCTGGATGTGGTTCCCGCCGTGGAAGCGGCCGAAGCTGTAACTCCGCTTTACAACGAACCTGATCTGGTCACGGATACTCAGTTGGCAATAGTTCTGAAAAAGCTGATCCCCCGGTTCAGTCGCAGTCATCTGCGACCCAATCTGATGGAACATGCGTTGCGAACGTGGGGACATACCATCGAATTTCGCAATCCGGATGCGATTTCCGGTGTCTGGATGGCTGAGTTTCTTACCGATGCGGCAAAACATCTCAGCTCGTGGGACGGAAAGGTGCGTCCACTGCTGGAAGACACACCGGAAGGGGTCCATATTCGCTTTGCGGAAGACACTGCGGCATCTGTTCACCATGACCACGCTCTTGCTGCGCTGACAGAAGCGGGCCTGAAGCTGGATGCACCGGTCTTTACCACCATGCGTCCACTGCAACTGCGTCATGTTCTGACTGAAGCATTGCGGGATTTCCGCCTGGATGAACCGGAAACAGAATGGTCCAGCATGTGCTTTTCGCTCTGGCTGGCACCTCAGGAAATTTCTCAGTGGCATAACGGTTCGGGACGCATGATCACTCTGGATATGCTGGCAGACCGATTGATGCGCAGTCATAAACGCATTGGTGTCTGCCTCGGCCTGCATCGCGTCTACACACTGACTCTGATGCTGCGGCTGAATGAGACCCACGGCGGCAAACTGCTGAAACCGGAAACCGTGGCGGCGACAGAACAATTTCTGACGGAAGTGCGCGACACCATCGTCGCCTCACAGTGGCCCGATGGATCGTGGAACAGTCAGTGGTCTGAAGGCGCTGACTGCCACCAGAAGGTCGACCCGGCAGAGAAAATGTCAAAGCGAGTGATTGCGACAGGGCATCAGCTGGAATGGCTGGCAATTGCCCCTCAGAAATTTCATCCTCCACGCGAGTGTGTGCAGAAGGCCGTGTCCTGGCTGATCACAAATGTCGAGAACACTCCACAGGCGGAAATCGATCAGAACTACACCTTTTACTCACACGTGGCAAAAGCGCTGTGTCTGTGGCGAGGAACCAGTCCTGCGGAATTCTGGGTTCAGTGGCGCAGCAGCCACCCGGACTGTGAAAACGCCGACACAGTCCCCGCATCAGAGTCCGCCGCTGCGGAAAATCCAGTGACCGTCATCGCAGTGAAGTAGCCCGGACAGAGGAAGTAGCCGACACAGAGGCGGAAAACGAGTGGGATTTCTGAGCACAACGCGTGGAAGTCTGCAGGCCATTGTCTGCTGTCGTCGTCGGAACCCGTACTGCATTGATTCGTTGCCATGTGCAGCGATAGACTAAGCAAAAATCTACGAGTATCGCGGTCCAATGCTGTTGTTATGCGGGATGTTCATTCATTCCGGCAGGGGGCCTGAGTCGTTGTCAGACAAAAGGGCTAAGCCTGTTTCATGATTCTGGAAGGACTGGTCACCAGCACGGATCAATACGGTAAACTGAACGTGGCGCCCATGGGCCCCATCGTGGTTGGAGATTTTGAACGCCTGATTCTCCGCCCATTTCAGCCGTCCACCACATTTACCAATCTCTCCACAACTCGCTGCGGCGTGTTTCATGTGACTGACGACGTGGAAGTGATCGCCCGCGCCGTGACGGGGACGCTGACAGCCTTGCCGGCCACAGAGTCCGCGCAAAGCGTCAGGGGACATGTCCTGCTCAATTGCTGCCGCTGGTTTGAGTTTCAGGTCGAATCCGTGGATGACTCTGAAGCCCGAAGCCTGATGCCATCGCTGGTCGTGCATCGGGGACAGCGCAGACCATTTCTGGGGTTCAATCGCGCCCGACATGCTGTGCTGGAAGCCGCGATTCTGGCCACACGTCTGCACCTGCTGCCCAGCGACGAAATTGACCACGCACTCCGTTTTCTTCAGCCGGCGGTGGAAAAAACAGGTGGACCGACGGAGCAGATGGCGTTCGAACTGATCATGGAATTTATCAAACGCCGTCGGGAGCAGTCGTGATGACCCGTATTCAGATGCGCACTGGCGCGCGGCTGCACTTCGGCCTGATTCTGGGAAACCCCAGGGACGGCTGGCAGTTTGGCGGGATCGGACTGATGGTTCGACGCCCCGGCTGGCATGTGGAAGTTCAGCGTGCCGCAGCGGCGATGGATGAGGTCCGTGCATCGGCGGAAGCCACCAGCAGAATTGTGCGAGTGCTCTCACAACTACGCGAAAACGCGAAGCTTCCACCCCTGAAAATCACAGTGTCCAGCGAGATCCCCTTCCACACTGGGCTCGGTGGTGGAACACAACTGGCTATCGGCATCGCATCCGCCTGCTTATGGCTGTGCAATGGTCAGCGTGATCTGACAGCGGTGGAACTGGCACAGAAAGTTGGCCGATCAGAAAGATCAGCGATTGGCACCTTTGGATTCGACCATGGCGGATTTTTGGTGGATCAGGGAGCAACGGTCACCGGGAACCGTGTTCAGCGCGTCAGCATACCAGATGCATGGAAGTTTGTGCTGATCAGACCAGTCGCCGGGCAGGGGATGTCCGGGGCGGATGAGCAATCATGGTTTGGGGCGCGGCCGGAAATGTCGTCAGCCCTGATCCGAGAACTCAGTCAGCTGGCGACGCAGGAATTATTTACGGCAGTGCAGAACGAGACGTTTTCGCGATTTGCGGAAGGGCTGGAGCTGTACGGTGACACCGCAGGTCGGTTTTATGCGCGAGCCCAGGGCGACATTTTCTCTTCACCTGTGATTCGTTCAGTGGTCGCAGAATTGCGTCGCGTTGGAATTCGTGGCGCCGCTCAGTCTTCATGGGGGCCCGGAATCTGCATCCCGGCAGAATCCGAGGAGCATGCGGAACACATCGTTTCGCAGATTCCGAAACAGAATGCCGGGGCGGAGCTGAGCGTCGTGATCAGCGAAGCACAGAACTCCGGAGCCGCGCTGCTGACAGAAGCCTCTGCGCCTCAGAAAACATTGGCCTGAATCATCCCAGGCCAGCATTACATCCCCCGCGCTGTGGCACAACCCCGTTCGCGACAGCGCCGTCCTCTGCCGGGTGTCGATTGCCTCGCCTTGTCGCCTGCAGTCCTTCCCCACCACCCCCCGTTTTGCGGTTCCCTGAAGAAAATTCGCGAATGAACTGTCATGGAAATGGCCAGCTGGCATTTGCCGCGACTGTGTTTCGCCGTTAGAAAAGGGAAAGCGTCTTGACGGGGGAACTGCAGCTACCGGAATTCTGTCTGTGAAATGGTTGATTCTGACATTCATCAGCCTGGCGATTTTGGTCGCAGGGCTGTGCTTTTGGTACTTTGGCGACCGATCGTCCGAGTATGCTCGCAAAGCACCGTTGTCCAGTTCGCCGCTGGTAAATCGAGTGCGCCCGGAGGAATGGGCTGAGCTGGTAACCTCGGGAACCCTGCGTGGCGAAAGCTGGGTGTTGCTGCCCACCGAGCAGCCAGATACCGACTTTCAATCCACGGTCCGCGCAGAAAATCGCGGTTTTCTGACGGCGGAAACCTGTGGAGAGTGTCATCAGCAAAACCACCAGACATTTGTGCACACGGCCCATGCACGGACCTCCATGCTTCCCGATCGCGAATCGATTCTTGGAAGTTTTCAGGAAGGTCACAACACACTGGTGACTGGCAACCCGAACCTGACATTCAGGATGACAGCACGCGACGACGGCTTTTATCAGAGCGTCCGTTTGCGGGATCCCGGGCTGCAGACTGAGTTCACGCAGGACTTCCGGTTTGATCTGGTACTGGGCTCAGGCAACCATGGTCAGAGCTACCTCTGGTGGGAAAAAGACCGGCTTTACCAGATGCACATCAGTTATCTGACGGAATCAAATTCGTGGGTGAATAGTCCCGGCCCGTATACCGATGGCACTGTCGATTATTCGCGTCCTGTTCCGTCCCGCTGTCTGGACTGCCATGCCACATGGATTGGCTTTGACTCGAAAGAGGTGAATCGATTTGATCGATCCACCCTGATTCCCGGCGTGACCTGTGTTCGGTGTCATGGGTCTGGCCATGAGCATGTCGCGTGGCACCGAAAGTTCCCCGCGGCGACGGAAGCGCATCGAATTGTGAACCCGAAAACTCTTTCGATTGAGCGACAGAATGAGATTTGTGCGCAGTGTCATTCATCTGGCGAGCCGATTGGAAACGCCTTCACCTATCGTCCGGGTGAACCATTGAGGTCATGGCTTGAGCTGGATCTGAAAACGAACAGTGAAAGTAACGCCGATCCTCATAGCGCCAATCAACTGGCCCGCTTAATGCAAAGTCGCTGCTACACGGCTGGCCCCGGGCTCAGTTGTATTGCCTGCCATGACCCGCATCAGGATCAGCGGGGACAGATTGCAGAGTTTTCGCAGCGGTGTCAGGATTGCCACAAATCAGACGTGTGTCCTGACAGCAGAAAGTATGGTGAACTGGCGAAGGAACGGTGCGTGGACTGTCACATGCCCACGCGCCGCGATCAGCAGGTCAGCATCGATACAGACAAGGGAAGTGTGCAGGCACTTTTGCGAGACCATCAGATTGGCATCTGGCCGGACTCTGCGGAACAGGTGCGAAGGGAATTGCTGAAGACGAACAGCCCCAGCGATCCCGCGGCAAATCCGGCAAAGGGAGAAGTGCCATGAAAAAAATTCCTGTCGACAAAGCGGGACGCGTCTTCAGGTCCGTCATACATTCTGGCGGAATTCTGCTGAGGATTGGTTTAAGCGTCTGTGTGCTTTGTGTGGGGTGCGGGCGATCGGCTTCAACGGACACAGGCAGTGCGGATGGTGCAGCGTCGAAGGGCACCGGGAAACAATGGGAAAATCCCGGGGTCGCGGTGCAGCCTGGCAATGCGGATGCCGTTGCAAATCCCGAAACACCGCCGGGCCCGTTTCAATTTGCCTCCATGCGGGAACAGAGTGGCATCGACTTTCTGCAAACCAGTGGTAATTCCGGAGACAAACCTTTCCCTGCCGCGAATGGTACAGGCTGTGGGATTCTTGACATCGATATGGACGGACATCCGGACCTGTGTTTTGCCAACGGTGCCATGTTTCCGCAGCGCAGCGATTCAGCGGGGCCCTGGGACCGATTGTATCGCAATATTGGGCAATGGAAATTTCGTGACATCTCGGCGGTGGCCGGGATTGGTGCCCCGGGCTATTCGTGCGGACTTGCGGTCAGCGACATCAACAGTGACGGGTTTCCCGACCTGTATGTGACACGTTATGGTCGCAATCATTTGTACGTGAATCATGGCGACGGGACCTTTGAAGAGGCGGCGACCGCATTTGGGATAGCGGACGAACACTGGGGAACCAGCGCGGCGTTCGGCGACTTCAATCACGATGGCCTCGCGGATTTGTATGTCTGCAACTACGGGCAATGGACATGGGAGACCAGCCAGTTTTGTGGGGACCGTGCCAGAAACATTCGCATGTTCTGCAGTCCCACACATGTACCGCCCGAAAAAGACGTGCTGTACGAAAATTCGGGCGATGGCACCTTTCGGGATATCTCAGCAGAGGCCGGGATACAAAGCGTTTCGGGCCGTGGCCAGGGAGTGATTGTTGCGGACCTTGACGCGGATGGTCGGATGGACATTTATGTGGCCAACGACATTCATCCCAATTTTCTGTTCGCGAATGAAGAAGACCACTTTCAGGAAATCGGCGAACAGTCCGGAACCGCGTTTGATCACGTCGGTCAGGCACAGGCCGGGATGGGACTGGCGATTGCGGATGTGGACGCAAATGGAACTCTGGACCTGTTTGTGACCAATTATCAGAACGAGCACAACGCGCTGTACAACAACCTTGGTCAAAGAACGTTTCTGGAAACGGGCCTCACAGCGATCCCGGAAGGCAGTCTGCCGTGGGTCGGCTGGGGCACATCGTTCGCGGATTTTGATCTGGATGGCTGGTCTGACCTGATTGTGACCAACGGCCATACGGACGACAATCTGGCGGAACTGGGGCGTGAAGGTCAATACGCGCAGCCACCGGGGGTCTGGCGGAATACAGCGGGCCAGTTTCAGCTTGCCAGTAACGCGGGGTCCTACTTTCGGCAGCTGCATGTGGGGCGTGGGTTGGCTGTGGCAGACATGGATTCTGACGGGGACACGGACGTCGTTATCAGTCATCAGGATTCACAGCCGGAATTGCTTCGCAACGACAGCTGCTCGGCACAGCAGCTGAAAAGCGGGCTGTCTGTCCGCCTGATCGGACGCCGCTCACACCGGGATGCCGTAGCGGCTGTCGTGACCGCGGAAGCGGATGGCCAGCAACGGACCTCTGTCATCTATGGCGGAGGCAGCTACGCATCCGCATCAGACAAACGTTTAATGATTGGTATGCCGGGTAACGGAACAGTCAGCCTTGTCGTTAGATGGCCTGATGGGACAGAATCCCAGATAAAGGATTTGCCCCGTGGGGGGCATTACATTATTGTCCAGGAAGACGACCCGAATGCCGGGACTCGCGTACTGACAGATTTTTAGGGCGAACACAACGCCAGCGGTATCTTTGGGATCGTGGGAGAAAACCAACGTGGCAGACAACGGTGAAACTTCAAAATTGCAGGCTCAGCAGGGTTCATCCTTCAGCATTATTCGAGTTCTGATGCTGACAGGTATGGTCGCTGCGGTGGTGGGCGGCGGCTACTATGCCCTGAACGAAGCGCAGGGACCACGTGAAAAGGTCAAATTCACCGGCGTTGTGACCTACCAGGGCAAGCCTGTCACTGTGGGATCGGTGATGACCGAATTCGTTGGGGACCCAATGGACTTCAGTATTGGATTTCTGGACGCCGAGGGCCGGTTTTCACTGGAAACCAACGGCGAACCCGGGGCCTCTGTGGGACGTCATCGCGTCAGGATCAGCAGCATGGCACCTGGAATTCCGCCACGGCCGCTGGTCCCCCCTAAATACCTCGAAAACGCCACCACGCCGCTGGAAATTGACGTCACCAGCGACCCGGACGCCAATGTTGTGACCTTTGAGCTGGAAGGAGAAATTCCCCAGCCAGCCAGCGCAGGTGGCCCGCCCGCCGGTCCTCCGGGAGTACCACCAGCGGCACCACCAGCACCACCAGCGGAGGGAGTCGCAGAAACACCGCCCGCGACTGCGCCCGCGGAGCCAGCGTCACCAAACCCAGCGATACAAGAACCTCCGGCCGAAGCGCCCCCGGCTCCACAAAGTGACAACGGGACGGAATCAACGCCACAACCGGAAAAGCCTCAGGATCTTTCCCCTAAGTAGCCTGCACAGCGAGAGACGACGTCGTTCGGCATTGCCGTAGCAGAATTCTTGATTTTGGGGCAAAGAAATGACTAAGAATCCCTGTTTGAGAGTATTCTCCATTATCCCGTGTTGACAAAAATTCCGAAAACTGGTAACAAATACTGTTCGACTGTGAATTAGCTTTCATCCTTCTGCCCATAGAGCTGGCATTGCTGCAGCTTTTTCAGACGGGATAAAAAAGTGTTCTGGCGGGCAATTATCGTTCAGTCATCGTTCAAAGTCATTCGTTTGGGGGGAACATCATGAAGACACAAGCCTGGAAAAGGCGAGCCTTTACGCTCATCGAGCTACTGGTGGTGATCGCAATTATCGCCATTCTCGTAGCCCTGCTGTTGCCTGCCGTGCAGCAGGCACGCGAGGCCGCAAGACGGACTCAGTGCAAGAACAATCTGAAACAGATTGGACTTGCGATGCACAACTACCATGACGTCTATAATCAGTTTCCCCCAAGCGTGGGCTGGAATCCAGGTCCAACGACCTACCGTGACGACATTCAGGCTGCGTTTTCTGACAAAGTCTTCATGTTGCCAATGCTGGAGCGAGCCAACGAATTCAGCCGTCTGCGTTACGACCAGTATCCATATCACCACTGGTATCGCGGAAGCAACACCGCTCTCAGCGGTCGTTTGCCGGTCTTCAACTGCCCGTCAAACGCCAATCCAAATCAGGGCGGCGCTGACGGAAACTTCACCTACGCCATCAACAACGGTGTTCAGCGCCTGTCTATTGACGGCGTAAATGCAGTCAGTGGCTGGGAAGGGCGACACAACGGAATTGCCTCTTACATCGGTCAGCCCGGCAACCAGGATGCTCCTGTCACATTTGCCACAATTACCGACGGCTCCAGCAACACGGCGGCCTACGGCGAATTCGGCATGGACAACTTCAAGCCAGAGCCTTACGGAACGCGAACTAAGCAGATCAAAACATGGGCCAGCGGCAACACGCACCAGGCCCTGCGAACAAACTGCAACGCTATTACGGCATCGGCTGACAACGGCGGTGGCCGTCATGCGATGCGAGGTGCCGGTTGGTCGTGGTCCTTCAACGGTGCGGGCGCTGTTTACTCACACAACATGAACCCGAACGAAACGGCCTGCCATTCTAACGAAGGCGACTGGTATGGCTCCACCATGATGTCCGCCTCCAGCTGGCATACCGGTGGTGCTCAGATTCTGCTGGCTGACGGTGGTGTGCGATTTATCAGCGAGAACATCGACAACAACACCTGGGTCCGAATTGGTGCACGTAACGATGGACAGGTCGTCGGCGACTTCTAAAATCGTCTGAACGTCCCTCAGAACACCAGAAGCCGGGATGTCGCTCGACATCCCGGCTTTTTTCGTTCAGATCCCGTACACCGTACTTCTTCAGGCAGGGAATTCCTGGTGAAATCGCTCGGCTTTGTAAGGTCATTCAGGATCATCCTCACGAGTTTAATCTGCCTGTCAGGTGCAACTGGATGCACTGAAACGGACGCACCTGATCAAGCCACGCAAACCACAATATCGGCCGAGACCCCGAAGTCATCCGATCAACAACCGGCTCAGCAGTCGTCGAAGAAGGTCGTCGCCCAGTCGATCGATCGACCCGCAGCAGGTCTGCAGCCCCCCGATCCCGCACCGCAGTTTTCCGATATCGCTCCGCTGGCAGGCATCGACTTTCGCTATTTCGAAGACCGCGTTCCCGGTCGTTTTCTGCTGCCCGAAGTCATGGGTGGCGGCGCCGCATGGTTCGATGTGGATCTGGATGGCTGGCAGGACTTGTATCTTGCCAACGGTGCCGTGCTGGATCCCAAACCAGATTCCCCGCCAGTACCCGGCAACCGATTCTTCAGAAATCGCGGCGGTCAGCAGTTTCAGGATAAGTCTGTCGAGGCGGGCTCTGACGATCGTGGATATGGCCAGGGAGTGATGGCCGGAGATTACAACGCAGACGGATTTCCGGACCTGTTCATTGCGAACTATGGCAATGACGTTTTGTATTGTAATAACGGAGATGGCACATTTCGCAACGTCACTGCAGACGCGCAGATCGGCGATCCGCACTGGAGCACCAGTGGAGTCTGGCTGGACCTGAACGATGACGACCTGCTGGATATTTACTGCGCGAACTACATGAATGTCACGTTGCAAAACAATCAGGTGTGTTATTACGGTGACAAGCCAGGCTACTGCGGTCCGGGGAAGTACGATGGAGTGCACGACGCAGTCTGGCTGAACGCCGGTGATGGAACGTTTCGCGACGGGGCTGACGAA
Source organism: uncultured Planctomycetaceae bacterium (assembly GCA_903871805.1). GTDB lineage: Bacteria > Planctomycetota > Planctomycetia > Planctomycetales > Planctomycetaceae > SXXK01. Next base: position 10,086 of record CAIQIE010000307.1, on the reverse strand, counting down.
ACCGGGCTCACGGCACCCGGCTCCAAGGGATTAGCAGTCACGGCAATCGATCTGGACCGCGATTTGCGTCCGGAGATCTACGTGGCAAACGATATGGAAGCAAACCTGCTCTTCACCAGAACGTCGACGGAATCGGGGGCGACTGGTTGGCGTGAAGTTGGCCAGCAGTCTGGATCGGCGGTCAGCGGTGATGGAGTCAATGAAGCCAGTATGGGTATTGCGGCGGCCGACTATGATGCCGACGGTCTGCCGGATTTGTATCTGACTCACTACTATCAGATGAAGAATACGCTTTACCGAAACCTGGGTGGGCTGTTGTTCGAAGACGATAGTTTGCGAACCGGGGTTGCTGCCACCAGTTTTGCATTTCTGGGTTTTGGCACAATTCCGCTCGATTACGACAGAGACGGCCGGCCGGATGTCTTTGTCGCCAACGGCCATGTCCTTGGTCCGGCGATTGAACCCAACAGTATGCCGCCGCAATTACTCCTGAATACCGGCAGCGGTTTCAGGGACATTTCGGAGTATGCGGGGCCCTATTTTCTTGACGCATGGCTTGGTCGGGGGGTTGCAGGAGGAGATTTCGATAACGACGGCGATACGGACATTGCTGTCAGCCACATTGATCGCCCGATGGCATTGCTTCGTAATGACACCGAGGTCAGCACGGGATTTCTCGGACTGCAGCTAACGCATCCAGCAAGACGTTCGCTGGTCGGCACTCGAGTGCGTGTCACCAGCGAGGGGCTGGCCCTTGAACAAACACTCGCCGGTGGAGGCAGTTATCTTTCCACCAATGACTCAAGGTTGCTGTTTGCGGTTTCCGGGCCGGAGGCGGATCTGGAAATTGCATGGCCTGATGGAACAGTTGAAAAACACGCAGACATCAAGAGTGGGCAGTACGTCAACCTTCGCCCGGGGCACAAGCCGGAGGCATGTGTGCGATGAGTGAACACGTCAGGTCGACGCAAGGCCGTGTCTTGCGATGGACGCTTTGGGGGTTACCGCTGATTCTGGCAGTGATCACGTTTTTTGGCTGGCAAAAGTGGGCTGACGAACGTGCGGTCAGCAGCCTTGCAGCAGGAAAACAGTATCTTCTGGAACGCCGTGACGAGATGGCCGAAGCGGCGTTTGACCGGTATCTGTCAAGATTTCCCGACGATGCGGACGCCATTCTGCTGTGGGCTCAGGCGGTCATCAGCGGAAAAAGCAGGACACCGGAACAGGCCGCGACGATCGCTATCCAGCGACTGCAGACTATACCGGACGCAGTGAAACAGGGGGCTGAAGCGCGAATGCGCGAAGGGCGGCTGGCGCTTCTGGTACTGAAGCAACCAGACCTGGCCGAAAAAAAACTGACGCGTTCGCTGGAACTGGATGCGACGCCCGTCGATGCCCATTACCTGATGTGGAAGCTTTACGACCTGACAGAACGATTTCAGTATGCAGAGCCGTTTTTCTGGAGCACGCTGGAGCGGACACCAAAGGATTTGCGATCCGTTCGCCTGGCCGACTGGTATGTAAGCCAGTTCAGCCCAAACTCTGGAAACGCAGAACTGGATCGCCGACTGGGGTTTCTTGCGGAGGGCCAGTACAATTCTGACGACGTCGTGCTTGCGCGCCTGGCAGCGTTCCACGAAAACGAACCGAAAGCGATATCTACCACCATCGCGCGTGCAGCCTTTCTGATACATCTCAGAGATCGGGAAGCCGCTGAAGAACTGCTCACAGAGGTTTCCAAAGACGCAGAGGCCCCGCAAAACGTGTTTTTCCTTGCGACATGGATTGACCTGCTGCTGGACCTTGGCAAACTGGACGAAGCCAGGTCCTGGTTCGACCGCTGGGAAGCACCGAAAGTGGGTTTTCTTTATCACAGAACAGCTGGACGCATTCTGCAGATTGTCGACCGCGACGACCGCGGTGCAGTGACTCAACTGAACATGGCACTGGAAGTCTGGCCCGGACCTGTGGACTGGTCCATTCTGCATTTTCGCGCACAATCAGAAGCTCGGCTGGGACAACGCGACGCAGCGGCAAAGTCGCGGGCCCGCGCTAAAGAAATTGAACTGCTGATGGAACTGGACGCACAACAGACACTGCGGCGCTCACTTCTGGATCTGAATCGCAGGGAGAATCTGGGGGTAATGGCGGAGTTTTACCGGCAGCTGAATCGTCCCGGGGAAGCCGCCGCATGGGAGCAACTCCAGGCCGATTTGCCCTGAGCAGTCCAGAATGTATACTGGAGCCATCGCGTGGTGATCGTCCACGTTATCAATGACCTTCTCCTGGAGAGTATTCATGAAATCTGCTTTGATTCCCGGGCTCTGTCTGCTGTTCACAATGGGGTTGGCCGGTTGCGGTGGAACTCCGGAAATTCCGGCAACCGGTGGCGGCCAGAATTCAAAAAGTGATGAAGAGATCAAGAAGCAGATGGAAGAGTCGATGAAGAAGTCAATGGGCAAATACAAAGGCAAAATCCCGGGACAGAACTAGCACTGCGTGACGAGTTCATTCCGCCGTTGGCGTGTTCAACCGGTATGAGATTGTATCAGGAGACAACTCGGGCTGAAAACTCGCGACTTATGCCGGGGGCGGCCTGTGACGAAGCATTCAGCAGTGACTGCAGCACTCCTGCAGCACGACTGCTTGCAGACAATGGCCGTGCTGCCATCTAAGCGGGTCTCGCCCGACGGCTCTTCTGATTTCCGCGATCGTCATTCTGTCGTGTCAGAATGACTGCAGGCATTGAAGCAGGCATTTGCCATTCGGCGGAGGCCTGCTTTTTCTGTTTTATCTGGCAGGATGGGGCGTTCCATGGCGTCTGTGGCTGGCAACCGAATTTCTTCCGACGCTGCGCCCTGGGGAATCAATCGGCGTGCCGCAGGAATGTTGGCTTTCATTTTTGCAGTCCTCTGGTCGGCATGGCTCCCCGGCTTCGCTGACGAACAGTCTGCAGCAAATACTGAAAAACTGCTGGCTGTGCTTGTCCGCAATCCTCGATTCGGCACAACCTTTGACCGTGTGTACGTATGGCATGCGGATCGCGGCCTTGTCGCGGAATTTCGCAGGCGACTGCTGAATCACGCCGCCAGTGACAACGCCGGATCCACAAACACGGCAGCCGGTTTGCCCTCCCCCGGTTCGCCTGCTGACGAGTCCCTCAAAATCCCGGGAAGCTGTGTACCAGAGTCGGCCCTGATGCTGGCTGCGATGCTGGATCTGCGTCATTCTGAAGCGGGCAGCGCCGGAATGCTTCTGGAACAGGTGCTGCAGACACGACCTCAGGACACAATCGCACATTGGTACCTCGGTCGCGCCCGTTTCCTGCAGGATCAACCGGATCAGGCCTGCAAGGCGTTTGAGCAGGCGATTGCTCTCAAACCGGCTCGCACGGACCTGCTGGAAATCTACCGCGAGTATGCCTCCGGCCTGCAGCGTGTACGCAGGCCAGAGGACTCTCTGGCGGTCTGGGTGCGTCTGGAAAAACAGTTTCCGACCGATCGTCGGGTGCGGGAGCAGATTGCCGCCGCAATGGCTCAGGACGGCCGGTGGCAGGAAGCTTTCACGCGCTACCAGCAACTGGCCAGCCTGGCATCAGATCCGGAACAGCGAATTCCCATGCAATTGCAGGCTTCAGAAATGCTGCTCCAGATGAATCAGTCGGCGACAGCGATCGACCTGCTCGCCTCGTTAATTCCCGAAGTCGATCCGGAAGGTTGGTTGTACCGTGACATTCGACAGCGCATTGAAGGGATTTTTCGCGACGCCAGGGATCTGCCGGGGCTGGCCCGTCATTATGAACAATGGCTGCAGGACCATCCCGACGACGTGGATGTGATGAGTCGACTTGGCAGCGCCCTGGCAGTGACGGGGCGACAGCAGGAAGCAGAAGACTGGCTCAGAAAGGCCGTAACAGCCGCTCCGGGAATTGTTCGCGGGCGCGAAGCACTGATTGAGCAATTGGTGCGAAATCTGCGCATTGCAGATGCCATACAGCAATACGAGCAAATGTCGGCCAGCGACGGCTTGAGTGACGATCATCTGATTGCGTGGGGCCTGCTCTACCTGAATCGCAAAGACCTGTCCGCAGAACAACAACGCAGCGGAGCAGCAGACGTTTGGCAGCGTTTACTGGAAAAAACTCCAAACGATCCTGCAATGCTCAGTCGCGTCGCGGAACTGATGACTCGCGCAGGCCTGTTCGACAGAGCACAATCTCTTTACCAGAAAGCCATGGACGCTGCGCCGGATCAATTGCAGTATCGCGAATACCTCGGTGAGTTTCTGTTTCGGCAGCGGCGGCCCGCTGAAGCGCTCGCTGTCTGGCAGGGACTTGTCGAGGGCCAGCGAAATCGTCGCGAAAATCTGGTACGCCTTGCAGAAATTCTGCGCGGTGCCGGACTCTTCGAAGATGCTGTCACCACAATGCGCAAAGCCTGCAATCTGGAGCCTGAACTGGCCGATCGCCTGGCATTTGCCGAACTGCTGCAGGAAGCCGCCGGACTCACAGAAAATGGCCCGGAAAATGGCCAGCCCACGGAACCCCGGCGGAATGACTTGTCCACCACAGCTTCCGGACTGATCGATGAAGCCCTTTCGCAGCTGGACCTCGCGCACGCAGCGGCCACCACTCCCGAACAGCGATCGCAGGTTCTTCATCAGCGTGTTCGCCAGCTCCTCGCCTGTGGACGCCTCGATGCGGAAATTCTGCAGCTCCAGCAAGCTGTCAGCGGTCAATCACAGCCATCGGTTGACCAGCTGCAGCGCCTGGCAGCCTGCCTTGACGCAGCCGGCAGACTGACCGAAGCTGTCAGCGTCTGTCAGCAACTCACCGCACGCGACGGCAAATCCATCTCGGCATGGCTGCAGCTGATGCAACTGTATGAACGATCCGCCCGTTACGGGGACGCTGCGGATGTGCTGCGACGGCTGACCACCATGGACAACAGGGGACAAACCGAATACCTGCGACGACTGGCACGGCTGGAAGTGCGCATGGGACGCTATGACCGCGCCATGGATGTGGCAAAGGAAGTGACCGAATCCGCGCCGGGGGCCACAGAATCCTGGCAGTTCTTTGCGGAAATTGCATTCGAAGCCGGAAAGCCTGAGGCTGCTGTTGATGCACTCAGACGAGCCGTTCGAATCAACCCTGGCGACGAATCGTCCCTCAGGTCCCTCGCAAAAACACTGGCTGACGAATTTCGAACGGCCGAATCCATCGAACTGTACTGGAGAGCGTTTGAGCAATCACCGGATGCCGACAGCCGGGAAACGCTGCTGGTACAGCTCACGCATCTGGCGCTTCGAAGCCAGTCGCTGCCCGCACTTCTTGAACGATTGCAGCAGAAAGCTCGCGAGACCCGGGAATCCACGGAAACCGCCCGGGAAATGGCCACGGTTTATCGTGAGTCCGGGGATTTCCGAAAAGCTCGAGGCGTCCTGGAAACCGTTCTTGCCGAGGATCCGGAGAACACGTCCCTGCTGGCAGAACTCGTGGCTCTGGCCGAACGTGAAAAAAACGCGGAGGTCGCCACAGCCTGCCAGTTGCGGATTATTCGAAAGACACGAAATCCGGAAGACATTCGTCGGCTGCTGGCCCTTGAAGATGCAGACGTTCGCCAGTTCTCACCCGGAGACCTGATCAAAGACTCTCTCTCGTCACGCCCATTAAGAGCCGACGTGCACGCCGCAATTCGAATTGCCACGTCACTTCAGCTGCTGGATGTTGCTCAGGAGCTTTGTCAGCGACAAACTGTCGGAGATCCGGAAGACTGGTGGTCACTCTGTCAGCTGGCCCGAATTGACGCGCAGCTCGGGCGAAATGCTGCGGCCGCTGAACACGCCACGCAATTACTGCAAATGACACTGAATGCAGACACCACACCGGTCTCTGTCCGGGTCGAAAACGGCGTCCAGCGAACACCAGCCACGCCCGCGTCGCTGAGTCTCTGGAAACGCGTTCCTCCCGAGGATCCGGCAACCTTTGGGGAAGCGTGTGCCCAGTGCCTGCAGATTCTGGAAAATTCAGCGGGAGCTGCCGCCATCCGCCCGTTGCTGGAGTCGAATTTTCCAGAGCAATCCGGCTGGGGGCCGATCGCCCTGCTGGTGGAATCCACAGCGAAAAACACAGTCGCGCGTCGAGAGTTCCTCTCAACCCTCGACGCGGCGCTTGCCGCTCGTTCCGACATGGTCGCCACGGCAATTCGCCTTCAGATTCTTTGCTCATTTCTGCGTCTGTCGCCAGCGGCACTCCCGGCCGCCGACCGAACAGTGACCGAATCTGACGCTTTGAAAATCACGAATCAGCTTCTGCAGAACGAACCCGACTGGCTGCTCAGCTATTGTCAGTTCTCACCCGCCATTCTGCGCACCCGAGCGCGTCACGATTATCGGCAGATGCTGGAACAGGTTATTGCCGCGCCCGATGCTGCCCTCAGCACACTCTCGTTCTCACTTCAGCAGTCCGTGCAGTTGCAGGATGCCGCGTTGTTACGGCAGGTTCTGAAACATGCCACACTGCAAAGCCTTCAGGAAAATGAGGCCGTTCAAATCCGGACAGTGCTCGAGCAGACCAACCGCGACCTCCTGATGCAGCTGCTGCAGACACGCGAGGATCTCACGTCCCTGATGTCGTTGCTGCTGCGTTGTCGCGCGGTCCAACAACAGCCGCTGACTCCTCGCCTGCTGGCGGTACCGCAGCCAGGAGCCATCACCTTTCGGCACCAGACAGCGGCGGCAGATTCCTCCGAGCAGCTCATTTCCAAAGTCGTTTCCCGTGCAATTCTGCTGTGTGAGGGGACCATTGGCGAGGTCCAAACGCAGCTAAAACTGAACGAACTTGAGGCAACGGAGTTCGAAAAGCGGATTCTACAGGCAGAGATCCTCCGTCAGCGGGGCGAATTGCTGCCACTGCTCTACGAAATGATTGCCGCCGCCGAACTGCAGCCCGAAGCCACGGATCTAAGGCTGTGGATTGCCGAACAGATCGTCCCGCTGGGCCTGATTGACGAATCCCTCGCGATTGCCGGCGGTCTGCCCACAGCCGATCCGCGAGTCGTCATTGATGGGGAAATGATGGCCCTGAACATTAGTCTTGCAAACGATCGAACGGAGCGTGCCCGCGCGGCCGCCATCCGTCTTTCCGGACTGCCTCTGTCACAGCAGCAGCAATTAAGCCTCGTCCCTGTACTCAGCCGACTGGGACTCGCTCAGGAAGCCGGGGCCATGGAGGCACGGCTGGGACGCGGCACAGAAACCCGAACCACCGTGCTGGGCAGACAATTGCAGAACTGGATCAACTCGTCAAAGTCAGACCTGGCCGCTGAAGCTGCGTGGGAGTTGCTGAAATTGTCTTCCGGGGGCAACCTGTTTTCAGGATACCGTCCCAACGAAGATCGGGACGATGGCGGTGAGCGATTGCTGGCAATCAAAGCCCTTGGACGGCTCGGGCGAATCCAGCCACTGATCGATCGCTACGAAGCCATGCTGGCCGTTTCCCCGAATTCCCTCGCACTCCTGGAGATTCTGGCCGAGTTCCATGAAGCGGCTGAGCAGTGGGAACCACTGGCACAGAAACGTGATCGCATCGCCGTGCTGTCAAATCGAGTTCCTCCGGGACTGAAGAAACAGGCTGCCACTCTGGAATCCGACGGCAAAGTTTCCGCAGCCTGCGACCTATACCTGCAGATCCTCAAAGAAGATCCGGCAGCCTTTGAACAGGAGATCGAAACGTTCTATCAGGCCTTTGAACGCGCTGATCGTCGCGCCGATTTTCTGGTTTCCGTCATGCAGGCCAATGAATCCTGCTGGCGCGATCACAGTCGCCTGATCATCAATGTGATTGCCGACGTTGCGGCATCAGGAAAACATCCCGACGCGGTCACCTCTTCCCTCAGCATGCTGCTGGGGCAGAACGAGACGCGACGCACTGCCATCGCTTCAGTCATGGCACGACCGCAGATTGCCACCGAAGAATCTCTGCTGCCCGCCATCGGTGAAGAACTTACCCAACTGCGAACACTGTCCGACGCCAATCCCGCTGAACGACGCGTGGTCACTGGCGAGGTTCTGCAGATTCTTGGAGGTCTGCGATCCCCCGAGAATTGCAGGCAGCTTGAGAAACAATTGCCGGACGATCCCACCGAAGGTCTGGAAATTCCCGTTGCCCGTCTGTACCTGCAACTTGTTCGTAATGACATAACTGCGGTGGAGCAAAGCCTGGAACGCTTAATCAATCGCCTGCAGGAAACTCAGTCTGCCGGAGATGACCAGGCCAGTGCTGCCGATGCCGCCGCCCTGTTTCTGCTTCAGGAACGCATCGAAGATCGAGGCCCGGCATGGCTCAGTGTCCGTCTGCGTCTGCTGGAACTGCTGCATTCCCTGAACACACAGGACCGAGACCTCGACCTGCAGGTCAGTATTGCCCTTGGAACACTGTACGAACAGCAGGGAAGAGCGGTGGATGCCCAGGCCCTGCTGCTGACACGAATTCAGGCCGCCAGACCGCAGAATCTTTCTGCCAACGGCCCGGATGCGATCCGTCGGCTGCTGCAGGGCGCAGAACAGATTCAGCACTCAGGGTATCCCGTCGAAGCATCCGGTTTACTTCTCAGTGTCACAAACCATGATGTCGATCGCTTCACACGTGACCTTGGCGAGGACAAGGCGATTGCCTTTCGATCCCGATGGAATGCCTCACGACGCTGGGGGCAGCAGCAGATTCGCGCAGAGCAACTGGTCAGCTGGCTGGAAAGAAATCTGGAACACGCCGCCAAACCACAGGACGAGGCGAAACAAAGTCCCGAACTGCTGCTGGAACTGTCCGGCACAACCGACCCAGGCTGCATCGAAGAAGACGCGTTGCTGTCGATCAGGCCCGAAAGCCTGCTGTTCCAGGCCATTGAACAGGCCGACTTTTCAGACGCCTCCCTTCGCGACCGACTACAGCTTGCCGTGACAAAGATTGCCGACACCGCGGACGTCTCTGCAGCGCTTCTGTGCGTGGGCATCCTGGTGAATCAGAAAGTGGCAGTCACCCCGGGATTCGCCGCGCTCCCACCGGGGTTGGCCCAAAAACTCAGCCAGTCACGATCCACAAACGACGGAACGATCAACGCTGACCAGGCTCGGGGGATCCCGCAAAGTCTCCGGGACTGTCCTGAAATCGCCGAACTGCTCCTGACTCGCGCTCTGCTGGCACGATCAGCTATGCCAGCCGAGATTGTCGAACGCCTGCTGACTGACGGGCTGAAGTCCGCCGCCAGCACGGGCAATCGACTGGTCAGTCTGGCCATTGTGAATGAGTGCCTGGCGATTGCCACAAAGGCAGGGCTGACCCACAGAGTTCCGGACATTCAGACACTGCAGAAGCGGTTGATTCAGCAACAGACTCAGCAGTCCGCCAGTGCCAGCACAGCAACGCTGGCGCAGGAAATCGCACTGCGACTGTTGCAGAAAAGTCGTCCATAAACAGTCCGTTTTCCCGGCTGATAAAGAATCAAGAATACGGGCTACTGATTACTGATTACTGAATACGGGGTGGATCGCCACAGGCCTGAATCGTCGAAGCCGGATCGTTTTATCCGTCCCGAATCAATGAAATTCCGTCGCGAATTCCGGAAGTTCCCGTAAATCACAGTGGGGCCGCTTTCCAGAAATCAGTCTGCGATTACCATTCAAGGCGGAGAAAATTTCACAGCAGGAGTCCCGGGCATGCCGAATTTTGGTGGACAGGAACTGGCGGCAATAACTAAAGGCATGACAGCGGGGTCTTGTGCGGCCAGCGTCGGACAGCGCCTTCCGAAATGTGTTCGCAAAATCCGAAGCGTCGGCGGCCGACACCTGCTGAGACTAATCAGTTGTATTGTTCTGGCCTTCGGTTTACCCGCCATGGCATCGGAAAACCCTGTGCGAGTTGCAACGTTCAACTGCAGTCTGAATCGTGAACAAACGGGCCAGCTGCAGCAGGATCTGGCGGGCGGTGGCAACATCCAGGCCCGCAAGGTGGCAAGAATTCTCAGGCAACTGCGGCCTGACATCGTACTGCTGAATGAATTCGATTTTGACGAATCCGGCACTGCGGCT
>CAIQIE010000306.1 GCA_903871805.1 uncultured Planctomycetaceae bacterium | reverse complement strand
TCTCTGTCGGCCGTCGCCAAGGTCATTACCGGCTCGCACTGCAATGGGTACCGCTTCTTTCGATTGGGGATTAAATAATGGGGCGAGCCAAACCTCCCGTGAAAGCGGCAGAAACGAAGAGCCGCTGTGCGATCTACACCCGGAAATCCACTGAAGACGGACTGGAGCAGGAATTCAACTCGCTCGACGCTCAAAGAGAGGCGGGCGAAGCCTACATCGCCAGCCAGAAGCATGAAGGCTGGGTTTGTCTCCCGACGCTCTATGATGACGGCGGATTCTCAGGCGGCAATGTGGAACGTCCCGGCCTTCAGCGGATGCTGACAGACATTAAAGACGGCAAGATTGACTGCGTTGTGGTCTACAAGGTGGATCGCCTCAGCCGCTCGCTGATGGACTTCGCCCGAGTCATGGAGACCTTTGAGAAGCACAAGGTGTCGTTTGTCTCCGTCACACAACAATTCAACACGACCCATTCAATGGGCCGACTGACGCTCAACATTCTGCTCTCATTCGCCCAGTTCGAACGCGAGATCATAGGGGAGCGCATCCGCGACAAACTGGCAGCCCAGCGTCGCAAGGGCAAATGGGCGGGCGGTATCCCGGTTCTGGGGTATGACGTTGATCGTTCTGGCCCCAGTCCCAAGCTGATTGTGAATGCCCGAGAGGCGATGCAGGTTCGAAAAATCTTTGAGTGGTATCTTGAACACTGTTCGCTTCTGGCAGTCGTTCGTCGACTCGATGAAAAGAATGTTTCGAACAAGGCGTGGACAACCCAGCGGAGCGTGGTTCGAGGTGGACGACCGTTTGACAAGAACGCCTTGTATTGCCTGCTGACGAATCCCATCTACATCGGCCAGGTCGTTCACAACGGGGAGCGGTTTAAGGGGGAGCATGAAGCCATTGTGGAAGCGGACGTGTTCAACCGTGTAAATGCCACACTGAAACACAACGGGCGCACTGGAGGGAAGGAGGTCCGGAATAAATATGGTGCGCTGCTCCGCGGCTTGCTGCACTGCCAGTGCTGTCAGCGCGCAATGACCCATACGTTCACACAGCGAAAAGAAAGGCTTTACCGGTACTACACCTGCACCCGAGCGATCAGTGTAGGGCATGATCAATGCCCACAACCCACGCTCCCCGCGGCGGAAATTGAATCAGCAGTCATCGAACAGATTCGCAGCATTGCGCACGATCGAGGATTGCAGGCGGAGGTACTTCAGCAGGCGGAAGCAGGAATTCTGGAAGAAAAGGAAGTCCTGACAACAGAGCGAGATCGTCTGATGAAGGATCGAGTTTCCCACGAAAGTGAACTGCGGCGACTTTCCGTTGGCAGTAGCCATCCTGCAACAACAGCACTGATCGCAGATCTCCACGATCGAATAGCCAGAATGAATTCACGTCTGTCAGAGCTGTCACAGCTGTTGGCGAAGCTGGAATCCGAACGAATTGCCGAGACCGACGTCACGCAGGCGTTTGGTGACTTCGACAAGCTCTGGCAGACACTGAGCCCGCGGGAGCAAACACAGTTAATCGCGTTGCTGGTGTCACGGGTCGAATACGATGCAGAGCGACAGACGATGGCTGTCTGTTTCCATGACACGGCAATTGCCTCTTTAATTGAACGTCATGCGAAAGAGAGATCATGATGCGAGTGGAACGCCCAATTCATTTCCAACGGGAGATCGATGGTCGAAAGCGAATCGTTCGCGAGCCCGTCAAGGTAAAGCCGGTTGAGCCGGGGCAGATTCCTCGGGTGTCCCGACTGATGGCTTTGGCAATCCGATTTGATCAGATGCTGCAGGATGGCGATGCCAGTGATCAATCGTCGCTGGCGCAAATGGTCAATGTCACGCAGCCGCGCATGACCCAAATCCTGAATCTGCTGCATTTGGCACCGGATATTCAGGAGGCTATTTTGTTCCTGCCCCGGACGCTAAAAGGCAATGAT
>CAIQIE010000305.1 GCA_903871805.1 uncultured Planctomycetaceae bacterium | reverse complement strand
ACTATCCCTTGACGAGTTGCTCCTCAGCAGAGCTCGTCTCCGTTTGGTCTGACACATGATAATAGATCACATTTGGACAACGCGCCGTGCAGAGTCCAGAATATCCAATCCAGAGCGCCTACCACTTCTGGGGAAGTTCACACATCAGAATTCGAAACCGCAAGGATGAGCCCGGCCGATGCTCCAAGTGCAGCCCCCTCGCGTCCGCTTTCCGCCCCAATCTGCGGAACTCATGCGAATAAAGCCTTTGTGAAAAATCACTTACGTCACCACGTGCGTCACCACGTGCATGGCACCTGGATTCGTACGTCCGAGGTGCATGGCACCTGGATTCGAACCTATAACCTGTTTTCGCTCGTTGTCACTCGTATCCTCCGGGGCCATGCACCTTCGTCAAGACGGCGCGATTCAAATGACAGCACAAGCCCGCAGTCTTAGCAGTGAAGATGATCACCATCGCGGCACGCAACAACTCCGGTCACATTCACTCAGGCGGGCATGACCTGAGTTGGAAAACGATTCGTTCTCTGCGATCTCTGCTACGTGACACCCCGAGCATCCGGACGCCTTACCAGACATGGAGTCCGGGATGATCCAGCCCCAATCTATCGCGCCCCCATATTACCCCATAGTTTTCCCGTCAGCTGGTAACTAGGCATCGTTTTGACAGTCGGCGATGTCATGACGTCCAGTACGACTTCCGAAAATCTCGCCCTCTGCCCATACGGAGTATTGAAACGCTGCAGGCCTCCATCAAGTATGATCTCGCTCGCGGATGAACAAATCGTCCGGGCAGGGCCTGAAACTGAGCCACTGCGCGAAGACGCGTGCGGCAGCGGAATTCGATAATCCGTATCGAATGTCTCTCGTGAAGGGGCTAAAGAAAAGGGCTAAAGAAAAAGAGGTAGTCCGTCTCCAAAAATGAAACAAACTCGTTCGCAGCATCGACACAGGAACCGGCCCCTTCAGGGGCAGCGTTCGCAAACGTTTCCACTTCAAAAAGGGCCAAACTCGTGGAACAGCGTATTGCCGACATTGATTTTGACAGCCTCGTGGCAGGTCGGAAGTACTTTCCCTCGCCCGCGGCGTGGGAAGATGAGGTTCTGTATTTTCTGATGCTTGACCGGTTCTCCGATGGCCGGGAGAACTTCTTCCTGGACAACAGCGGGCATGCCGTGACCACCGGCAGCACATCTCCATTTCAATCGACGGACCGTGGCAACGCGACTACGACCGCCGCCAGCCGACAGAAGTGGTTCGATGCAGGTGGCGATTTCGTCGGCGGTACGTTGAAGGGGCTGGAAACAAAGATCGGGTATCTCTCGCGACTTGGGATCACAGCCATCTGGATCAGTCCCGTTTTCCGCCAGGTCGCATCTCAGAACACTTACCACGGCTACGGCATCCAGAACTTTCTCGATGTCGACCCACACTTCGGCACGCGTGACGATCTGACGTCGGTGGTCCGTACCGCCCACAAGCATGGCATCCGAGTCATTCTCGACGTGATCCTGAATCACACGGGAGACGTGTTCGCGTATCGCCCCAGCGAGTTTCGCTGCGATGTCTTCGACGATCAGGGCCATTTCATCTGCAAGGAACCGTGCTGGCAGGCAGACGGCACGGTTTATGGCGTGGAAGGGTACCGTGATGTCGCGGGCAGTCCCTCAATTCCATTCGGCCCGACCGGGAACGCCCAGTTTCCCGATGGAGCCATTTGGCCCGCTGAACTCCAGCCCGCCGAAACGTTTACTCGCAAGGGGAAGATTCGCAATTGGGGCTGGGAATCGGAGTTCCGTGAGGGCGATTTCGAAACCCTCAAGAACATCCATCAGGGAGAGGGCGAAGTTGACGAGTACTGTCCGTCTTCCACGATGCTGGCGATGTGCGACGCCTTCAAGTTTTGGATCGCCCTGGCTGACATCGATGGATTCCGCGTAGATACCGTAAAGCACATGGACGATGGCGCAAGCCGGCTTTTCACGTCGTCAATGCACGAATTTGCCCAGAGTCTGGGAAAGGAAAACTTCTACCTCATCGGTGAAATCACCGGTGGTCGTCAGCGGGCATTTCACACGCTGGAAATCACCGGCATGGATGCCGCCCTGGGAATCGACGACATTCAGGACAAGATCGAATATCTCGTCAAGGGCTTCCGCCAGCCCCGCGATTATTTCGATCTGTTCCGCAATTCGCTCCTTGTGCAGAAGGACTCCCACGTTTGGTTTCGCAACAAGGTGGTCACTACCTTCGACGACCATGACCAGATTCGCAAAGGGAAGATCAAATCGCGATTCGCGCACGACGAAGGACCAGGACAAGTCGATAGTCATCGTGGCTCACTGGCCGCACTATCCTTCCTGTGCACGACCATGGGAATCCCCTGCATTTACTATGGGTCAGAACAGCAGTTCGACGGGAATGGCGACAACGACCGCTATATCCGTGAGGCGATGTTCGGCGGCGAGTTTGGAGCGTTTGAAAGCCGCCACCGACATTTTTTCAACGAGAAGAGCGTCGTCTATCAAGAACTGTCCAAAGTCCTGAAGGTCCGTCATGAAAATCTTGTCATCCGACGCGGCCGACAATTCCTGCGGCAGATTTCGGGGGACGGCCAGAACTTCGGTTTCCCAGAGTTGTTCGGGGGCGTGATTCGGTCGATCGTTCCCTGGTCGCGGATCTTCAATGATCGCGAAGTTGTCCTGGCGGTAAACACCGACTTTCAAAACTCGCGAACTGCCTGGGTGACGATCGACAATGACCTGCACACGACCGGTGACATCCTGACGTGCGTATACTCGTCTGACTCCATGCAGATCGGCACGTCCCTGACCATTGCCCCTCGCAACGGCAAGGCCATTCAACTGACGCTGCCGCCAGCAGGCTTCGTGATCTATGCGTGATCAGCACAACTGTTCCATTTATCGTCACGATAGGCACGATTTTTTTCAAAGCGCTCTGCATTTCGCTGTCGAGGAATCCGGAAACCACAAACGGATTGCGGCCCACCCGGTGCCATCCACCTGAGTGTTGAATCCTTGATGCGAACAGCTAAAACCTGTGACCCGCCTCGAGCAGCAGACGTCTGAATTCGATCGCATCTGAGTCATTGATGCGAAGCACGGAAATCGTGGCTCGACCAGTGGGCGTAATCCCTGTCAGCACCGCTCCATTCCATTCGAAGTGCTCAGACCAGACCTGCTTACGCGGATGAAACAATTGCACGGCCAACTCAGGAGCACCATCCGGATCGATTCCCGCTATGTTTGGCCCCTTAAAGCTATTGCAGTAGTAGCAACTCAGGGCCAGGTTATCCGCCAGAGTCTGACCGCCGTGTTTTTCGGCGAGATATGATCGACTTGAAACGGAAGCCATGCGTGCAAAGCGGGAAACAGGCAGCACTCGCATCTGTTATGGGAACGATCCCAAACCTGATCCACAAGCGTCCGCTTCATGCCTTCCGGCCCAGTGTCTTTCGAGCCCGAAGACGCAGGATTTCCATGACCCGCCCAACTCGGCGATACTCCTCAATCTCAGCCTGTTCTGCGGCGGATAACGCACCTTCGCGAGCCTTCGCGGCCAGTTCGTTCGCACGCGATTCATCGACCGGATCGAGCTTTACCGTCAGCAGATAGTGCGCAAGCTCTTCACTCATGGACTGCACAGTCGTGGCAAGAGCCCGCGAGAGAATCATCGCCTGCGTGTTGAAAAGCGTCTGCGTCATGACCGAAGTTTATCGCTCTTTGGCACCAAATAACAGCACAAAAACGAACGGCAAACCGCCCTGTGAAGCAAGTGGCCCCCGATCACCACATGGAAAAGACCAAAAGAAAGTAATCCAACGCTCACAACAAGCCCACGGCGTCCGAAGGTGCATGGCCCCTGGATCCAGAACCCACCGCCATCACCAGAACCCGGAACCATACGCACATCCGAATTCGAATTCGCACGGATGAGCCCGTCCGATGCTCCGGCTCCAGACCCCTGCCATCGGCTTTCCCGCCCCAACTTCCAGGAGCATCTTCCGCACCGCCAATCTGCGGAACCCATGCGAATAAAGCGTTTGTGCACAATCACTTACGTCTGCAGGTGCATGGCACCTGGATTTAATTTCATGGCACCTGGATTTAATTTCAGGATAACCAGAGGTGCCAGCCACCTCACCCGCTTCAGATTCCAAGGCAGAGATACGACACAGGGCCTCGCTGGCGCTTCGGGTTAGTGTCTGTCCTCCACAAGACCGTGGTGTGATTTGTAATTGCAATGGGCTTCCCAAGTCCGTGAGGGCGCCCGCGGACATGCGATGTCGTGTCTTTCCCGAGCCAACGGGGAAAAACACGGCGAGTTTTTACCGAGACATCTTGCATCTCCGGAAAAACCGGATTAAACTACTACTGAATTGGTGATAATTGATTCAGCTGAGTGAAACGGCGGGTCGATGAGAGTTTCCAGAAAATCTGATTATGCTCTGCGTGCGTTGTTCAGTCTTGTCGCCCTGCGGGGGCAGGGACCGGTTTCTATCCGGACGCTGGCAGAGCAGAATGATATTCCGCGGCGATTCCTGGAGCAGATTATGCTCGACATGAAGTCTCGCGGCTGGGTGGAAAGTATAGCCGGGCGCGACGGTGGATTTGTCCTCGCCAAACGCCCGGAAGAAATCACCATGGGGGAAATTGTTCGGCATTTTGACGGAATTTTGGCCCCGATTTCCTGTGTTTCAACAACTCATTATGAGCCTTGTTCACAGGAAGGCAGTTGTCGGTTTCGACGCGTAATGCTGGACATTCGAAATTACGTCGCACGTTTAATGGACGGGGCCACTCTCTCCAGCGTGTTCGCCGGAGCAATTGTGCGACGCGAAGAAGTGTTCTCACCCGAATTGAACTATGGGGACGGCATCTAGCCGCCCTTTTTTTGGACATAAATATCACCCATTTAGTGGTGGTTGTTTTTGGAGCGATTTTATGTGGAAGCACGGGCTGTTTCTGTTTTCCATCCTCCCGGGGCTGGTTGTCGTTGGCTGCGGACGCAGTGATTCCGCGGGCGCAGGCGCAGGGACTTCAAACACTGACGTTGCCGCCGGCAGCGCGCCCTCTTCCGAGAACGCGGTCGAACTCCTGAACGTTTCCTATGACCCAACACGGGAGTTGTGGAAGGAGTTGAATGAGAAATTCATCGCTCAGCAGAAAGCTGCTGGTCGCGAGATTTCCATAAAGCAATCTCATGGTGGTTCCGGCAGCCAGGCACGAGCCGTGATTGACGGGCTGGAAGCCGATGTGGTGACGCTGGCCATGTGGTCTGATACGGACCAGTTGCGTAAGAAGGGACTCATCAAGGAAGACTGGGAGAGTTCTTTTCCAAACCGCAGCCTGCCTTATACGTCAACGATCGTGTTTGTCGTTCGCAAAGGTAATCCGAAGAGCATTCAAAAGTGGTCAGATCTGACCAGGGGCGGTGTGGAAGTTATTACGCCGAACCCGAAGACATCCGGGAACGGAAAGCTGGCATTTCTGGCGGCATGGGGAAGTGTGATCAATTCTGGCGGGACCGAAGAGGACGCTCGCAGCTTTGTGACTCAGTTGTACAAACAGGTTCCGGTCCTGGATACGGCGGCTCGCGGAGCCACAACAACATTCGCTCAGAAGGGTATTGGGGATGTGCACCTGACATGGGAGAACGAGGCGCATCTGGAGGTTACCGAAGCAAAGGGCGAGCTGGAGATTGTGTTTCCTGAGGTCAGTATTCTTGCCGAGCCGTATGTGGCGATTGTCGACACCAATGTTGACGAGAAGAAGACACGCGCTGCAGCGGAGGACTACCTGAAGTTCCTTTACACCCCGGAAGGCCAGGCGGTGATTGCAAAGCAGTTCTATCGACCGACAGATGCTGCGGTTCTGGCAGCGAACGCCGCTTCATTTCCGGCGATCAATCTGTTTCCGGTGACCAAAGTTGCGGGCAGTTGGGAAGACGCTCAGGTGAAATTCTTCGCCGATGGCGCTGAGTTTGACCGAATTTACGAAGGTGCTCGATAAATTCGGGAGCACGTTTTGTTGATTCACGCGGGGGCGAGCCTGCACGCCTCCGGAAGAATCACTTCATCAGAAATCGGGTGTACTCTGCGAACCTCGACCTGTTTTCATTCTGGACAAAAAGCATGACACAAAGCAACGAAAATACGGAATCGCAGGGAACGCGAATTGATACGCAGGATGTGCTGTTGGCGCAGGTTCGTGACTCACTTCGCAATCTGCGATTCGGGCATGTTCAGATTATCGTTCAGGACGGCGTTGTCGTGCAAATCGACCGTCTGGAACGCCGGCGAATCTCGCGCAATGAGCGTCAGACACCGTGACCCTTGCCAGGTCATTTCCCCAGTGCGTCCTGTTTCGCCTGACGATACATCTTCGAGGGCATCGAGTATGAGTTTCTGGAAGCTGTTGTATTCAAAAAAGTCACGAAGCCCGTTGCCTGGCTTTGCGACAGGATTGTCAGTCACCGTCGTGTGGCTGACAATTATGCTGTTCATTCCCATGCTGGCTCTGGTGGCAAAGTCCTGGGCACTGACTCCGGAGGAGTTTTTGAAAGCCGCCTGGTCGGAGCGTGCCCGGGCTGCTTACACATTGACATTCGGGGCTGCAGCGATTGCGGCCATCGTGGATGTCGCGCTGGGGATGCTGTTCGCGTGGGTGCTGGTACGTTATGAGTTTCCCGGGCGCGGCATACTGGACGCGATCATCGATTTGCCCTTTGCTTTGCCGACGGCTGTTGCCGGGCTGGTCTATTCCAGTCTGTATGTGAAGAACGGCTGGTTTGGGCGTTATCTTGTGCCATTGGGAATTGAAGGCGCCTATTCGCGCTTTGCGATTATTCTGGTGCTGGTCTTCCTGGGGCTTCCGTTTGTTGTGCGGACTGTGCAGCCATTGCTGGCCAGTCTTGAGGGCGATATTGAAGAAGCCGCGGCCTCTCTGGGAGCCACTCGCTGGCAGACCTTCCTGAGGATCATTCTGCCTTCCATCATGCCGGCTCTATTT
This sequence comes from uncultured Planctomycetaceae bacterium, assembly GCA_903871805.1. Taxonomy (GTDB): domain Bacteria; phylum Planctomycetota; class Planctomycetia; order Planctomycetales; family Planctomycetaceae; genus SXXK01. Next base: position 6,785 of record CAIQIE010000305.1, on the reverse strand, counting down.
ACCGGCTTCGCACTCGCTTTTGCTCGCGGTCTGGGTGAATATGGTTCGATCATTTTTGTCTCGACCAATATCCCCTTCAAGTCAGAGATCGCTCCGATGCTGATCTATTCGCGACTGGAGGATTATAAATATGAAGAGGCGACAGCGATTGCTGTCGTACTGCTGGCAGGTTCCATCTCGACACTGATGCTGATCAACTGGCTTGAGGGAAGGAACCGACGCTATGCACATTAATACGGTCAGGTCTCGTAAGCCGCCTGGCAGGAATGTCGCCAACGAACCGCTTTGGTTTCGAGTACTGCTGATAGCGATCACATGGTGTATTGCACTGGTCCTGATCATCATTCCTCTGGTCTACGTTTTTGTGCAGGCCTTTGCGAATGGAATCTCTGGCTGGTGGAAGCAGCTTTTTGACGATCCCGAAACGCGACATTCGGTCTTCCTCACACTGATGGTTGCTCCGGCTGCGGTGCTGATAAATACAGTCTGTGGCCTGGCTGCGGCCTGGACCATTACAAAATTCCGTTTCCCGGGGCGGATTCTGTTGCTGACGGCACTGGATCTGCCATTTGCAATTTCGCCGGTTGTGGCAGGACTGATGCTGGTGTTGCTCTACAACGTTCGCACGGGTTACTTTGGTTCTTTTCTGAACGCAGCGGACCTCAGGATTATCTTTGCATGGCCCGGGCTTGTGCTGGCCACCGTGTTCGTGACGATTCCTTTTGTAGCGCGCGAATTGATTCCGTTGATGCAGGCGCTTGGCGATGATGAGGAGTTGGCGGCTGTCAGTCTGGGAGCATCGCCATGGCAAATCTTCCTCCGCGTCACGCTGCCAAACATTCGCTGGGGCCTGCTGTTCGGAATTATCCAGTGCAATGCGCGGGCGATTGGTGAGTTTGGAGCTGTGTTTGTGGTGTCTGGTCGCATTGAACGCGAGACGTATACCATGGCGCTGCGAGTGGAGAAGTTGTTTCAGGATTACAACAACACGGGCTCATTTGCTGTGGCCTCGGTCCTGACACTGATGGCCCTTTCCACACTGCTCCTGAAGACTCTGCTGGAGCGAATGATTTCGAGGTCTGCGGGTGAAGGCCATGGCGACGGCCATTAGTTCCGCCGCCGCTGATTGCGAATTGATCGTCATGTCTGCGCAGGGATGCGAGCTTCGCGGTTTATGGATTGCGGGATTGCAGCCTGAGTGGGAATGGCGAATGTGTGCGGAAATGACGTCATCGCCAGTGGTGCAGTTTGAAGTCGCGCGTTTCAGGCCCGGGGCGACATCGGCAGCAGATCAACGTCCAGGTCATCTTGTACTGTGGATATTTCAGGCAACTCTTTATTGATCTCCCGCGTGCTTTTGACAGCACGTTCGGGTTTCTTCTTCTGGACATCGGTAACATCCCATGAGTATTTCCATTCGCAATCTGTCCAAGCGATTTGGCAACTATGTGGCGTTGAATAACATCAGCCTTGAGGTGCCGTCGGACAGTCTGACGGCGTTGCTGGGACCCTCGGGATCCGGCAAGACCACCTTACTACGAATCATCTCCGGGCTGGAGACGGCCGACGATGGATCAATCCTGTTCAAAAACGAAGATGTCACGGAGCGATCGGCCCGGGATCGCGAAGTCGGCTTCGTCTTTCAGCACTATGCCCTGTTTCGTCACATGACCGTTTTCGAAAACATTGCGTTTGGAATGCGAGTTCGAAAAGCGTCAGGTGATGAAGTGCGGGAACGCGTGAACGAGTTGCTTCGGCTGGTTCGCCTTGAGGGACTTGGTCAGAGATTTCCGTCGGAGCTTTCGGGTGGGCAGCGACAGCGTGTGGCATTGGCAAGAGCGCTCGCGGTGAAACCCCGCATGTTGTTGCTGGACGAACCCTTCGGTGCGCTGGATGCGAAGGTGCGTCAGGAACTGCGAACATGGCTCCGCAAACTGCATGAGGAAATGCACGTCACGACGGTCTTTGTGACACACGATCAGGAAGAGGCCTTTGAGATGGCTGATCAGGTTGTGGTGATGAGCGCCGGACGCATCGAGCAGACGGGGACTCCCCAGGCTGTCTTTGACAATCCGGCAACTCCTTTTGTGATGGACTTTCTTGGGAACGTGAACGTGTTTCATGGTCGCGTCCAGTCTGGAAAAGTTCAGCTGGGCCCGTTTACGCTGCAGTATGACGACTATCAGCATTCAGAGCCCCGCGAAGCGAGGGCTTATGTCCGACCGCATGAGCTGGACATTGATCGAGCCCCGTCGCAATCATCGCTGCAGGGCCGGATCAGGCAGATTAATCCTGCCGGTTCCGTGCTGAAGGTTCGGCTGCTGATTGAAGAATTCGGTGTGGAACTCAATGTGGATCTGACTCACGAGCGCGCGAAAATCCTGAACCTGAAACTGAATGATACTGTGTTCGTGCATCCCAGATCTGTCCGTGTGTTTATGCCGGAAACTGATTATGTGATCTGAATACGGCCTGCTTTCCCCGGCCCTTCGATCAGTCTGTTGGAAAAGTCCGGCAGGTTATGCAGCCCCAGGCTCGTCATTCCCGCGCAGGCGGGACTCCAGTGATGATAGAGAACACCGACTGTGGATCCCCATTGTGCGGGATGACTATCGATTTTCAGGAGGCTGCTGTTGATACTGAGCCGAAGTGTCCTGTACAAAAATCTTCATAGCGGACCAGAGATCCCTCGTCTCAGTCGGACAGGTAGTTGTCCGAGATGCACTGGCTGCTGCAGATCGGGCTCTGAATTTTTTGCCCGATCTGCAACGAAGAGATGCCGGATTCCGCTACAGCTTTGAGGTTCCGATGCAGTAGATGGCCTTGTTGGATCGCAGAATCAGATGATCAGCGTAGACCGCGGGAGTCGCATTGAAGTCGGTCTCGTCTGACTCCAGACGATTGGCCTTCAGAATTTCAAACTGATCTGTCGCGGGGATCACCAGGGTTCCATCGCGGCGAGTGACCACATACAGTTTTCCGTCAGCGACCACTGGCGATGCGTACACAGGACGGCCTCCGGATCGCAGCCCGGGAACACGTTCTTTGTAGACAGTCTCGCCGGTATTGGCATCCAGGCTCCACGCGATTCCCTGATCGTCAATCCAGTACAGACGTCCATTGTGAAAGGCTGGCGTTGCCACATAAGAGCTGCTGCGGCTGTACCATTCCACCTGACTCTTTGTCACATCTCCCTTGCCACCTGCTTTAATTCGATAGCTTCCCGAGGACCGAAAACCGCCGAACAGAAAAACGGACTTGTCGACCACCAGAGGGCTGGGGCTGACATTGCCGGTCAGTTGAGTCTCGGCGAACCAGATCATTTTTCCGGTTTGCGCATTCAGCCCCCAGACTTCTCCGGGGACAGCAAGGATCAATTCGGTCTTTCCGTCGTCACGGGTGATCTGAGCCGGAGTTCCGTAGGCCAGTTCCAGAGCAGCGGCTTCTGATTTCCAGACTTCTTCGCCAGTCATCTTGTTCAGTGCGAGGACTGCCCTGCCCTCTTCCGCTGCGCTAACGATCAGTAGCTCATTAAACAGCGTAAGGCTGGCAGCAGATCCCCATTCCCGATTTGCGGATTCTGAACCCACACTGCGTTTCCACAATTCTTTTCCGTCCAGGTCGAAGGCAACGACACCGGATTTGCCAAAAAAGGCAAAGACGGACGTGCCATCGGTCGTGGCGGAATTGCTGGCGTAGCCATGTTCCATAATGTAACCCTGCGGCGGATCTTCCCGTTCAGGGGCCGGTGCATTCGCCGTCCAGAGTATCTTTCCTGTCTTTGCATCAAGGCAAACCAGTTGCCGCACCAGTTTCGACAGGTCCCTGCTATCCGGTCCATACCCGGAGTAGCAGGTTACGAAAATACGATCGCCGGTGATAATCGGGCTGGAAGAACCTGCACCGGGCAACTCCGTTTTCCAGGTAAGATTCTCGGAATCACTCCATGACAAAGGCAGCGTCGTGGAGTCGCTCTGTCCGGTACCGTTCTGACCGCGAAACCTTGTCCAGTCGTCGGCGGAGGCTGTGGATGTCAGACAGATCAGCAATCCGGTAAGAAGGCATACAGCCTTCCGGGCCATTGCCGTGTGTCCGTTTATGAAATCGACAGTCTGCCTGTTCATCGCGCTTGCTCCTTTGGAAAGACGCATCTTCTGCATGCCTGGAAGACGCCATGAGTGACCAGATTACTCACGTAACTTTGGGCCTGGATTTCATCCATGTAATGATCGCGTTGTCAGTACCAATTTCCCTGACATACCTGCCCCTGTCTTTATACCCCAGTCATGCCTGTTGGGCCATCATGACAGGTTGCCGCATTCTGCCCGATGAGCAGGGGGAGTCAAGATACGCTCCGACTCAGTTTAGCAACCGTTACCTGAAGAAAGCGTGAAGGCTGGAAGCACGCAGGGTTTTTCTTTCCGGAAATCGTTCCCTGACAACAGCCGAATTGTCGGTTCCAAACCATGCCATTCGCGAAAATTCACTGGTCTGGCAGGAAACCCCGGTTGAAGTCTGATCGCCTTTCGGTGAAAACGTGTAGCTGAAATTGCTGCATATCGACATGCTCGTGCCGGAGGCCCTCCCGTGAATGCCCTGCGTTCCGTTGTTCTTTTGGGGTTGGTGATTCTGATCGGCCATAGCCGCTCAGCCGTGGGCCAGGAATCCAGCACGTTTCTGGCAGGTGTGGCATCCGTCGAGATCACGCCGGAGTTTGCGGTCCGTCTGAATGGTTTTGGAGGCCGCACGCTGGAATCTCAGGGTGTCCGCCAGGCCATTTTTGCAAAGGCCCTCGCGGTTGGTACAAGCGACCAGGATACCGTGGTCATTCTGACCGTGGATACCCTTGGTATTCCCGATGATTTAAGAACCCGAGTCGCCGAACAACTGAGTCGGAAGATCGGCCTGTCTGCTGAGCGACTGGCGATCTGTGCCTCTCACACCCATAGTGCTCCGATGATCGTTAACTGCGCAAACACTCTGTTCGGAAAACCGATTCCCCAGGATCAGTGGCAGCACATTGTCAGTTACACAGAACTGCTGGAATCCAAACTAATCACGGTTGCACAGGATGCATGGAATAACCGGAAACCGGCACGAGTTTCCTGGGGAATTGGCCGCGTGAAATTTGCCGTCAATCGCAGAACAGCGGGTGGTCCGGTGGACCATGATCTTCCTGTACTGGCGGTGCACGATCTTCAGGGTTCGCTGCAATCCGTGTTGACAAACTATGCCTGCCATTGCGTCACTCTCAGCGATGACCTGATCAGTGGTGACTGGGCTGGTTATGCGATGGAACACATTCAGCGGCTAAATCCTGGGTGTGAAGCGTTGATTTCCATCGGCTGTGGTGCCGACTCCAATCCTCGTGGCGGAGTACTTGGAGGTCGCGCGGAGGTTGCCGACAGCCTGGGCCTTGAATTAGCGCAGGCAGTCACGTCGGTGCTGAAATCCGGTTTGACGCCGCTCACCAGTGCGCCCAAGTCCGTTCTGGAGCGTGTGACTCTGCCATTGGCGCCCCTTCCATCCCGAGCGCAGTGGGAAACGCAGTCAAAACAGGAAAATGCTGCCGGCTATTATGCTCAGGTCCAGTTGCAGAGGCTGGACCGGGGTGAGCCTCTGATGACAGAAATCAGCTATCCGATTCAAAGTATTCACTTCGGTGATCAACTGGCACTCGTATTTCTTCCCGGCGAAGTCGTTGTGGACTATTCCCTGCGACTGAAGAAGGAACTGAACTCAGAACGGTTATGGATCAACGCCTACGCCAATGCGTGCCCGGGTTACGTGCCGTCCGAACGTATTCTGAAGGAAGGTGGCTATGAAGGCGGCGGAGCGATGGTGTATTACGATATTCCGGGCCCCTACGCGTCCGGGGTGGAAAAGATCATTGTTGATACGGTTCATCAACAGCTCGGCAAAGTCATTCCTGTTGTCGCTGACAACGCATCCCGCTACACGGGCGAGGGAACCAATGGTATTGCACCTCTGTCGCCTCGGCGAGCGGTTCAGTCACTGCAGACTTCTGCTGGCTTTCGGGCAGAGCTTGTTGTTGCGGAACCACTGATTCAAAGTCCGGTTGCCATTTCATTTGGGCCTGACGGTACTTTGTGGGTCGCCGAAATGACGGATTATCCTCAGGCGGCTGCGTCGGAGGAAACCGAATCAGAATCCATCGATCGAGGGGCTGATGCGCCTGGAAGCTTTGGCCAGATTCGACGACTTACGGATTCGGATCATGACGGGCAACCGGATCATGCGACCGTGTTTCTCGATGGAATACCGTTTCCCACCGGTGTGACTGTCTGGCGAGATGGGATCTTAGTCTGCGCCGCTCCGGACATTCTGTTCGCCAGAGACGCTGATGGAGATGGAAAAGCGGAGCATGTGGAAAAGCTGTTCACCGGCTTTGCGACTCATAATTATCAGGCACGAGTCAACAGTCTGGAATATGGTCTGGACGGCTGGCTTTATGGATCATGTGGGCTTTTTGGGGGCCAAATCACAAGCGTGAAGACAGGAGCGGTGATCTCTCTGGGGCAGCGGGATTTTCGTTGTAACCCGGATACCGGAGCCTTCGAACCGGCCGCGGGGGCAACTCAGCAGGGACGCATACGGAATGACTGGGGAGACTGGTTTGGGTGCAACAACAGCGTGCCGCTGATGCATTATCCGCTGGAGGATCATTACCTCAGACGAAATCCCTTTCAGACAGTACCGAAAAACTCCGTCCATCTTCAGGCAGAACCTGATCGGGGGCGACTTTATCCGGTCTCGTCTCAGGT
>CAIQIE010000304.1 GCA_903871805.1 uncultured Planctomycetaceae bacterium | reverse complement strand
CTGCCGGAGTCACCAGAAGCCTTGGCAGGCTGCTGAGCGTTCTCACGGATCGACTCTTCGAGTTCTTCGGGCATAGGTCACTCTCGCATCAGACGACAACATGTCGCCTAAGGAATGAACTACTCCGTCGAGTCTCGAAATCACGGCGAGTGATGCAAGAATTAGGCGAAGATCAAGATTCAGTGAAAGTCGTTATCGCCGAAGTCTTTTTATATTTGAAAGTTTGACTCGCTGTGTCAGCCTTCTGTCGTTGCTGTCTGTCCCAACGAGCACGCACCCTTGAATCGCCGCTGCCACGGCACATCCCACGACACCATCGAACCAATGGTTATCCGCCTGCTCCGGTCGGATCTTCCATTCGTCGACAGTACGGCCGCGGGCTTCGGTGCGGATGCGATACTCCGAAAAAGGATGTTCGGCAAACTGGCGATGTGACCAGGGCATCTTTTCAGACAGCGGGTGACAACGGCTTAAACGTGGATGATCTGTCTGGTTAGGCTCAGCGATTCAAATCCATCGAACCATCCAGTACAGAACCGCTGCGAGGATAGCGCCGCAAGGGACGGTGCTGATCCATGCCATCATAATTTCCGCAATCTTTCGCCACCGGGCCTGTCGCGTGGAGGCTCCCATGCCGACGAGCGAACCGACGCTCACGTGGGTCGTACTGGCGGGCATGCTGTGCAGGCTGGCTGTGGCGACAAGGCAGGCGGTCACGAGGCTGGATGCAAAGCCCTGGCCCGGATTCATGCCAGTGACTTTTTTAGCCAGGGTTTCTGCGACGTTACGAGAATCCAGCAGGCCTCCAACAGCAATCATGACGGCGACACCGATGATCGCCGACCTGGCTTCGATCCAGGGGATCATCACCAGCAATGCGGCCATTTTCGGAGTGTCATTCAGTCCGCGTGCGAAGCTCGCGGCCCCAGTGCTGAGGAAATGCATCACGTCAAGAGGCCTCGTGCGATGATCCGGGGCAAGCCGCAGCAGACGCAGTAACCAGTGACAAACAGCTCCCAGAAGGATTGCGATCGCCGGACTGAACAGCAATGGAAACAAAAACCTGTCCCACAGTGCATGGAGCTGAACGCCGTTGGGGCTTCCTGCATAACCTGCTCCGATCAACGCACCGACGAGTGCGTGCGTGGTGGAGACCGGGAACCCAAACCGCGTTCCCATAAAACTGGTCAACGCGGCTCCCGCAGCTACGGCAGTCAGGAAGTGAGGCGTTTTCAGCAGTTCGTTAGCAACAATTCCCTGGCCGCTGAACGCTTTGATCATGCCGCCAGACAGAAACACTGCGCACACAGACCCAAGAAAAGTCGAGGCGGTGCCCCACCAGAGTGCTGTTCGCAGGGATGTTGTCCCGGTCCCATACAGCGACGCAACGCCTTTACTGTTAGCATTCGCCCCATTCGTGAAGGCAACAAAGGCAGCAGACAGCAGCAACAGGGTTTCCATCACAGAGAACTCCTCGTTGCAACGTTATTTGGTGACAATGTTCTCTTTGATTTCTGCCGGAAGCTGTTTCATGGAGGCGTACTCTTTCCATGATCCTTCATAGAGCCTCACGTTGGGGTAGCCGGCCACGTGGCGAAGGTAGAACCTCAGCAGGCTGCCTTCTCGTGATGTTCCGCAGTAAACAATGATCTCTTTATCAGAAGTGATCCCGGCGGTCTCCAGCTCTTTCTTTGCGTCATCTGCACTGATGAATTTGTGGGTGTTGGCGTCTTCCATCAGTCTGGCCCAGTGGAAGCTGATTGCTCCAGGAATGTGTCCCTTTCGCAGCCACACGTCGTCTTCGCCGATGTACTCATTGTGAGGACGTGCGTCGATTAACAGGACTCCGGTGTGGCCTTTGCGTTTGATCAGTTCATCAACTGCGACTCCGATCTCCGGATGATGAGTGTCCGGCACGCTGCCTTTCGGGTTGCCGAAGTATTCCTGCATTAACGGCAACCCTGCTTTCTTCCATCCTGACAAACCACCGTCAATGATACGGATGTCGTCAACGCCAAACTTTTCCAGCACATACGCCACCATGCTGGCGCTGAGGATTTCATCGTTGGGCAGAGTGTCACCTGTGGCATAGATCAGATGAGTTCGCCCGGGCTGAATCCCCGCGCGAACCAGCAAAGCGGCGGTGAGATCATCCGGCAGATATTGAACCGGAACGCCATTGTCCGTTCCTCGCAGCGTGTCGAAGTTGATGTGATGGGCCGTTGGAATGTGGCCTCGAAAATAATCTTTGTAGCCACCTCGAGTATCCAGCACGATCGGGCGTTTGGCGGGATCGGTGGCGGAAATCAGCTTGTGGGCCTCTTCCGGTGTGATGACAGAAATTTCTGACGCGGGAAGCTGGACAGCAAACAACAGGCAAAGGACGACAACGATAAACTTCACGTTCACGCTCCAGAAATTGTCAGGCTTTCCGATCCGGCACTTCAAGCCGGCAGCAGCCCAGATCGAGAAACATTGACTTTTGGGAATCCGCGCCCACGAGGTCTTCGTGAAGTCGATAATACATGAATCGTCCTTCACGGCGGACTTCGACCACTTTTGCATACTTTAGGATTTTCAGGTGATGGGAGACCGTCATGTTCTCCGCTTCAATCAACTCTGCGAGGTCTGTCACCGTCATCTCGCCATATCTGAGTGCAGAAATGATCTTCAGACGATGAGGGTCTCCGATCGCCTTCAGCCGCTCAGCACAGAAATTGGCATCAAATGATGTCGTGGCCATAAGGTTCTGCGATTAATCAACTTGACCTGAGAAGATTCTTGTTATTGTCAGCCTGCCAAAGGCAGACATCTCTGATGGGCACTCGACAGGAGATTTTCGGGTGGCAGGATTGCTCGTTGCGCTGGTCTGCCGTCCGAATGCGGCAAGAATCATCGATTCCCGCTCAAGCCACGACGCTCATTGCGTCTCGCTCCTGCAGATACAAAATCTGCATCAGGGCTGTGCGCCTTTTCATGATTTAAAAGATGAAATGATTGACCGTCACGGTCGCAAAGCTCGATTGCGGGCCGATGCAGGTTGAAAGCGCCGACCCAAACGATAACAATCTAATGAATGTAATTGTGTTAGGGCATTCCGGCAACTTATCGGGTGTGATATCCGAGCAAAGTTTTTCGATTTCATGAGAATCACCTGAGGGTCATGGACGAGGTCGGATCTGGAGACCAGTTCTGAAGACCTTCAGCAATTTGATTCCCTGCGTTCTCAATTGGCAGGATTTGCTGCATACTCCCGTGCGTTGTGCAGCGGGAATGGCCTTCAGGATTGCGTGCTGCAATTCACATTGCTCTCCTGGACACCGCATCGATCTGGAGTTTCTGATGTCGTTAATGCGTCTATGCCTGGTTGCCGTTAGCGGCTGTTTTGTTTCATGCATTCAGGCAACCTCGAACGCGACGTTCGCTCAGGAAAGCGTGAACCGGTTCTCAATAAATGCAGAACTGCCCTACCTCGCAGAACGGAGCAACCCAGTGACATACGACATCGATTTCTCGATTGTCGTAACCCCACCGTACAAAGCTGAAAAGCTTCAGGTTTGGTTGCCGATGCCGACGACCGATGCCGCACAGGAAGTCACAGAGGGATCCTTATTCAGTTTCCCAGTGCACGTCGAGCCAGAGATTGCCGTCGAGCCGACCTACGGAAACAAGTTCGCGTACTTCGAATTCAAATCCCCGCAGGGAGCGCAGGTCATTCGGCACCAGTTCAGGATTAAGGTTTGGGAACTCAACTGGAAAATCGATCCCACGAAAGTGCAGACAGTCTCGCAATGGCCAAAAGGTTTCCTGAAGTACCAACAGGGGGACTCGCAAGCGGTCATTGTGGATGAGCGATTCGAGACAGTCCTGAACGAGATTGTGCCTCAGAAAACGAATCCGTTTCAGGATTTCGCTGGCGTGATGGATTGGGTTCAAAGCAATGTGGTTTACGATCACCATGACGCTTCCCTAAAGGCCAACTCGGAGCATGTGTTAACCAAACGCCGCGGCCATTGCAGTGACTATCACAGTTTCTGCGCGTCGCTCGGGCGGGAACTGGGAGTTCCAACACGAGTCACGTATGGAATCAACGCCTTTCCGAAGAACTCTCCGTCGCACTGCAAGCTTGAAGCGTTCATCGCGCCTTATGGCTGGGTCAGTTTTGATGTCTCTGAGACGCAAAAACTTGTCGCTGAAATCAGGAAGGCCCCTTCGCTGAATGAGGAGGAGCGTGCGGATCTGACTCGTGTGGCCACATCCCGCATGATGAACGGCTTTCGTGACAACACCTGGTTCCTGCAGACCAGGGGGACGGACTATGACCTCGTTCCCAAAGCCAGCAAACGAGTTCCAGTCATTCGAACGGCTTGGATCGAAGCCGATGGAGTGCCACT
>CAIQIE010000303.1 GCA_903871805.1 uncultured Planctomycetaceae bacterium | reverse complement strand
GAATCCCGGCGTCGAATGCATCCCCACTACCGACTCGATCCACGATCTGCCGGATTTCCCAGGGCTGGTACTGACCATTCCGGATCGGTGCCAGCGAGACTCGCCGCCCATCGGACTCGTACAGCATTCCACCCCAGTTGTTATGAGAAGCCGAAATCTGTTCGCGGAATGTTGTTGCAAACAGTGCGATGTTCGGGTAGGCGGAGTGCATCGTCTCGGCGACGCGAATCGCGCGATCAATGCGGGATTCTGCCGGTACGTCGGGCAGGGCGATTCCCAGCAATCGGCAGTCCTCTTCGTTGCCAAACATCAGCGACACGTACGGCAGCAGTTGCACAAGGGTTTCGCGGGCCAGTTGCTGGGGGGCTCGCGATGCATCCCAGCGCCACAATCGCGAACGATAGTTGACGTCAAACGACACCTGGACTCCCATGGCGCGGGCCGTTTGGGCCGCTTCCAGCGTGACCGCGGCAGCGGATTCTGACAGGGCCGGTGTGATTCCGGTCAGATGCAGCCAGGCCGCGTCTTTCAGCAGCACTTTCCAGTCGAAATCGCCTGGCTTCGACAGGCTGATGGCGGAGTAGTCGCGATCATAGCAAACCTGGGTCGGTCGCTGATTCGCTCCGGTTTCGACAAAGAAAATGCCGAACCGTCCGGACGCTGTCTGCCGCACATTGCTGATGCCCATCCCTGTTCCTCGCAGGCTGCTGAGACAGGCATCCGTCAATGGTCCTTCCGGCAATGCTGTCACGAAGTCGACATCGGCGCCAAGGAAGGCGAGGGAGACGGCGGCGTTGGCTTCTGCACCGGCGAAGGTCACCTCCAGCGTGCCCGGCAGCGCCTGGCGGAGGCGATCCACACCTCTGGGCGCCATCCGTACCATGATTTCTCCGAATGTCACAATCTTCGCCACGATCTGAACTTTCCTGTCTTGAGTCATAAAAACCCTGCGGCTGCGTCCGGCCGCGCCGCAGGGCATTCAGAACACGGAACTATTCCACGCGAATCACACGGTCACCTTCCAGCACCTGTCCGTTCGGATTGGTGACTTTCACCTGGATGTGGTAACTGCCGGCCTGAGAGATCTCGCCGAGAGCGGCTTTCCATAGATGCGGACAGACCAGTGGTGAAGCCAGCTTCCGCCATGGAAGATCGTCCTTCAGAGCTTTTTCCTCGTTGAACAAGGTCTGAAAAATCGGATCCGTTTCATTTTCCGTCTTTGTCATGGGCCTCCATGCTTCGTTGTCGAGGCGGAATTCCACCGTTGCGCCGGGAATTGCGTTGAAGGCATTGGCCCGGAATTCGGTCTTCGAGGCGTCCGCCAGTGCCACGACTTCCGGGGCTGTGATTCGAATCTGTTCGTCCGCTCCGCGTCGCGCCGCCTTGTAGTCGAGCAGGTATTTCTGGCCGTCGAAGTGCATGATCGTGTAGCCATTGGGAGTCCCATCGGCACACATGGTGTGGGGAACACCATGTTCGTCCGGTTTTCCCGACCACCATGCTCCACTGACAGTCACGTTGATGATGTGATGATGCGGACGTGCGCCCTTCCATCCGTCCTGGGCATTCATCAGCACGTGTTCGTGGTGATGCGTGTGTCCGGCCAGCGAGATGCAATGTTCGCGACTTTCCAGAAGTCGCAACAGTCGCTCACGACGCGGTTCGATCCATGGTGTCGATTTCACCAGCGGTATGTGCATCATGGCTACAACCAGCCGATCCTGGGGAACATGTTTCAGGTCGTTCTCGATAAACGTCAGCTGCTCTTCACTGAGTCCTGAGCGGTACAGTTTTTTGTTCCCTTCACGCAGCCAGTGAACATCGTCGACCGCAATAAAGTGCACCGGGCCGTAGTCAAAGGAAAAGTACGGCGGGCCGTAAACACGTTCATAGGTTTCATCGCTCAGTTCATCATTTTCTGAAGCGAAGTTGATGTCATGATTGCCAATCACGTTGTACCACGGAATGCCAATGTGGCTGAGCGTTCGGTTAAAACTGTCAAACAGGCTGAGGTCGTCGAAAAGTATGTCCCCCAGCGTGACGCCGAATGCAGCATCAATTCCGGTCAGTTCTTCGATCACATCATGGGCGATGTAGTCGATTTCCTTCTGGTCGCGAGGCTGTGGGTCGCCGAAGAAGACCACATCGAAGGCCGTCGGTTCTGTGACCTGATACAACGGAAAGTCCACTGTTGCGGGAAGCGGACCGGTAGGAGCGACTCCGGGGAAATCCAGTTTTGGCGAACCATTGGGTTTGTGGATGTAGTACGAACGGGGAATGTTCAGATCATCGATCACCGTGCGGTAACCACTGGGTTTGATCACAAAGAGAATCGTGTCGTCGTCGACCGGCAGCGTGTATTGTCCCGAGGCACTGGTCACGACCACTTCACGCCCGTTCGAAACCCTGACGCCCTCAATGCCCTGTTCGTCCGCATCGCGAACGCGGTTTTTATTGGCATCAAGGTACACGGTCCCCGTTGCGTCCTGAAACGGACTGGCAGCAGAGCATGCCGGGCCGGCCACTGCGATCAGGAGACTTATGGACAGCAGAATCGGGGTGTTTTGCATAAATGGATCTTTCGAATGTGGCCGGTGTTTCAGAAACTGAGCCGATCGGAGAAAACGATGCACCGGAATTACGCGGATTTGCAACTGCCGCCGTGCCGTGAATCTCTGCCCATGGGCCTGCGTCAATAGTGCGGGGGCCGTTCAACGGCAGGATCACGTTTTTCCGGAGTTTCGCCAAATGTGATCAGTTCATGTTCAATTCGTGTGAACCTGGATTCAAATTCCTGCAGGCGACGAAGTTGATTCAGCAGCGATGTGTTCAGTGCATCAACGTCATGCTGCAGGTGCGCGATGGCGGATTCCACTTTTTCCAGCCGCTGTTCCAATTGGTCCGACATAAATGAGGATTCCGTGATGTTACTTGCTCCTGACGCGGGTGCGCCGTAAAACTTCCGCAAAACAGACAGGGCGCTGAGAGTTCAGATCCCCGACGCTGTGCAATACTCCGCTTTTTGCATGCGGGTTTTCTCACGAAACAGGAATCAACGCAACCATGCAGCCAAATGATAAAGCCCGCGAACTGGGCGTCTGCTTTGAACCTCAGGCTCCCGGCTACCTGAACATGTGCGTCCGCTCGGGCAATCTTCTGATCACCTCGGGGCATGTCAGTGACATCAAGGGTGTGCTTGGAAAAGATCTGACGGTGGAACAGGGTTACGAAGCGGCCGCGGAATGTGTCAGAAAGATCCTGCGATCGGTCTTCAACACGCATGGAACGCTGAACGACCTGAAGGTCCTGAAGGTCCTGGGCTGCGTGTATTCGGCCCCCGAGTTTGTCGAACAGCACCTGGTGATCAATGGCTGCAGTGATCTGCTGCACAAGGTCTTTGGAAAAGAAGGCGACGGATTCCACGCACGCAGTGCCCTCGGATTTGCCGCTCTGCCAACAGGGGCCGCGGTGGAAGTGGAAGCGATTTTCGAAATCAAGGGTGGCTGAGTGGCACGCCACGGAAAAAAACAGAAATCCGGTCGTCGGGCGGGGTCCAGCCCAACGACCTCAACTCACATGTCTGCAGACCGCCATGCAGATGATTCAGAATTGTCCATGCTGCAGCTGTTCAGGCAGAATCTACCAGGCCTGATCGGACTGGGACTTTCCCTGCTGCAGCTGCTGGGACATCTGTCCTGGGTTGGCCTGGTTCTGTTTCTGGATTCCACAGGACGAACAAGCTCTCTGGATGCGTCCTCACCATGGTCATGGCTGGTGGTCATCCTGCTGGGAGGCAGCCTGCTGCTGACGTTTCTGGCGATTTTTGTCTGTCTGTTCTACGGGCTTCGTCGTCCTCCCAGAAGTCCCGCCATTATCGGATTTTTTCTATCATTCTTCATTGGTGTTCTCGTGACCGCAACCGTCTTCCTGCAAGGCATTCGAGCGATGGCGGAGTAGTGCTTTGTCAAACCTTAGTTTTGGGGTGACGTCATTCCCGCGCAGGCGGGAAACCAGCGCCGCGATCTGGATTCCCGCCTGCGCGGGAATGACGGTGGACGCCAATTTCAAGACGCTGAACGCCCATCTCAAGACGTTGAATGCCCATTTCAAGCTTTGACAAAGCACTAAAGAATGGTGAAGAGAGAGCAGAAAGTAGCGAGTGGCGGGATTCAGTCTGTGGCGGAGAGTGCGGCAAGTGCAAGCGCTCGCCGGTAGTCTTCGGGGTGATTCAGGTTGATCAGGCTGTGCAGGTCCTGATCGACGGTCCGCAGTTCTTCGACCGGCACGTAGACGGTTCGAACCTGCTGAAACATGGCTCTGGGGCGATATTCGTCAATGGCCAGCAACCGGCGAATTGTGGCCAGGGTGGATGTGCGATAGACGGCGCAAAGTGGATGTAGAAAACGCTCTTCCTGAGGGACAACCGCGTCCCATTCTCCCGGCGTACTCAACAGCAGACGGATGACATCAGGATTCAGCAGCGGGACATCACAACTGGTGACGAAAGCCGTGTCGGCAATTTGAGCAAGCACCTCCATG
>CAIQIE010000302.1 GCA_903871805.1 uncultured Planctomycetaceae bacterium | reverse complement strand
TCGAACTCTGAGTTTCAATGCGACGAGGACAATCGCGGGGAGGCCGATTTGGGGGGACTGCTCCAGGGATGAGCTGGCAAGTCACTGCTGAAGCCGAGCAGATTGCAGAATCTCCGCCTGCTGAAGGGCAACGCGGGCTGCCTGACAGGACATGATTTGTCGCAAAAATCAGGAATTCCGGCAGATTGATGACGCAGGACCGTGCGTTTCTGGTCACTGCCTACCGGCTGTGCGAGCATTGTTGCTGAGTCCATTTCCGAAAGATTTTTCGCGAGGTCCCGATAGGGAATCTTTCCATGGACGCCTGCTGGTGTTGCCACTGCTGCAGTCCGATTTCGGTCATGAAAGGCCGCATTTCAGCCGACAAGCAGAGGCAACAACTACCTGGCTATAACTCGCGGTTAAATTCCCTTCTGACGTCCGTTTTTTTATAGTACAGGGGTATGGGCCGTGCGAGGGGTGTGGTCAGGAACCGTCTCGTGGCATTTCGGCAATTTCAACAGACCAGTCTTCTCGACAGAACGATTTCCTGACGATCTGTCACTTTTGTCTTTGAGGTACCTCATTCATGGTTGCTTCGACATCAATTCTCGCAGAGCGTCTGCACGAATACCCCCAACAGGCCGTAATCGACGGAACCGCCGGAAGTGCGGTTGCCATACTGGATGACTGCCTGAACAGGCACGGTGGCGTGTTGCAGTTGTTGCATCGCTACGCAGGTCGAACATTCTGTACTCCGGGCAAACGGCTGCGACTGGCTGCAGAGTCCTACTATCCGGACTACATGAACGGTACGGGGCTTGACGAAATCTGGATGGGCTGCACGGTACCGATTGTCACAGGAGTTATCGATACACGCACGAAAAAGGCACCGTTTCGTGAAGGCGAATCCCATGTGCTGACACCGGACGGGCAGGTGATTTCCCTGCAGGATCTGATTGTCGCCAATCCGGAAGCGGTCATGGGGCAGAAGGTCACAGCGTTTGCGAACGCGGTATTCGGCAAGCCCACATGGCCGATTGTGTCGAAGAAGTTCGACAATCTGAATCCTATTCCGGACCATCTGCACTGGTCAAAATGGGAAGTTTACGACATCAATTCATTTGACAATCCCGGGGTCAGTGCGTCGCATTATCACACTACGGCCATGGGGTTGTACTCGTTCGTAACGCGGGAACAGTTTCTTGCCTGCATGAAGCGTTTCGGAAAAAGCGAGTACAATGGGATTCGGCATTTGGCGCCGCATGTGATGATGCAGCTTGATAATGGATTTGTCATGCCAAACGGAGTTCTGCATTCACCGACGAATCTTTGTACGCACGAACTGCACGTGACGATGGACGAGCACTTTCTGGCCGAGGACCTGACGCTTGACGGCCGCATTGGCGCCGCGGATGCATTCTACGCGTGCAGGGAAGTGGACTACCCGAGAGACCGTCACGAAGACTGGGAATACCTCGTTGACAAGTTTGATTTCTCGGCAAACCAGGATCCGGATTTCGTGCTGAAAAATTCTCGTCCGGCGATTTCCGCAGAGGAATTCTCGGGTGAGGGCGTCGATGCGAAGTGGATCATTTACGGAGACTTCCTCGGGGACCAGAAGTGCTCCATTCTGCGACTCACGGTGCAGCCAGGCGGAAAGACAAAGTTCTGCCCGGAAAGTCCCGCACTGTTCCATACGAATGGCGGAAGCGGCCGCATCGGTAAGCTTGATGTACGGTATCACCAGAATATGCTGCTCGGACAGATCTACCCTGAGATTGGTTTCATCACTCAGGCTGCACTGGCGAATGGTGGTGTGGAGATCGAAAACACCGGCACTGAACCGCTGGTGTTGACCTTTGACTTTCCACAGCATGCGCATTCCAGAACGCCTGGTACTGTCGTCGGGAAATAAGGGAAGAGCATAGGACAATCTTCTTTTCCAGTTCACTGGGGTGGCGTTTGGATGACTCGTGGCTGAACATCCAGACGCCTTTTTCACCTGCAGCATCATTGAACACTGACCGGTGTCTACTGCTGTTTGCTTAGTTTCAGTTTAGCTATTCTTTCCACGTACTACCGCACCGACAGAGTTGCTGGCGACTGTCATGGTCATCGAGTACGGCAGTTCGTTGCAACTGGTGTCGCAAGCGATTCCGTAGCCAACACCGTCTGCGCTTCCCTTTCCCAAATTTAACATCCCGTCTCCCTCGCCACCCTTTTTCCATCAGCTCCCACCCGCACCGGGTGGCTCTCCAGACAGAGGCACTGTCATTGGCTGACAGCCACCCGCATGCGAAAAACCTGTGCACCCGAAGAGCACGTAGAGAGAACGCATCGTCCGACCGAAAGGAGGCCGCCCCGCGGTTTGAACTCGCCGCAATCTTCCTGGCCGCCACTCGACGATTGCTTGATCGCGGCATTGTGAGCTCGACCAACTCCGGAAAAGACTCCACCACAGGCCCTGGTGTTCTCCCGCACACCGGGCTCAATGCGAAGACTGGCCCATCCATCTGTTTTCAGTTGGCGTTTCGAGCCTTCAGCCTGACGAGCTAACAACGGAACAACTGGGCCAACTCGCTATGTTGTGTGGTCGTTTCGCTGCTTAAGCCCGCCGGGCTGATTCGCTGGCCTGCGGTGCACTTGAAGTTGTGCGCAGTGGGCGGGATTCACTCGCTGGCGCGTCGTGCTGGTATTGAAACGGGGGCATCAACCGCAGAAGGAAATCGCCAGCGTCCGGTTGAATCGGATGTTGGCGTCCTGCAATGGAGAAGTGTGCCCCCGGATTTCAGGCACTGGCAACTGACTACTTCTTTTTCGGGCTGAACTTGTGCGTTGGCTGTCCGATAATCCCTTCGGCTGCTTCCATCAGAGTTTCAGACAAAGTGGGATGGGCATGAATGGAATCGGCGAGGTCACGGGCTGTTGCGCCCATCTCGATGGCCAATACCGCTTCTGCAATCATCTCACCAGCACCAACTCCAACCAGGCCCACGCCCACAACGCGCTGCTTTGAATTTTCAACAATGATTTTTGTCAGGCCTTCGGTGCGGGCAAGTGTCTGCGCACGCCCGGAGGCGGCCCATGGAAAGCGGTAGACGGTGACGTCCAGATTGCGAGCCTTTGCTTCGGCTTCGGTGACACCAGCCCAGGCAAGTTCCGGATCCGTGAAGACCACGGCCGGAATGGCGATGTTATCAAATTCCACGGGCTCACCCAGCAGTGTTTCGGCGGCGATCTTCGCTTCGCGAGTGGCTTTGTGTGCCAGCATCGGTTCGCCGGCAATGTCACCGATGGCAAGCAGTTTGGGATCCGCTGTCCGTTGATTGCGATCAATCTTAATGAAACCTCGTTCGTCGATCTGAGCCTTTGTGTTTTCGAGTCCCAGGCCGCGACTGTTGGGCCGACGACCAACAGACACGAGGACGCGATCGAAGGTCTGCTGAGGCTCGACACCCTCACCTTCCAGTGACGCCACAATGCCTTCCGGAGTCGCTTTGATACCGGCCACTTTTGTATTCAGATGAATGGCTTTGAACTGGTGAGAAAGTCTTTTCTGCAGGGGCGTTACCAGATCGCGATCAGCCCCGGGCAGCAGTCCCGCTGTCATTTCCACAACGGTCACTTCCGAACCAAGCGCTGCGTAGACGCTGCCCATTTCCAGCCCGATGTACCCGCCACCGATGACCAGCAATCGTTTGGGAACATCCTTCAGTTCGAGGGCCCCCGTGGAATCCATCACGCGATCATCACCGATGGCAAACAGCGGTGGCATTGCGGGCTGGGATCCTGTGGCGATGATGCAGTGTTCGTAACTGATCGTCTTTGTCGTGCCATCAGGAAACTTCAGTTCCAGCGTGTCGGAATTTACAAACGTCCCGCGGGCTTTGATCAGTTCCACTCCGCGAGCCTTACACAGACCTTCGATGCCACCGGAAAGCGTACCGATGACGTTGTTCTTGAAGGAACGCAGTTTGTCCAGATCGATGGTCGGTCGGGAAAATACAACGCCGTAGTCCGCGGCTTCTTCGGTTTCGTTCAGAAGCTTCGCCACGTGTAACAGGGCCTTGGAGGGAATACAACCGCGATTCAGACAGACTCCACCGGGCTTGATCCCATCATCGATCAGCACGACTTTCATGCCGTGGTCTGCCGCAGCAAACGCCGCCGGATATCCTCCTGGACCACCCCCAAGAACCGCCAGTTGAGTCGTAATGTCGGCCATTGATTCTTTGAACTTCTGAAGAGAATAACGGAAAGCACCGGGAATGCCTGCGGGACCCTTCTTCAGGGATTTCCCCGCACTCTGAAAATCTTCCGGACTGTAACCGGAAGCCCGCCAGGCGGCAACGGTTGCGGGGGAATGACCATTGACACTGACGAATGATCCCCAAAAATGGTGGAATACCGGAAAATTCCAGTTTCTCGGGGTTTTGCTATGACGTGTATTTCCCTGGAGTAATCGCTTGACGAGCCTTGCCCCGTGAAGATACACCTTACCTGAACGTTTTGTACTTTCCGAATCTGTTTTTCGCAGGTCCGGGCAAATTCCTTCCTTCCCTGTGGTTTTCCGTCATTTTCGCATGCCGTTTGGCCCACGCAACGGTCCTTCCTGCGATAAATCGGGAAATCGAAATTTCGGAGAACGCGGAATGAACGCGAGTCTTCGGTTATTACGTCGCGCTGCGACGGCCGCCGGGCGTCCGTTGATGTTGACAGCAAGCTTGCTGCTTGTGGCAGGGCTGTTCTGCACATCCGTCTCCGCCCAGGAACCGCTTCGGACCATCATCAACCGTGAACTGGCGCTGCCTCCAGGCATGACGATTCCAGCAGCCGGCGATGCAGAGTTCCTGCGGCGTGTCTCGCTGGATCTGGCCGGCATGCCGCCTTCGGCAGATGAAGCTCGCAGATTCCTGGCCGATACGGATCCCGCAAAGCGTGAAAAACTTGTCGATCAGCTGCTGGCCTCTGCCGAGCACACCCGACACCTCGCATCTTCGCTGGATGTCATGCTGATGGAACGTCGTCCCAACACGAATGTGTCTCAGGACGACTGGATGAAGTGGCTGCTGCATTCCGTACGCGCTAATAAGCCGTGGAATGTGTTGGTTCGCGAAATGCTTACCGTAGATGGAGAGAACCCTGAAACGCGACCGGCCGCGCGCTTCCTGCTGGACCGTGCGGCGGAACCCAACGTGGTGGCACGCGACATCGGACGTCTGTTTTTCGGAAGAGACATGCAGTGTGCCCAGTGTCATGATTCTCCGATCGTGAGCGATTTCCTGCAGAAGGATTATCAGGGGCTGCTGGCTGTTTCTTCGGCAACCTACACCGTGGTCAAAAAGATTGACGGCAAAGACGTAACGGTCCTGGCAGATCGTTCGGGTTCTGACCTCACCTTCGAAAGTGTCTTCTCCAAAGGGAACGCGCATCGCACTGGAGCGAGGCTGCCCGGTGGCACAACATTGACAGAACCGTTTCTGATTCCCGGTGATGAGTACATCGTGGCGCCTGCCGATGGTGTACGCGCTGTTCCAAAGCTCAGCAGGCGGCAGTGGCTGGCGGAATCTGCAACCAGCGGCAGTCATCGGCTGTTTAATGAAAATGCTGCCAATCGATTCTGGTCGCTGATGTTCGGCAGGGGCCTGGTGCAGCCACTGGACATGTTGCATCCAGATAATCCCGCGGTCAGTCCGGCATTATTGCGACAACTGGGTGACTGGCTTGTGGCGACAAACTATGATTTGCGAACGTTTCTGCGCGAAGTGGCGCTGAGCGAACCGTATCAGCGACCGTTTGATTTGCCTGCAGAGACTTTTCCGCAGCTTGTGGCCGCTCAGAAAGAATCCGAACAGTTGACAGGCGTCAAAGTCAGCATGGAGGCGTCTCTCACGGCAACAAATCAAACACTCGAAGCACTGGAGACGGCTTACTCCGCAGCGGAAACATCGCTCCTCCCCATTGCTGCCGAAAGAGACAAGGTTCGCGGTCAGGCCGCAGAAGCTCGCAAAAAACTTGATGAAGCACAAAAGGCTGTGAATGACGCCAATGCAGCCCTGAACATGAAGAACAAAATTGCAGAGGCTCTTGCGGCGTCGGCAGCATCACTGAAACAGGTCAAGGCTGCGATTCCCGATGATGCCGCTGTGATTTCGGCTGAGCAGGTTATATCGGCCAGATTCATGGCTGTACAAAACGAGCTTCCGGCCCTGCAGCAGGCCGCGACTGAAAAAACGACGGCGCTGGCGGCCCCGACGGACGCACTGAAGGCTGCGGTGGGTCTTCTGGAGGCTGCGCAGCAAAAAACAAATCCGCTCCACGAGGCCTTGTTAGCCGCAGAGGCCCAACTGGTCAACGCTCGCGCGGCTTACCAGGACGCGCAACTGCAGCAGACTTCGCTTGAGACAAGGCTGGCGGCACTGACTCGTATGAGTGCTGTTTCCACGATTCAGCGATCGATGGAAGAGATCGCACAGAGTGTCGCGTCACAGAAGGCAGAGGTTACTACGGCCACACAAGCCGTCCATGATTTCGCCTCGACAGCCGTTGCCGCGGCGGCCGAGTTGAAGGCGGCCGCCAATCAAAGAGATGCCATGCAGAAAATGGCACTGCAGGAAGGGGCAAAATCTGACCTTGAAAAGACAAAATCAGCACGACTCACAGAGGCCCTTGCGGCACTGGGACGCGTTGAAGAATTGCTGGGCGGGGACACCAGCCTTCAGCAGACGGGCGCGGCGCTCAGTTCGCGTGCCGAAGCGGCTGTTGTGGCTGCAGATACCCAACAGAAGATGGCCGCAGCAGCTATGACGCAATTGCAGCAAGCCGAAGAATCCATGAAAACCGCTTTGGTGCAAATGGCCGAAACCGAAGCCGAAATGAAACGACGCCAGGAAATGGTTGAGGTGGCATCAAAGTCCGTTGCGGAAGTTCAGAAACGTCAGAGTGAAATTCAGAGTGAACTGGAATCTGCAACGGCTCCAGTCCCGGGGGACCTTGCCTCTCGATTTGCACTTTCCCAATTAAAAGCACTCACGCCGGAACAGCTGTGCTGGACCATTTTTCGGGTCACCACGGTCTACGATCGTCATCGAGCCGGCGAAATTGCCGAATTGGATAAGGTCTCACCGTTGACAGAACAACAAAAGCAGGATCCTGCGGTGATCGCAGCCCGTCAGCTGCAGGTTGAACAGCAAACATGGGATAAGCTCAAAGGAAACCTTGGGCAGTATGTGGCGATCTATGGTGGTGCTCCCGGACAACCGCAGGGGGATTTCTACGCCAGCGCCGATCAGGCGTTGTTCACGGCCAACGGCAGCGCAATCAACAGCTGGGTCGCTCCAGCCGGTGACAATGCCACAGAGAGAATTATTCGCATCGCCGACAACCGACTGGCCGCCGAAGAGTTGTATCTTGGAATTCTGACACGGATGCCGACCGAGGAAGAGGTTCAGGAAGTCACCGCGTTTCTTACACAACGGACCGATCGCAGCAAAGCCGCTCAGGAACTTGTCTGGGGACTGCTCAGCAGCGCAGAGTTCCGTTTCAATCGTTAACAGATTCCGGGGAAGCCAGAATGGGGCTTAGCGTCAAATCGCTTAAAACCAGCGACAATTTCAGGAAACCAGATTTTGTGAGACATCACTGCACCATGCAGACTTGTGTTTAATCGAAAGGCAGACTGATCATGACTCTCAGATACCCATGCAACACCACCGCACATAGCCTTGCGCGACGACAATTTCTGGGCACCATGGCTGCCGGTGCGGGCACCATCGTCGGTGGACTCGGAGCGTTTGCCAATCCAGCGATTGCCGCAGGCCTGAAGGCTGACCAGAAGCGTATCGTTGTGTTCAACATGCATGGTGGTCTCAGTCAGCTGGAAAGCTGGGACCCCAAGCCCGGAGTGGAAACGGGGGGACCGTTTCTGGCGATTCCTACGTCTGTACCCGGCATTCAGGTCAGTGAGCTGCTGCCAAAGACCGCTATGCAAATGCATCATTTGTGTCTGGTTCGCGGTGTCAACACTTCGGAAGATGATCATGGCAAGGGGGCGTACCTGATGCTCACAGGGCGCCGGCAATCTCCCGCAGGCGAATTTCCTCAACTGGGTGCGGTGGCCGCAAAAACGCTGAATCCCGCGGACAGCGCCCTTCCTGGCCACATTGTAATCACTCCCGGCGGCGGCGGTGGTCGTGGCAACGACGCGGCATGGCTGGGACCAAAGTATTCCAGTGTACAGTTAGGGAATGGAAATCCCCCGCCGAATACCGTGCGTCCGGACAGCATTCCCGCTGATTCTGATCAGGCCCGGCAGGAGTTTCGGCGGAAGGTCAGCGAACGCTTTCTGAATCGACGCAGGACGGCCGTCACCGAAGCGTTCACGTATTCCTTTGAACAGGCTGAAAAGCTGATGAATCAGCGAGACATTTTTGATGTGACAAAGGAGCCCGCGAAGGAAATTGAAAAATACGGAACTCATGATCTGGGGCGACACTGTCTGCTGGCAAGACGCCTCCTGGAAAATGAGGTGTCGTTCGTGCAGTTGTCACACTCCAACTACGACACTCACAATGAGAATTTCAATTTCCACATCGAGCAACTGGGAGAGTTTGACTCTGCATTTTCTACGTTTGTCGCAGACCTCGCCGACCGTGGAATGCTGGAAAGCACGCTGATTGTTGTTCTGAGCGAATTCGGGCGCACACCGAATGTGAATCAGTATTATGGTCGCGATCACTGGTCACGTGCATGGTCTGTCTGCATGGCCGGCTGCCGCGTACCACGTGGGGCTGCCTTCGGCGCAACAAATGATAAGGGGACCGAGGTCGTGGACAAGCAGGTGGACCACGGAAGTCTGTTCCACACGTACCTGCAGGCCGTCGGCGTGGATTCAACCGGCAACTTCCTTGTGGATGGTCGAGAAATGCCGATAGCCGATCCTGCGGCAAAGCCGATCGAAGGGCTTTTGACCTGAACAGAAAGAGTTGGCAGTGAGTAAGATCTGACGGGGGCTGCTGGTGTTTTTCAAGATGTACGTGAACTGCCCTGCAGCAGTTTCCGGACAAATTCCATGGCCCCCGGCTGGTCAGAAAACGCACCCGCCAGCTGTGCCTGATAGCACTGGTCAAGGATTTCCCGAAACGCGGGCCCTGGCGTGTGGCCCAGTTCAACCAGGTGCCGCCCCAGTACCAGCGGAGGGCTCTCAGGTGTACGTCGCATTGCGTAAACAGGCAACTCCTGGACGCGACGGTGAAGTCTCAATACGGATTCCGGCAGCGTTCCAGCGAGTGGCGGGCGGCCACGCAGATCGGCTTCAATCAGGCGAATCAACTGCGAAAAACTGGCAGGCTCAAGCCGTTTTAACAGTCTTCTGACGGCTGCAGTGGATGTCGCCGGCTGCGTATGAACAAGATGTTCCGCCACCAGTGGCTTGACGATATCTATAATGTCTGAACCAGCGCCAATCCGCTGCAGAAAGGAAACGGATATCGGAATTCCTGTCTGTGCGTGCATGGGCGACCGCCAGCGGCCCGATTGCAACACGGTGGTCCCGGGCTTACCGAGGTCATGACAAAGCGCGGCAAAGACCAGAATTCCTGTTTCACGAGCGTCAAGCCCATCACGCTGGGCAATCAGCGCTGCCTGATCACACACCAAAAGCGTATGGATCCAGACGTCTCCTTCCGGATGCCATTCCGGATCCTGGGGTGTTCCCGGGAGTGCCGCAAGTTCCGGAAACGCCATCAGCTTGCCGGACTCTGCCAACGCATGCAGCGCCAGTGAAGGCTGCAGACTGTTTGCCGCCCAGGACTGCCAACACTCTCGGACATTCGGATCCTGAGGCAGAACAAGCATCATCATCTCCGAAACTTTGCGTCAGTCTGGTCCAGAAGCGAGGCGGGAACGTCGCCGCGATGTCCCATCAACGGACAATCAGGGACCATCGGTCTTTAAACAGTGTCGGAAGCGATCCACGACTGCCGTAATTTCCCGCAGTGCCACGGCGGCTGCGTCTGGATTTGCCACGATGCGATCGAGGCAACCATAGTGCTCTTCCAGACACTGCAGCAATAATGTTCGGATTGCCTGCCTGTCGGGAACATCCGGAAGTGCAGATTCCAGATACAGCTTTTCCAGTTGTTTTTCTTTCGAGGCAGCCCAGTCCCGAATCTCCTGCTCGCTGATCTCGCCGCGACGAATCGACTTCAAATGTTCACGATCCCGACGAATGTCCATATCACCAAACATCAGCAGTTGCTCACACTCATACAGCAACCGCACAACATGGTACGCAAACTTGACATCATAGCCGAATTCCTGCCGCAGCTGTCGGCGTTTGCCCGTCGGATTTGCTGATGACATTTTGTGCAATTGCGAATAGGCATAGGCTTTGAACCGCACCCAGACTCCCTTATGAAGAAACAACCTGCGCTGCTCACGGACCAGCGATCCGACTCGTGTGATGTGCACGACACATTCCTGCGGCGTGAACAGCGAGTCAATCATGTTGGGATTGCATTCCATGCACAGCGTAAAATACTTCGCAATGTTGTAAATCGACAGATCATACTCGATCCCCTTTCCACCAGCCGCACTGGGATCTGTGATGTGCGCCACCTGAAACTGCTCAAACCGCGCTGCCGGAGCACCAAATCCGGCAATCTCACCAGCAAGATGCGGAAACAGATGATCCTTTGGCGGCATCGCAAAACCATAGATATCACGGTCCGAATTTTCCGCAGCCACACCATAGGCAACCGATCCCATCTGCGTTTCATACATGACATTCATCGGCAGAAATGCCGGAGGCCGGATGCATCCGCGTGCAGCCAGTTGTTGTGTGATGGAGGGCATGTCGTCGGTATCCCACTGTTCCTGAGTTCGCTGCCTGAGCCTTCCTAAATCGCATCCAATGCGCCGTGAGGCTGCCTTATCCGATTTATCCCGTGCCGATTTGCAGTCAGTTTTTCCGCAGCATTGCCAATCGACTAGCGACTGCCCTGTACCGGTTGCCAGCGTGGCCACATCCCGGCAACGCCGGTGGGAAAATGTGTCAAAGCCAGTTCCGTGCCGGCTGGAATGTTTCTGATAAACAGCTGTCGAACACCATTGCGCAGCGAACCATACAACAGCCATTGTCCATCAGAAGAAGGAGTCGGATGGTAGTGCAGAGTCCCTGGTTGCGAATGCGTGAGTTGTCGCTGTTCCCCCTGCAGCGAAACCTGAAACAATTCCACACAATCGGCAGTCTTCACGGAGCAGAAAAGGCTTTGCCCGTCGGCTGACCATACGGGAAGATCACTGCTGCCCTGATGAAAATCGTCCACATCAAGAAACTGAATCCACCCCTGGTAATCATTCAGATCCGTCACCATTCGCAGTTCCGTGCCATCTTTGCGCACAACATGCGGATTTGAGTTGCCATGCTGACCACTGATGAATAACAACCATTGACCATCAGGTGACCATTGCGGTGCAAAATTGAACGGATTGCCCGTCACAATGTGACGCTTTTCCGTTCCATCTGACTTTGCAATGTAGACCTGATAATTCTCATGGTAACTGATAAGCGTTCCATCCGGCGATGCACTGTAACCATAAGAGAAACCATTTCCGTTACCTGATACATCCCGCTTTTCTGTGCCGTCCATGTTCATCATGAACGGCTTTGAAACTTCATTGATCAGCGCCGTGAATCCAAACCCCTTGCCCTCCGGGAGATAAAACAAACCGCCGTTGTAGTGACTGACACGCTCAATGGCAGTCAGGTTCACGACTTCCTGAGATCCGGGGTTCACCAGACAGCAGTCCAGACTCCACTTTCCCGGCTGCATGCGAAATGTCCGGTTCTGTTCCTCCCACATGGCGTTTTCCGGATCCTGCCAGCCTCGGGCAATAATTGCCTGCGTTCCATCCGGCGACCAGCCTGCAAACTGCGTCCACGAATCCGTGTCGGCAGTATCCAAATCGACCGGGACCTGCTGCTGCTCACTGCCGCTGACCGGAACGTTGAACCGCCGCGTCAGAAGTGACTCACCCAGACTTGCCTGCAGCATACCGTCTGCTCGCACCAGCATCGCTCGACTTGTTCGCACATTGTTGTGCCTGCCCCCCGGGAGATTGGTTTTCAACAGCGTAAATCCAATCAATGGGGGTTTAGGATCCGCGTGCTGCAGGACAAAATTCACCAGTTCCTGACATTCAAAGAAGCCTGGCCACATATTATGACCCTGCCCGGCTGGCACGATCACCTCAAACTTGCCTCCCATGGCCGTATAGCGGTCACGTGCACGGCCCGAATTGGCTTCGAGTGGTACCACGGTGTCGATATCGCCATGAATGGCAAACATGGGAACTCCGGCCTTTGCCAGTCCCTCAAGCCGGTCCACCGGATTGAATTCCGCCAGTCGTCTGCGCAGCTCCTCAGGCGATAATTCATACGCCGCGACCGCCTGATCAATTCCCGGATAACTGGCAAGATCCAGCACCGGATAAATCCCCGCAAATCCAGATACCTTCCCGGGGTTGGACGCGGCCCATGACATGGTCATCAACCCTCCCCGACTGCGTCCCAGCATGATCGGACGCTCAGAGTATCCTCGCCGAACCATCTCGGCATGAAAAGCGGTGTAAAGCAGGTTTCCACGAGGACTGCCACAGGACTCCCCCGCATCAATGCCGGCGATGGAAATTCCCGCAGCCTGAAAGCGTTCGAACATCCAGGACTCTTCACGCCCCGGAAGCCCAGGCAGGGTCGGTGCGTACCAAACCCACGCTTTTCCGGATCGAAAGGTTCCGGGCTTGCCCGCAATTAAAAAAGCCGGCCGGCCTTCACACTCAATGACCTCACCAGGCAGTGGCAGAACTTTTGCAGGAACGTTCCCGTCCTGGCCAAAGGCAGTCGCTGCCATCACGATCAGCAACGTCATTTTGGCGACCAGGTGGAAGACCATGACAGAATATCCGGTGAGCACATTTTTCGAAAGCATCTCTGTTCCCACTTCAAAAATTCTACAGCAGCATCTCCGTGAATCGTCGTCAATCAGGAGCCTTCTGTCGACCCGCATCCGCTTTTTCCACTCATCCCGCTCGCCATCAGACTGCAAATCCGAATTTAGCAGGACGCGCTATCGCTGGAGCCCACTCTCAGCACATCTGGATTCCTGCCCCGCAACAACCACTGCCAACGCTGCGCTCCGACTCGTCTCTTCGGTACAGAGCATGAACATCCACGCCATCACCGGGACGTCAATACCGGGACACACTACCGAGACGTTGCAATGATAAGACGTCTCGTTTACCACGATGCGTTTGTTCGCTGCCGCTTCACGCTTGCTTCAGGGCAAAACATACAGCTTCAAAATACATCACTTGTCGTGGTCTGTTCGCCGGAAATCTCAGGTCTGATATAATCCTGCGGCTGCTTACTTCACACGCTCAGAGGCTCCAGGCCACGCATCGTTCCGGTACTGGACGCAAAAGTTTCCACTTCCAGCCCCAGTCGCTGAAGCATAGTCACATAGAGATTTGCCAACGGATAATTGTTGTCCGCATCAAATGCCAGGTGCTGCCCATGCTTAAACCGACCACCCGCAAACAGGATCGGCAGATTTCGATTATTGTGGCCACCACTGTGCATGTGGGATCCCAGCATCACCATGGTTCGATCCAGAAGGCAGGATTCATCTTCCCGGATCTCTTTCAGCCGCCGGATAAAGTTGCCGAACACCCTGATATGCTCTGATTCCACAGTTGCCAGCTGCCGAAGTTTTTCCGGATCCTGGCCGTGGTGCGAAAGATCGTGATAGTTCATGGAAACGCCGGGAAGCAGCGGGACATTGCTGGAATCACCAATTGCATAGGTCATCAGCCGGGTGCTGTCTGTTTGGATTGCCAGAACCATCAGGTCATACATCTGCACGGCACGCTCGATTAGTCTGGACTGATCCCTGATGTCATTCGGTGGCGCAACATCCACCACAGGCTTTGGCTGCTTTTGCCACTGTTCCGATTTCTGAAGTTGCTGTTCAGCTTCACGGACGGCAGCAAAGAAGTCATCCAGTTTTTCACGATCCCGGGCACTGACTCGGGTCCGCATCCGTCGGCTGGCCTCCTGAACCTGATCCAGCACACTCCGCCCTTCACGCAGACGCTCCATTTGTCCCGCCTGTTCCTGAGCGGTGCCTTCAATAAACATTTTCCGAAAGTAGTAAGAAGGCCAGGGTATTCCAGGGATTTTTACCCCATTCGCAGAGACCGAGATACCATCTCCACCGAGTGCCATGTAAGCCAGTCGCGTCTGCAGCCCAATTTCTCGTGCTGCCAACTGGTCAATCGAAATCGAATTTTTGAAATTGGCAGCCCCTGGATGCGGTGCTCCGGTCAGCCATGATTTGGAGGCTGCATGGCCGCCATCAACGTCGGGATGTGAGGTACCAGAAATGACGGTCAGGTTGTCACGCAAATCTTTAAGCGGCTCCAGATAGGGAGTCGTCTCGTAGTCGCTCCCCACTTTGACTGGCATCAGATTCGGTGGATGGAAGGACAATTCCATGTTGATGGCAATCATTCGCCGTGGTTCCTGCGAACCCCGCGGCTCCGCTGAGAATGCTGGAATCATACAGTCCAGCGCCGGTAGTCCAATCGCAACACCAGCTCCCCGGAGCAGCGTTCTTCTGGGAATGTATCGGCTCATTGTGATTGCTCCCGAAGGCGGTCGTTTAAGGCGAGACGAAAAACTTCTAAGGGCGTCGAAATACGTCGCTGCTGACAATCTGGTGAATCAACGAACGCAGGCCATGTCTGGTCGCACTGGTGCGTTCCACAATCTGCTCGATTTCCTGACGATCGGAAAATCCCGTACGGCGGCCAAGCGAATAGGACAGCAATAACCGTGTCAGTGCCCTGGGCATGGCTCGCTCATCACTCAGAAGCAATTGCCTGTATTCGCGGATGTCGTGGAACGGTCTGCCATCCGGCATCATTCCCGATGCATCAACATCCGGGCCCTGACGGTACTGCACAAAATGCCCGGGAGCCTGCGGGTGCCGAGGCCGCTGTACGGCTTTCCCATTCCCTCGTGTGCGATACCACAGCCGCTCCGCACCGATCACGTCAAAACTCTCGAGGGCAAACCCTGGTGGATCGATTTTTCGGTGACACGAATTGCAGCTCTCATGCTCACGATGCTTTGCCAGCTGCTCTCGAATCGTCGTCGCCCCCCGTATGTCCGGCTCAATGGCCGTGATCGTCGGCGGTGGTGGTGGTGAGGGATCTCCGTACAAGTGTTTCAGGATCCATGCTCCGCGAAGAACGGGCGATGTGCGTGTTCCGTCCGCTGAAACCTTCAGTACACTGGCTTGTGTCAAGACGCCGCCACGCACACTGCCCGCGGGCAACGGCACCCGGCGAATCTGCAGCCCCTGCACGCCCTCAATCCCATAGAAACGCGCCAGCGGTTCATTCACCATTACAAAATCAGACTCTATGAAGGTGTTGACACTCAGGTCCTGCTCAAGAATCTCACGAAAAAACGCACGCGTCTCATCGAGCATCGATTGCCGAAGTAACTGGTCATACTCCGGGTAAAGATTCTCGTCCGGAACCGTAAAATCCATGTCGTTTAATCGCAACCATTGACCCGTAAAACTTTCGGTAAACCGTACAGACTTCGGATCCGAAAGCATCCGTTCCACTTCAGCTCGCAACACCTCTGGCCGCTGAAGATCGCCAGAGCCTGCAAGCGCCAGCAGCTCCTTATCCGGCAGGGAACTCCAGAGAAAATACGACAGTCTGGATGCCAGGGCAAATGGCGTGATCGAAGGCCTCGCATCGAATTTCCCGCCAGCAGCCTCCTCCACCACGTCCGATACCTGCGTGCGCTCTTCCAGAAAAAGAAACTCCGGCGCGCAAAGCATACCCTTCAGCCCGCGCCGCAATGCTTTCTCAATTGTCAGCCCCTCGTCAAGGGCCGCCTGAGCCAATGCAACGTAAGCATCCACTTCCGCTGGTTCAACTGCGCGTCGAAAAAGGAGCGGCAACTGCCGAAGATAAATCTGCCGAATGTCGTCAATCGTTCCACGCTGCAGGTCCACGTCCCCCAACAACGTCGACCGACTCTGAGGCGGCCAGTCTTCGATCGGCCCCTCAATCTCAATATCGCCGATAAACAAACCCGGTCCCTTGTATTCCTCTGTATTGACTTTCCACCACGGAAAACCCCCAACCAGCGCAAAGGCAAAGCAGTCTCCACGCTCTGGATTTCGGTCCATAAACTCGACTGTTGTGACCTGCCCGGGCGGCGCTTCAAAAAATCCCACGGTATGCGATGCTATCGCGCCCGTATTGCCGCCAAGCACATGCATAATCACAGGCGTCTCACTCTGCTCCGCTCGAACCTGCATCCGCACCCGGTATAACCCGGGCTCCGGCAACGAGACGCCATACATCGGCAGCGATTTGGCACCACTGAACAACACAATGCCGTC
This sequence comes from uncultured Planctomycetaceae bacterium, assembly GCA_903871805.1. Taxonomy (GTDB): domain Bacteria; phylum Planctomycetota; class Planctomycetia; order Planctomycetales; family Planctomycetaceae; genus SXXK01. The sequence continues at coordinate 14,437 of CAIQIE010000302.1, read as the reverse complement.
AGCCAGTGTGCGTTCCGAATCATCAAATCCGCGTCCGGTCGTCCTGAAGTTGACGGTCTGATGAATCCGCCCCGGCTGCTTTGACGCCCCAAAGACCTCGTCCAGTACCAGATCCGCCGCTTCCACATATAACGCCAGATGTTCCGCCGATACGGATAACGAAGATCCCGTATTGTTAAAACCCTGCTCAACAGCATCTTCCGGCAGCAGCCGCTTCAAATCGACAGAAATCCCAAACAGGTCCTCAACCGTATTCTCGTACTCGTCGCGATTCAGTCTGCGCAGAATCACTTCACGGTCCGCATGATCCACAACCGCTAACGTGGCACCCAGCACACGCAGAAAACTCTGCTGCAATTCCACCGCCGGACGACTCTCCGTTGCTGGTGGCATCTCTCCCGTGGCCACACGGTCGTAAACAGACACCCACCGACTCATGGTCTCCGCGTACCCAACTTCCGTCGACAGCGTCTGCAGATTCAGTCCCACCGCAGAATCGTCGCCCGAATGACATTTCAAACAATGCTGTTCCAGAAACGGCTTCAATTCGCCCGGCAATGTGTGCTGCGCCTCCGCCTGGTCCAACGCGATTCCACAAACGAACCAGAACGCAAGGAATCCACAGAGGACCGCTATGCAGCGCCCGCCGAGCTTGACTGGTCTGCTCGTTCGATTCCCCACAGAGATCGTCACTGCCATATGCGTGATACCAGATTTGAAGGACTTGCATTTTTCAAGACACGAGATTTGCGAACGACGATGACCAGATAACCTGGCCGTGCCGCCTGCGAATTCGCCCTGTCATTACGTGCCCCAGCCAGACGACGCCGCCGCCGCTACCTCGCCACTTAATCGTCCTGACGTGCTGTTTCATCAACTCTGGCAGGTCAGCCGCCGTGATACGCTGCAAGGTCAACCATCGCAACGCATCGTACCCCCCCTCAGACCGTTACCTCAGAAATTTCTCCGGTACTGTCGACAAACGAATCCGTCGGTACCCCAATACGATTCAGCATCGTAACGAACAGATTCGACAGGGGCACCTGCTCCGGGAATTTCAGAAAACGACCGTGCTGGAAGCCCAGTTCCCGCCCACCTGCCAGTACCAGGGGATAATTCATGTTCTCATGCGTGTTGCTGTTGCTGCTGCCATAAAGCACAATCGTATTGTCCAGCACCGAACCGTTGCCTTCACGAGCCCCTGACAGGCGGTCAAGGAAATATGCCAATTGTTGTGCCATGAACTGATCCCAGCGGCCCAACTCTTCTGCGCCACCCGGTTTGTTCCAGTCGTGAGCGAGGGAATGCAGCGTTTTCTTAAATCCTTCCAGCTGCGGAAATCTGGCGGCTTTGGACGAACAATCAGCCATGTTGGTGATCTGATAGGTGGCAACCCGCGTGGAGTCCGTACGGAATGCCAGATAAATCAGATCATACATTGTTCGAATGAACTCTTTAGGTGCCTCATCGTCGGCATCCAGTTTCAGTATTTTGCGATCTTCATCGCTTAACTCTGGTCGCGGAATATCAATCCAGCGCTGAGACCGCTGAACGCGTTCTTCAATCTGACGCACTGATTCCAGATACTCGTCCAGCTTCTCTCGATCCTGCGTCCCGAGGCGGCCCCGCAGGCTGCGCGAATCTTCCAGTACCCGATCCAGCATTCCGGAGGTGCTTTTCATCCTGCGCTGACTGGCCACCAGGTCCGCATCGCCTGCACCGAAAAAACGATCAAAAATCTGCTGCGGCTGATGCAGTGCCGGAACTGGACGGCCCTTGTCGTCATAGGACAATGTACTGGAACGCGTCGGCTCCCCGACTCCGCCGTCGGTCGAGAGAACAAGGGACGTAAACCGAGTCTTGTCCTCGAAAGCGCGCGCTGCAAGCTGATCAATCGACACGGTATTCTGTAAAAATCTGTTATTCAGAAAGGATGCCGTCAGGAAGGTGTCGGCTGTGTCGTGGCCACCCATCCTGCGACCGTTGGGATGTGAAAGCCCTCCCAGAACCGTGACATTCGCACGATGCGGCTCCAGCGGCTTCAGCACTTCCGTGAATGTAAAGTCCCGGCCCTCACCACGCGGAAACCAATGCCACATTCCCTCAGCACTGTCCGCACTGGGCAGGCCAACTCCAAACCCAAAATACATCGCACACAATCGCTTCGCTGGCTCCGTTTGCCGAGCGTCTTCTCCCATGCATTCCAGCCATGGCAAGCCCAGTGAGACACCCGTTCCAAGCAAAAATCGACGTCGATCAAGCGTTATCATGATTCTCTCTCTTCGCGAAATTTGCCTTCAGCCTGTCCCGGCTAAATGCCTAACATAGAAAAAGCCAGTCCGACGCTATTTTGTCAGAAACAAATCACTGGTCACAACATTACGAATCAAGCCACGTATCTGATACTCGTCTGCTGCAAATTCTTTCGTCAGCCGGTCAATTGTCGCCTGATCGGTCAGCTCCAGTCTGCGGCCCACAGCATACGTTGCAAGACGCGTTACAAGCGATTGCGCAAACTCGTTGGCTCGCTGTGTCCTCAAATACTCTTTCAATGAGTCCACACCATCGATTTTTTGATCGCCTGGCAGGAGATCACTGGCTTTGACCGGGATGGTCTGAAAACCGCCGCCGACTTTACGCCGAATCTCGCTACGCCAGTTTCCCACCGCATCATAGTTCTCCAGAGCAATTCCCCACGGATCTATGCCGCGATGACAACTGGCACAGGCTTCGCGCTGCCGATGAATCTCCAGCTGCTCTCGAACCGACAGGCTGGCAAACTCCGGATTCGTCTTGTCCAGTGGAGGCGTATCAGGAGGCGGTGGAGACGGCGGATCATTCAACAGACGATCACGGATCCAGACCGCACGCCGCACGACATGCGAGTCCGCGCCGGTGGAATTACTCAGCAAAATACTGCCCTGACTCAGCAACCCACCCCGATGAGCATCCGCCGACAACTCAACCCGCCGGAACTGACTTCCAAAGACACCGGAAATCCCATAATGCCTGGCCAACGGTTCATTCACCATCACAAACGTTGACGACAGGAGATTCAGGGCACTGAGGTCGCTGCGAATCAGTTCAGCAAAGAACTCTTCTGTCTCATGACGCATGTGCTGCTTCAGCGAATCTTCAAAAGCAGGATAGTATTCACGATCCACCGCAACTCGATCCACATAGTCGAGGTGCAGCCATTGCTCGGTAAAGGTCTTTACGAATCTCGTCGCTCGCGGATCCGCCAACAGACGGTCGACTTCACCCGCAAGAACCCCGGGCTCAGACAAAACGCCTTTGCCGGCCAGTGCTATCAACGTTTCGTCCGGCATGGTACTCCAAAGGAAGTACGACAATCGCGACGCTAACTCAAAATTCTCAATGTGCCGTTTCGTCGAGCCTGCGGGCTCAAGGTGATACAGAAAGTCAGGCTGAATCAAAACCATTGCCAGCGACTCACGCAGCGTCTCCTCCAGCGTTGGGAACTCACCACGTATGGAATTGTGAAAATCCACCATCCGGGCAACTTCACTCTCCAAAACAGGCCGGCGAAATGCCCGCGTCATAAATCTGCGCAGAACTTCCGCAACATATCCCGCTTCATCACTTTGACGCTGATCCGAATCAAACAGAATGCGACGATGCAGCGACGGCGGCCACTGATCAAATACCGGCCCGTGGAACTCCACGGTTTTTACAGTCACCGTGGGCAGGTGCGGCTCGTCCGGATAATCCCGCTGCTGGTCCGTTTGCTCTTTTGGCAGTGGTGAACCGTCGGTGTAGCGGTTGCGTACGCGAACGACCAGCCCGGGAAACTTCCCCTGCCCTCGAACCGGCAGCGGAAAGTTTTCTATGCGGCCTCGAAACTCCAGCGTCTGCTCTTCCACTGATCGAATTTCGACCAACTCAAAATCACTCATCAGAATCTCAGTGTCCGGCTGATAACCCACCGAGACCTCCAGCAGGGGATACCCAACCTCAGGTTTCAGTTCTGCACTCAACCTGACACGCACCAGAAATTCACCCACCTCTGGATACTTGTCTGTCATCTTACAGAGAAATTCCTGTTGCCGACCCAATCGCGTTGTACGCTGTGCATTGCCAAGCCAGTTGTCGATTTTACTTTCCGTGAATTCGTAATCGAAAACTTCCGGAGCAGCACCAGTGACAATAATCCGATCAAGCGCTCTACGCGCACTGTCAAGATAATACTCAAGCTGCATGGCCGACATCCGCAGGGCACTTCCATCATTCGCAAAGCCGTCCGCGGAAACACTGTCCGGAGGCAAGTCGCGTGTGTAGTCCATTTCCAGTCCGAGCAGGTCGAACATGGTGTTTTGATATTCCAGCCGATTCAGGCGACGCAGGACGACTCGCCCACTGGTCTCACGACCGGCCTCAATCGCCTGCGCGACGGTGGCGGAAATCCACGTGGTCACCGTCTGGTGCTGTTCAGCTGTCAACTGCGCCTCCCCCTCCGGGGGCATCTGGCCGGAATTCAGCACATTCAGAACTTCCTGCCAGTCCTCTGCCGCAGCCCGATCGTTGATTAAATCAGTGGAAAGATTGTCGAGACGAATTCCGGACTTCTGCTGTTGTTCACCATGACAACTGACGCAGTGTGACTTAAGAACGGGTAACACGTCCTTCTGAAAATCCGGCCCGGCAGAAGCAACGGCCCTGGCAACCAGAAAGGCGATCAATAGTGCTGCGAAATTTCGCACAGCCATATGCGCAATCCAGTCAGAACAAGGCGGGGACAGATCGGGATCTGTGAAAAAAGGGTGGAATGAAACTTTACTGCGACGCGGAAGACAATACAAGATAATCCCCCGGGAATCGGGCAAACAATACAATCCCCTCGCCGCGACTGGCTCTGGAATTCCGACGGCCTGCAGCCAAACCGGTTCCCCTGACCTCAGGACCCGTCGGACGTGACAGGATGGCCGCAGCACGAGTCCCACCGAAAGCGGAAAATCTACTCCACCGCCACTGCGAAAAGCCAATAGGATTGTGGCCGCTCAACCAGAGTTTGAGATCCCCAGCTTCCTACCCACCGAAGTCAGGCAATCACTGACATCGCAGCAGACCGCCCCTATTCCGGGATGGCCATCGTCTGATTTATAAATGGCAGGGCGACATGTCCGGGCTGGAACTGAATCGAAGCGATAGCTCGCTCCGATCGTCGTTTTCGCTTGCCACATCCGCTTCCGACGATCCGATCGTCTTCCGATCTCCGTCTTCCCTGACCACAAACAGATAGAAACGATTTCCGAGCAGGAAGAACACTCGATCTGACCGACTGTGTGAAAAAAAAATTCTGCTGTCAGTCAATGACAAGACGCAGTCAGGTGATCACGAGAGAATTGGGTTACGCTGTAGGGGGCTCGGCTCTACAACGCAGCGGCGCCGCCGGGCCCTGCCGCCCATGGTGGCATTGATGGAAATTCACTCGATTTCAGGAGTTCCCCGTTGATCGCGTGATGGGTATGATAACGCACCGAAAACGCTGCGGCGTGTGTGCCGTGATCATGCACGAGGATAACGCCTGCCGGACACGAACGGGTTCGGTGCTGAGTTTCTCTTCGAAGGTGCTTTCAGATGACGCGAACTGTCCTTTTACCAGCCTCTGCAACCCCCGACTCCTCGGGTTCCGTTGATGGTGGATGGTGGCACCAAACCGGGCAGGAAGGGCGAATCCTCTGTGACCTGTGCCCTCGCGAATGCAATATGAAACCTGGTGACAGGGGGTTTTGTTTTGTGCGTCAGAATATCGACGGACAAATGAAGCTCACGACCTACGGAAAAAGCACGGGATTCTGCATCGATCCTGTGGAAAAAAAACCGCTCAACCATTTCTACCCGGGAACCGCTGTACTTTCATTCGGCACAGCCGGTTGCAATCTGGGCTGTCAGTTCTGCCAGAACTGGGATATTTCCAAATCACGTGAGGTGGAGCGGCTCAGTGAACTGGCTATGCCAGAGACCATCGCGGCCGCGGCAAGGCAGCTTGGTTGTCGGAGCGTCGCATTTACCTACAACGACCCGATCGTTTGGGCGGAATATGCGATGGATTCAGCAGTCGCCTGTCGCCGGGAAGGTATCAAATCGATCGCTGTCACAGCCGGCTATATCAGCCCTGCGGCGCGGCCTGCGTTCTTTCACGCAATGGACGCCGCCAATGTTGATCTGAAGGCATTCACGGAAGACTTCTATCGGAAGATTACGTATTCGCACCTGCAGCCAGTCCTTGAGACGTTAACATGGCTGAAACACGAAAGTGACGTATGGTTCGAAATCACTAATCTCGTAATTCCCGACGCCAATGACTCCTCTGACGAATTGCAGCGGATGTGCGAATGGATCATGAACAGCGTCGGGGCGGATGTGCCGCTGCATTTTTCTGCTTTTCATCCCGATTTCCGCATGAAAAATCGGGGACGCACGCCGCACGAGACGCTGCTGCGTGCGTATGAAATTGCAAAGAAAGCGGGTGTGAATTACGTTTACGTGGGCAATGTGAATGACGTAAAAAACCAGAGCACTTACTGTCCCCACTGCAAAAATCTGCTGATTGAACGGAATACCTATCAGCTGGGCCGATACCAAATGCAGGGGTCTCGATGCGGTTTTTGCGCCACAACGATTGCCGGGCATTTTGACGACCAGCCCGGTCAATGGGGCCCCCGCAGACTTCCGGTTCGAATCAGCGACTACATGGCCCCAAGCCAACAGTCCGTTGCATTACGCCCGGGCGAGGTTCGTGTGTCTGTGGAGTCACTGCTTACGCCGACGGATGGCATCGGTACGTCGACACAAGACGCGAAGCCAGCGCTCCGGCAACCGCAATCTCATCCAGCGCAATCCGCCACCACAGAAAATGTTTCAGAAAAGAGTCCATCAATGCAGCCTGTGAAAGAAAACCCATCATTGACCGCCGAGCAGGAATCTGCCATCCATCAGGCGGCCTGCGAACTGGTACTTGCAGCCGTGCGTAAACAGCCCGTTCAGCTGAGTAATTCAATCTTCTCCGCTGTCCAAAATGTGACTGTCATGGGTGTATTTGTCACTCTGAAGCGAGATGGCCAATTAAGAGGGTGCTGCGGCATGCAGGGGCAGCCCATGCCATTGATTCACGGGCTGACTCAGTCGGCTGCTCGTACGGCCACCGAAGATCATCGATTTCCGCCCGTCTCCCTGTCAGAATTGCCACACCTGACGGTCGATGTCACCCTGCTTTACAACTTTGAAAAGGTAACAGTCCTGGGCGAAGGTCGAATCGCAGCGGTACAAACCGGCCGACACGGGCTTCGAATTCAGCACAACAACAGAGCGGGCCTGCTGCTGCCGTTTGTGGCAGTCGAGCATGGAATGGATGCGAGGACATTTCTGGATCAGGTATGCCGTAAGGCCGGTTTGCCATCGACCGCATGGCAGGAGCCGGAAGCTCTTCTGGAACGGTTTGAGGGGCGGATGATTGAAGGTCGTTTTCCCGGAACTCTTCTGGCATCGCAATCCATTGAGATTAGCTTTCCCTGCCGCCAGGATCAGGTACTGGCGTTGACTCGTCTTGTTCGAGACAACCTGCTGGCTCTGGTGCGCGGCGCCGTGCCCGGCTGCTTCCCCGCCAATTGTCCAGACGGCACGGTGGACGGTATTGCGTTGCAATTGTCGACGCCGAATTCGGCGTCGCTGGCGACATTCTCACAGATTCAGTACCGAGGTGGTTTGCCATTACAGTCGACATTGCTGCAATTGACTCAGGCGGCGGCCGAATGGTTGCGGAAGACGAACGCAAACTTTGAATTTTGCAGCAGACTGACAGTCGATCTGGCCCTGTTTGCCGATCCAGCTTTATACGGAACTCTGCAAACAGCTGAAGTAATGGGACTGGACATTACGACACGGGCTATCGTAGTCACCGAGTCTCGCAAAACAGCATGGTGCTTCGATCCGACGTCGTCGGTGGATCAGCTGCTGCAGAGAACGGCCGGTCTGACGCAGGTGACAGATCCGTCGGCAGCCGTTGTCAGCAGTTTTGCCGTTCGCTGCAGTGCGCCGACCATGTGGAACACCAATGTTCCGCAGCCACAGATGGTCCAGAAGGTTCGACCTGCAAGCGTCGCTGGCACGTTCTATCCGGGCGATGCTGCAGGACTGTCATTGCTGCTCGATGAGTGCATCGGACAGCGGCCGGAAGTGAAAGAGCATTGGCCGGCAGTGATGGTTCCCCATGCTGGTCTGATTTATTCCGGCCGCATTGCCGGAAGTGTTCTGAAGCGAATCCGAATTCCCGACACTGTAATTATCCTTGGTCCCAAACATACCTCAGCCGGGGTTGAGTGGGCCGTTGCTCCCAATGAAACATGGCAGTTGCCGGGAACTACGCTGGCTTCCAACAGGGAACTGGCTGGATTATTCGCTGAACGAGTTGATGGACTGCAACTGGATGCGGCTGCCCACGCTCGCGAACATGCCATCGAGATGCAACTGCCATTTCTTGCTCGCCTTGCGCCCCACGCAAAAGTTGTCGGGATCGTGATTGGTGGCGGAAGCCCGGAACGATGTCGCCAATTTGGACGTCAACTGGCCGCGGTGATCTCAGAACTGCCGTCACCGCCGCTGCTCATGATTTCCAGCGACATGCACCACTTCGCTACCGATGCGCGCAATCGCGAACTGGACGAACTGGCACTGACGGCTATGGAATCACTTGACCCGAATCACCTGCTGCAGACGGTCAGGTCAAACAACATCAGTATGTGTGGAGTTCTGCCCGCCGTGATCGTGATGGAGGCTCTAAAATGCCTTAACCAGCTAACTCATATACAACGTGCCGGGTACGCGACCAGCGCTGACGTCAGTGGTGACAGGAGCCGAGTTGTTGGTTATGCCGGAATACTGCTGGGACGTTCGTCGTGAAACCTAAGCAGAAGGGGCAGGGCACAGGAAAAACGCGATGGCTAAAGACGGTCCGATGGCCATGGCTCAGACCGACCTGAAAACCGCCAGCCATCGTGACAATCCGGTTTTGTCTAAGGTGGAAAGTTTGACCGGCGGCCTGTCAACGACGGTAACAAAGATCGCCAACATCAACTGTCTGAATGAGCGATATGAACAGCGCGCGGTCAATTTGATGTCAAGATGGCATACGCGGGCTCAAACGAATCTGGCTGGGATGCGATCGAAAATCAGATGGAGGTACATGATCTGCAGGCGAGAATGCTGAAGCTTCCTGGCCTCGATTGTGAAAGCCCAGCCGACAGCGTTGCCGGGTGAGATTTCCGTCGCAGGGTTGAGTCGCATCTGAGATAGCACCGAGACCGCTTCGGTGTCCCTGTGAAACCTCACAGAACCTGAAGTGCCTCGCCACTGGCACTGGAATTACTGCTGCCTGCTTAGAAAAATGAACCCGCTTGACAGCCAATTCGCCGGCCGGGACAATTTCAGGAATCGCATCAGGGCTTCGGGATTTCAAAGTAAAATCGCAGAACGATGACGCCTTCAGTGACGCGGTTTTCCGACGCCTGAATACTTTTTGCGGGATTTAGTGATTCAATGAAACTCAGGAATGCACGGCGATTCGCGTTAATTCCATTCCTCGCCTTCCTCGCACTGGTAATTTCTCACCACGCAATTCAGGCCGCGGCAGTCAGCGTCACAACAGTGTCGGTACCGATGGGCGGTCAGGCGATGGCTGCCAGGACCGATGCTATGGGAACCATCCATTTGGTATTTGACTCACCAGATGGACCACATTACGTCAGTTCCGGCGACAATGGGCAGACGTTCAGCGAACCGATCGCCCTCGTTGACTCAGCCTCAAAGAAACCGGGGCTGGAATTTATTACCTGGGACATGGCCGTGACAGCCAATGGGGCGGTACATGTGGTGCTTGGAAACAATGCATGGAAGTTAAAGCTTCCCAGGGACGAATGGGGCGTTTTTTACACACGCCGTCTACCCGCAATGCCGTCATTTGCGCCACTGCGAAACATTAACCGCAAGCCAAGTGAGGGCTTTTCTCTGGCAGTAGCCGAAGAGGGGACTGTCACTGCAGTCTGGATGGCGGATAAACTTTTTGCGAATGTGTCGCACGACGAGGGAGAAACGTTTGCAGCAGCGGTTGAGGTCGACCCCGTGCTGAATCCCTGCAACTGCTGCACGACAAGTTCGGTCTACGGCGCCGACGGACGGTTGGCAATTCTGTATCGGGAAGAGACGAACAATGAACGCGACATGTACCTCGCTCTCTGGGACCAGAAGAAAAACGCGGTGACAAAAACGCGTGTCAGTACCACACCATGGAAGGTTGATGCCTGTCCAATGACCTATTACACCGTGACCCGAGATGGCGACGGCTATCTGGCAGCGTGGCCAACCAAAGGTCAGATCTATTTCGCCCGCCTGGATGGAAACGGTTCTGCTGTTTCACCCAAAGAAATCAAGACGCCGGGAATGAACGGCATGCGGACGGGAATTCAGGTTATGGGCCTCGCTGGCGGCTGGTCTCTGGTGGCGTGGAAGAAGGATAGTCAACTGGGCTGGCAACTGTACGACGATCAGGGCCAGCCGTCAGGCCCGTCGGGCTCAGCCATGAGTGCTGGCAGCGGTGTTGCAGGAGTGCTGGCTCAGAATGGCTCCGTGGTCTTGTTCAAATAGGCAGCCCACACGCAGCGGTCTCTGGCATCACGGGGCTAACCCCTGACCAGAATGACCTCGCCGAAGCTGACAAAACCAGGCAGGGGCCATCGAAAGATCACGCCACGCGGGCCGGATCCTCCGCCAACCGTCGGACATCGCCTCGCGGAATCCTTGATCCTCGCGCCGGGGCGTCACTGAATAGTCTTGCCCCAAAACGCTCTTTTCCCCCGGCAGCAGCCTGCTGACCGCTGGTGATGACAACAGTCCGCGACCGCCGCCTTCTGCACAAGACAACCACCCTGTCTTCACAGGGTGGTTGTGAAACGTTCTCAGATTTGCTCAGGTCACCGTGAACGTCGTTGGAGCGCTCCACGCAAGGGCAGTCCCATCGGCCTTCACCCCTCGCAGCCAGACGCGATAGCTGCCGGCATTCAACGGGCTTTCGACAGAATAGGCCGTACCCGTGATCCCAGTTGCTCGAATGAAGTCAAACTGATTGTTCAACCATGCAATCTGAATCTCGTACGTTGCTGCTTCAGCAACACCCGTCCACAGAATGGTCGGAAGTGCGTTGCTGGAAGACGAATTGTTCAGCGGTGACGTAATCACCGGGGCGCCGCCGGTCGCAGCAAACTGGTACGGAGCGCTCCACGGGCCCACGTTTCCACTGACACTGACCGCACGAACCCAAACCCAGTAGTTGCCTGCCGGAACATCCGACTCAAACGTGTAGGAATTGCTCGCAGACGAAGTCTTCAGAAAGACAGAAGACTGAGCATTGCGATCGACCCAGATTTCATACCGCGCTGAACGATCAATCTTCGTCCATGTGAGTGTTGGCCTGACCGATGTGTACACCTGGCTGCCAGGCACCGGTGTGACGGTCGGAGTGACGTTTGTGGTAAATTCAGACGTGTGGCTCCAGAGCCCGATGACTTCCGGTGAGGTGCGTGACTTTGTGACGCCAACAGATCCAGGGGAAACCTGAGAGGATGCCGTCACCGTAACCGGCCCAAGGAACTGAGGAAGAATCAGACTCCACGTCGTGTTACCATCGGTGGTTCGAGACCGCACTTCAGCCGTTTCGAAACCGGCAAGTTTACGGATTGCAGCCTGAACTTCAGAATCGCTGCTGCTGTACGAGAGATTGCCTGTGGTCTGTGTCGTGCCCTTTGTTCCTGGAGTGACCAGTGTCAGGGCAAAGGTGCCGGATACCGGCTTGCCCGATGAGGACACTTCTGTAACCTGAGTCAATCGACGGGCACGGACTCGGAATTCAAGGTCGCTGAAATCCGGAGGTACCTGGCGGGAACTGACCGAAATCGTCCCGGGTGAAAGATCAGTCGTCGGTATCACCTGAATCGGTGCGGCGACGTTACTGAGCCGCAGTTCGTAAACCGGATTTGCACCCGCGGTTGTCGTGCGAATCGTTGTGTTCTGGAAGCCCAGTGCCGCTACGGCCCCGCGAATCTGCTCAGCAGTCGCATTCCATGGCAGTGATGAGGTTGTCAGAGTCCTGACAGTCTCGCCTGGAATCCTGAAGGAAAGCCGGAATGTTCCCTGAGTCGGAGATCCCGAAAACGCAAGCGTCGAAATCTGACTTGTGGGCAACTGGTACGATGTGTCGCGAAGATACTTGATGTTCACAATGGCTTTGGAATCATCCGTGCCCTTTGGCTTTACCAGCAACTCGTAGTGGGTCGCGTCAGGTACCGGTTCCCATTCCAGGGTGATTGGTGTATCGAACGTGGGACCAGTGGGGCGAAGGATGTTGACCGCCGGCGCGACTTCAAAATCGTAGGCATCGGACCATGCGGAAAGTCGTCCCGGGTTGGCATCGTCGGTTGAGCGAACGAAAACGCGGTACTGCCCAATCGGCAGTACTGATCGCAACTGGGTCAGCTGAACCAGGGTTCCTCCACCGGTATACACACCATTTCCAGCAACCCCAGTCAGTCGAATTGTGTCGGAGCCGGTCACCGTAACAAGCCATGTTCCATTTGCGGCTGTATTGCCTTCCGCACCGCTGATTCGTACCTGTTCACCGGTTTTCAGCCCGTGCGATGGAACGGTCAGCACAATACTGGTGTCATTCGTTGCGGCAACGATTGTCTTTGGTACCTGTGGTGCCAGTGCCACTGGTCCGTTCAGATACAGCTCACGAACTTCCTGACGAACGATGCTGCCAGTTCCATCCGGAATGGCATTTCCGCGGGCATCCAGCAACGGCACCTGATTAGCCACTCGGTAAGTCGTGGATGTCAGTGTTGTCTGGTTGCTCAAAAACACATCGAAGGAGCGTGCCCCGGGGGCGCATTCCCAGGTAACGGGGAAAGTGTTTCCGTTGATTTTCGGGGGACTTACGGGCAGCATTGCCACCGGACCCGTAACAACGGGCTTCGTCTGCAGCATGACATCAACCGCCGTGCTCCATGGGCCGGCAGGGTTGTTACCGAAGTTTGCACGAACCCAGATGCGGTTCACACCGAGGTTCAATTCTTTCGTCGGAGTGTACTCCAGAATCTGCGAAGGCAGAGCCGACGCCAGATCAATCCTCTGGCGACTTTCCACGTCGTTAATCCAGACGTCGTAGCTGGTGGCACCGTCGACCGCAGTCCAGACGATTTTCGGCGTCGAATCCTGAATCACGGGCGTCTGATTTGGCCCCGGGGACACAGCACTCGGGACCGACACCGTCGGTGCCGCAGACAGCAGTGATCGAGTCTCCAGAGACTCGACCATTGCCGATGCCGGGATCGGAAGGTTGTGGCGGCGAGAACGACGATTACCGGAAAAGGATTCAAACATCATGATCTTCTCTGCCAACGCTCGACATGGAAAACGTGTAGAGCCAACATGGGAAGCACTCAGAACTGCAGTGTCGCCGCAAAGGAAACACCCGACCCGGTGCGCAGCCATCCGTCTCGTAACAGTATCGCCCGATGGGAAAACGCAATTTTACGGAATAGTCACTACAACCGGACGAAGTCGAAAAAACATTCTGTCCGGACGTGTTTGAAGTTCGCTGATCGGCAATGTTCGCCGAAATCCTCCGCTGTTCCGAATTTTCCAGCGGTGGTTCCCGGCAAGGCAGGGCGACGAAGCGTCGACGTGTCCGCTCGCTTCTCCGGGTGCTTGCGAGTTCTTGCCATAAGACAGCCCATCGCATTCCCACCCAAAAGCTTTGAGACGATGATCGTCAGCGGATACTGATGCAGGTGCTCTGCCAGTGCTTCAGACGTGCAACTTGCTCTGTCCTCACCGTTTTTGTGGCTGGAAGTGGTGAACAAGCAGAAATAACGGCATTTTGGACAAGTGCGAGACCCTAGGCAAACTAATCCCGGGGGGGGCCAGCGACCATTGGGTTTTGACGTAAGTTCCAGGGGCGTTGCCCTTGGCTATGGTGACCATGACCGTCGGCCAAATGGGTTGTTCGTTGTGTCCGTTGGCGAAATGGGTCGTTCGTTGTATTCGGTGATCAAATGGAATGTCCGTTGTTCTTCGCCAAAGGCGATACTCATCATAGCCTGAGGGCAACGCCCCAGGACATTGGTTTCGTTCCGTGACCTTTTGGCCAACGGCCATAGTCAAAACCGCGGAATCCAGGGCCATCCGATGATCGGTTCTACTGAAAATAGGACCGCGAGTCGTGGGCAATCCACCTATGGGTTTTACTGAAAATCAAATGTGCGTACAGTTGTGACAACGATCGCGGCATCACCCTGCCCCTCAGCTCGAATTTGACTATGGCCGTTGGCCAAATGGGGGTTCTGGGGTTCGTGTTCCAAGGGCGTTG
>CAIQIE010000301.1 GCA_903871805.1 uncultured Planctomycetaceae bacterium | reverse complement strand
CCTGCCGGGTATTCCTGAAGGAGGATCCTAAATTGCACAAGGCCATCGGACTCATCACATGCGCTTCGGTGATGGCCGTGTCGCTGTATTTGTTCAGCGGCGGCGATCCGTCACGAACGTTGTCGGCACAGACTGAATCCCAAAAGGGGGACAGTTACAGTGCCGTGGCAAGACGTTTCCTCCAGGACGCTCGAGAGCAGGCGAAGAAGGGCAACACAAAGGAAGCCCGTCGCCTCGCCGAGTCAGCAGCGTCACTCTCTTCTGACTGGAGTGAGACTGAGGAGTCACCGGAACAGTTTCTGGAGACATTGAATCATCAGGACCCGGGAAAGCCAGCAGGCCTGTCCTTTGAAGAGGACTGGTCAGCCGGGAAACCCCCAGCGAAGAAAGTCGCTGCAGGTTCAGCCCCGCAGGACAAGGCTATCGCCGCAGCGGCAGAGCCTGCTGCGGACATGGCTGAAGAGCCGGCACTTTCCAGCAAAGACATGCTGAAACGTCGGGAAGCTCAGCGGCTGATCGCGGAAGCCCGCGTGGCGATGAAGAAGGGCGACACGGCTCTTGCTCGATCCCGCGCACTGCAGGCTCGGCAGCTGAAGGCCGCTTATTCACCATGGGATGATCGTCCAGAGCACGTGCTTTCCGATCTTGATGCCATGCTGAAGACGGAAACCTTCGTTGCCGACGTGAAGAAGACGGGCGAGAAAGCAATCGCAAAAACGACTGACAAGGCTGCTACGGAAGCTGACGCACTACTGAAGAAGGCTCGTTCGGCGATGGATGCCGGCAAGCTGTCCGAAGCTCGGCAGCTGGCCAGTGAAGCCGAAGCTATGAACCAGGCGTATGCCATGTTCGACGACAGCCCGAATCTTGTGAAGCGAGACGTGAATCGTCTGCAGCAGGCCGACAAGTCTGCGAAGCAAACCTTTGCGACCGCCAAAGAAGGTGTAAAGTCGGAATCCGACAAAGCTCGCAACCTGCTCACTGGTGCACGGGATGCCATTGCACGTGGTGATGCAGCAGCCGCCGAAGCCATGGCTGAGGAAGCCTCGGCACTGGACGTGGCTTACAATGTGACTGACGATCGCCCGGAACTGGTTGCCGAAGATGCCCGAATGCTCGCTCAGCGTGGCAGCAAAGCAGCCGGAAAGGTTGCTGTTGCCGGTCGCGTGGAAGTGATGCCAGCCGGCCAGAGCCGTAGCAGCAGAAAGTCTGTGGAAAACGCCACGTTTGATGACGCGGAATTTCCAGTGATTACGCCGGAAGGCGAATCTGCACAGCAGTCTTACCGTCGCGGAATCGCGATGATGCGAAGTGGTGATCGTGAGTCGGCCCGCACAGCCTTCCAGCAGGCATGGAAGAATGCAGGCGAGCTCAGCTCTATGGAACGCCGTCAGCTTCAGGACTTCATGCAGGATCTGGCCACCCCCCGCGGTGTCCAGCTGGCGTCCAATGAGTCTGAAGACGACGAGCCCAGCGAAGAAATGGAATCGCAGAACGGGAACGAAAGCGAATTTCCGATTGAAGTACCAGCGGCAAAGGATGCTCTGACCACTGCAACCGAGAAGTCTGATGTTCAGTACGACCGTCTGCGGACGGAAGTCATGAACAGCGTCTTTCGTGCAGAAAAGATGAAGGCCACCAATCCGGATGAAGCTCTGCAGATTCTGGACAATACGCTGGCTTCTGTTGAAGCCGCTCCTCTGAACAAGGAAGCACTTGAAACCCTGGCCGGCTATGTTCGTCGCAGCCAGTCGTCCATCAGTGCCTACCGTGATCAGCAGGCTCCGAATCTGGCGATGGAACAGAAGAACCGTAATGTGATGGAAGAAATCAAGCGGGAAACTGAGACAAAAATTCGTATCGAGCAGGAATTCGCAGAGCTTGTTGACGAATACAACCAGCTCATGAAAGAACGCCGATACGCAGAAGCTCAGCTTGTCGCCCGCAAGGCAAAAGACCTGAATCCTGATCTTCCTCAGGCTGCCATCATGGTGGAAAAAGCCAAGCTGCAGAAGCAGATCGCTTTCAATGAAGATGTGAAGGAACGCAAGGCTGATAGTTTCCTGAAATCTCTGAACGACGTCGAAGAAGCCATGATTGCACCGGGCAAGGATTATGCAATGCCTGATGCCAAGTCATGGGGTGAACTGACAAAGCGTCGCGAACATCTGGGTCGAGTCGATAGTCGCGAACGTACGGACAGCGAACTTCAGATTGAAAACAGCCTCGGACAGAAGGTGTCTCTGCACTTCCATGATGTTCCGCTGACCGATGTGATCCGACAGATCGCAGTCGCTCACGGCATCAACATCACGATGAAGACGCGAGCCATCGAAACCGAAGGCCTGTCGGCCAGTCAGCCAGTCAGCATCGATGTCGATGGAATTACTCTGCGAAGTGCTCTGAACCTTCTGCTGGATCAGGCCGGCGGACTGGTGTACTCGATCGAGAACGAAACTCTGATGATCACAAATCGTCTGGAGCAGGAAACTCGATACGTAAACATTGCTTACAACGTCGCAGACCTTGTCGTGCCCGTTGGAATCAAGAATGCTCCTGCTGTCGGCCAGTACGGCAACAACGTGCCCGGCAGCGAGCGAGCTACCCAGAATGGCAACGGCTTCTATCAGGTCAACGATGATCTCGCCGTCTCAATCGCCGGCAACGGTCGACCTGGGTCTTCCTCACGATCCGGCACTGAATCTGTCAGCAATGCGGACTTCTCCGGCCTGGTCAACCTCATCACCACCACAGTGGAACCCGGAACCTGGGACGTGGATGGCGGTGAAGGCACGATCGGTCAGGAAGAGAATACGCTGAGCCTTGTGATTCGTCAGACGTCAGCGGTCCATGAACAGATTGCTGATCTTCTGACTCAGCTTCGCAAGCTGCAGGACCTGCAGGTGACTGTTGAAGTGCGATTCATCAGCGTGTCCGACAACTTCTTCGAACGAATCGGTGTGGACTTTGACTTCAACCTGAATGATACTCTCGGTGATCCTCCTGGAGTGCCCGCGTTTGGTTCTCGTCAGCTGACCTTCCCCGGTGGTGCCGGACAGGCTGGTGGTGGCGGTGGTGGTGGTGGCCAGCAGGGCGGTGACCTGCGAGGTAACACGCAGCAGGGTGGTGGTGGCCAGCAGGGACAGCAAGGTGGAAGCCAGCAGCTGTTTGACCCGGTGAACCGGGTAAATTCGCCGCGAGATGACTTCCGCAGAACTGTCGTCGGGATGTCCGGGCCAAACCAGTTCACACAGGACTACGACATTCAGTTCCGACAGGGCTCCTTCGAAATCGGAGTTCCTGACTTCGGTGGATTCCAGCCGAATGCTGGTATTCAGGTTGGCATGGCCATTCTGAGCGACATTGAAGCCTTTTTCTTCATCCAGGCGGCTCAGGGTGACTCACGATCCAACATTCTGTTTGCTCCAAAAGTTACGATGTACAACGGAATGTTCGCGACGATCTCTGACACGACACAGCGTTACCTGGTCATTGGACAGATTCCTAACCTTGCTCCGGGTGCTGTCGGCTTCCAGCCAATCGTGGCTCCGTTCCCGGATGGTATCAGTCTGACCGTATCGGGTGTGGTTTCTGCTGACCGACGTTACGTGCGACTGTCAATGTCGCCATTCTTCAGCCAGATCATCGACATCCAGACCTTCACAAACGTTAATGCTGGCGGTGCCGGTGTTGGTGGTGGTGGCGGCTTCGGTGGTGGTGGCGGTGGTGGCTTCGGCGGCGGTGGCGGTGGTGCTGGCGGTGGCTTCGGCGGTATCGGTGGTATCGGCGGTGGCTTCGGCGGCGGCGGTGGTGGCGGTGGTGGCTTTGGTGGTGGCGGCGGTGGTGGTCAGGGTGGCCAGCAAGGCCAGCAGGGCGGTGGCCAGGCAGGTACTGTGCAGCTGCCCGTGATCTCCACGATCTCTGTCAGTACAGTCGTCAGCGTTCCAGACGGTGGTACCGTTCTGCTGGGTGGTATCAAGCGTCTGCGTGAAGGCCGTAACATGGCCGGCGTTCCAATTCTCAACAAGATCCCCTACATCAGCCGTCTCTTCAAGAACAGCGGGGTAGGACGAGAAACGGAAAGCATCATGTTGATGGTGACTCCACGTATTATCATCCAGGAAGAAGAAGAAGAGATTATCACCGGAACTGCGGCAGAATAACGTCGTATCTGATCGGTTGACTCGCAGTGATTCAACATTGCTGCGGGTCGCCCTGAGTTGCCGGGTGCGGTCTGGTGGCTCAGCGGTAACCGGAAAGAGTCGAGGTACTCACTGCAGTTCAGCAGTTTCGGGTTTGAGCCGTCGCGAAATGCGGGTTTCGCGGCGGCTCTTCTCTTGCGCGGTCAGTTGTTCGTTGTTCCCTACTCCCTACTCCCGCTCTGATCACTTTCCTGTCTTCGTCTGCGGTGTGCCCGGAATGACTTCATAAGGAGCTTTAGGATTTGTTCGCCGTGGAGGATCCATGTAGTGATAACCGGTGTTCGGATTGGTCTTGTCATAGGCAAAGGCATCTCGGTTATTCAGGAAATGACGCAGATAGGAAACGGGAATTGCAAACCCCAGTCCCTCACCCAGTGTCAGTTTCATGTTGATCACCCCCACAACCTGACCGTGATCATTAAACAGTGGTCCGCCGCTGTTTCCCGGATTGATCTGCGCTGTCGTCTGGATATAAACAATTCCATCCATGTTACGGCTGCGAGTACTGACAATTCCCTCTGAAACCGACCGTTCCAGTCCCAGCGGACTGCCAATGGCAAACACAGAGTCACCTTCCCGGTGCGAATCGTCATTAGCGATAAACACGGGCTGAAACGTCAGGTCCGCCTGTTTAGGAATCTCCAGCAGGGCGAGATCAAAGTGTGGATTTAACGCCAGAATCTTTACATCTCGCACTGCACGGCGCTCAAAGTCGCCATTCTGCTGACGATGAAAGATCGTCACAGCAACGCGGGTCTGGCCCTCCACCACATGGTAATTGGTGACACAGTAGCCGCGATCGTTGATGACGAATCCTGATCCCAGACCCCCGGGCGTCTCGATCAGCACAACCCCTTCGCCAAATGTGGAGACCAGTTCCTTGACTGTGCGTTCCGGCAGATCGGCAGATTGAAACACGGAACCCGCAGATGCTTCAGCGACCGGCCTGACCGGCTCACTGGTAATCCGCTCCTGAACCTGATCAATGGGGACCCGGATTACGTCAACGCCCACGTCGACAAAAAGAGTATCTCGCTGAACCTTCAGAACTTCTCCCTCGATACGCTGCCCGGACTTCAGCACAATCACGTCAGCGGCGGCTGAAGCACAAAGACCAAGGCTGATCAGAGCTGAACCGAGTGCATATTTTGATGAGTCCACGATGATCTCTTTCCAATTTTGCGACATACTTTTGTGGGCTGTCGTTTCACTGAATTCCGTTCTTTGTTCCACCACGCCGGTGTGAATCTGCGTCAATCTCCTGCAGTGCCAACCGGCAGAGCCCTGCATTGCTGGTGAGCGGCGTCCATAAAAGATCCGTTCAGGACAAAATGTCCCGAATCACGTTACCTGCCACATCGGTCAGCCGGAACCGGCGTCCGTTGTACTTGTAGGTCAGGCGTTCATGATCCATTCCCAGCAGGTGCAGAATTGTGGCGTGCAGGTCATTGATGTGGACTCGGTTTTCTGCCGACTTGTAGCCGATCTCGTCAGAACTTCCGTAGCTGATCCCCCCCTTCACGCCACCACCAGCCAGCCAGGAAACCAGATGATGGGGGTTGTGGTCTCGGCCGGGCTTTCCGCCCGTTTGAGCAATCGGCAGGCGGCCGAATTCTCCGCACCAGACCACCAGCGTGTCTTCAAGAAGTCCACTGGCTGCCATGTCTGTCAACAGAGCTGCCACGGGCTTGTCAGTTTCCCCGGCAAACTGCCGGTGGTTTCCTTCGATGTCGTTATGCCCATCCCAGGAACGCTGATTTTCCATTCCGCCGGAGTAAATCTGCACAAAGCGAACACCCCGTTCGACAAGCCGACGCGCCGTCAGACACTGCCGTGCAAAGTGGTCACACTGCTCGTCACCGATTCCGTACAGATCCTGAATGTGCCTGGGTTCACGAGCAAGATCCAGAGCTTCCGGGGCGGCGGACTGCATTCGATAGGCCAGTTCAAAACTTTCAATCCGCGCTGAAAGCTCCGTGTCCCCTTCGTGCTGAGTCTGGTGCAGTGTGTTGAACTGTTTTAGCAGGTCCAGGCTTTTACGCTGCGAAGATTCACTCAGGCCCCCAGGCCGATTCAGGTTGTCGATGGGATCTCCGGTGGGCTTCATCCATGTTCCCTGGTACACACCCGGAAGAAATCCAGCGCTCCAGTTGGCCGCATGCCCCTTGGGTAGCCCGCGCCCCTTGGGATCACTCATCACCACAAAACCCGGAAGGTTGGCACTCTCACTGCCAAGGCCATAGGTGACCCACGATCCGACGCAGGGAAATCCCATGCGGGCCATGCCGGTATTCATGGCAAATAACGCGGGTGAATGATTGTTGGATTCCGTATAGCCGGACTGAATGACGGCCATTCGGTCGACGTGTTCGCCAAGGTGCGGGAAGATGTCAGGCACCATCTTGCCGCATTCACCGCGGGGCGTGAACTGGAAAGGCGACTGCATCAGATTGCCGACGGCGTTCTTAAAGAAACCCGTTGTGTCCTGAAACTGCGGGTCGAATTCTCGAATCGATTTTCCATTCCACTTTGTCAGTTCCGGCCGGTAATTCCAGGTGTCCACAGGACTGGGGCCGCCATTGATGAAAATCCAGATGACGCGTTTTGCTTTTGCCGGAAAATGCACTGGCTGCGGCTGCAGTGGATTCAGCATGCGACCGCTCATGCTGTCTTCGGCTGAGACCGTTTCCAGCATCCCCTGGTCGTGCAGCAACCCCGCAAGTCCAAGCATGCCAAAACCGCACCCGGTTTTTTGAAGTATCTGACGTCGTGAGAATGAGTCAAACCGGGTCATCGTGAAAACCCCTGATGAATTAAGTCTGGCCTGTGGAACCCCCGCCGACAAAATCGCGGGGATCTTACGTGTTTCAAAGTCGCTGTTTTTACTGACGAAAATCCAGCGATCGACATGCAGAAAATCCCCGCCGCGTTGAATTTCGTCGGACGCGCCGGTTTGACGTATTCTACACCTCTTACCCGGGGTCGCAAATGAAACCGACCGAAGTCGCACTTCTGTTGCCATTTTCAGCGACGCGGGCATGCCCGGCAAAACGACCTTATTTCAGCAACGCGGTGACGACACTGCCCGGCTGCCCGTCCAGAAGACTGGCCATGCCGTTGGAGCGCTGATACGACAATTGCTGCGATTCAAGCCCAAACAGGTGCATCAATGTCGCATGGTAATCGTAGTGATTGACAACGTCTGTGACGGCCTTGTGACCGATTTCATCGGTCGTGCCATGGATGCAGCCCCCACGAAAACCACCTCCAGCCATCCACTGGCTGAAGCCATAGGTATTGTGATCGCGTCCGATGTTTTTTTCGTTCTGTATCACGGGAAGCCGCCCCATTTCTCCGCCCCAGTGCACGACCGTCGAATCCAGCAGGCCCCGCTGCTTAAGGTCCTGCACAAGTGCTGCAGCTGCCGGAATGGTCCGCCGGCATACTGCCGGCAAACCGGTCACAATTCCCCCATGGTGATCCCACGTCTGATTGCCCGTATGCAACTGGACAAAACGCACGCCTCGTTCAATCAGCCTGCGTGCAATCAGACAGCGCGTTCCGTAATCCCTGGTCTCTTCCTGATCCAAACCATACAGCTTCTGAGTGGCCTGTGTTTCCTGGTTGATGTCCATTGCGTCCCTCGCGGATGTCTGCATGGCCGCTGCAAGTTCATAGCTTTGCATGCGGGCGCTGAGATCATGTTCCCCGGGATGTTCCGCAAGATAACTGCTGTTCAGCGCGGAAACATATTTCAGCAGTCGTTCCTGAGTCGCTCCCTTCAGACTGGCAGGAGGATCAAGGTTCAGAATGCGAGGCTCCTGCGGCCGGACGACCGTTCCCTGGTAAATCGAAGGCAGCCATCCATTTTGCCAGTTTTCAACGCCCAGAACGGGCAATCCCGAAGGATCTGTCAGCACCATAAACCCGGGAAGCCGACCGTTCCGACTTCCCAGTCCATACGTGAGCCATGAGCCAAGCGCCGGACGCCCGGTCTGTTGCCGCCCCGTATTCAGCGCGTTGATTGATTCACCATGATTGTTCACGCCCGTGTGCATCGAACGGATCATACAGATCTCGTCCGCCACAGCCCCCAGCGCCGCTGCAGGCTCACTGAAGTCCATACCGGACTGACCGTACTTTCGAAAACGCCACGGACAGCCAAACAGCCGACTGCTGGCTTCTCCGGCGTTGTCGTATTTGATGCTGCCGCCCCAGGTCTGCATGTGCAGCCGATTCAGCTCCGGTTTCGGATCAAACAGGTCAATGTGGCTGGGGCCACCCTGCATGAACATCGAAATCATGGCCGTAGCGCGAGGGGCCTGCGCGGGCGTCCTGGCCGTCAAATCATAAACTCGAGGTTCCGTCAACGGCTTAGGTGGAACCGCGGCCGCGACACGCTGCTGCAGCCATGCAAGGGCCAGTGTCCCGATGCCCAATGCCTGCTGAGACAAAAGATGCCGACGAGTGAAATGAGACATGGTCGATCGTCCTTCGCTTCGCACCGTTAAATCATCCATTTTCCGCATCCATCTGTGTTTTCGTTTAACAGAATGCGCCATCTCGCAAGCTTATTGCACGTAGAGAAATCCGCTGGAACAGAAGAGCGCGTGACACCAGAGCCCGAGGGCTTGTTTTGTGCCCTCCGGATCCACTGACGCCTCCGCCATAAACTGTGTCGCCTGTTTCAGGTCGTCTTCAGAAGGGGAGTGTCCAAACACCAGTCGCCACGCCAGCTGTAACTGCGTTCTCTGATCTTCCGAGGCCAGTCGCAGCCGTCCGGCGAGTGCTTCGGCCTGCTGAGAAACGAACGGATTGTTCAACATCAACAGCGACTGCGAAGCGGTCGTCGAATGCACGCGGCGTTCACAGTTTGGTGACATTCTGGGGATATCGAATGGTTCCAGGACTCCCAGAGGCATGGAACGGCGAACCTGCACGTAAATACTCCTTCGCAGATCCTCGCCGTTTAATGCTTCCACCTTCCCCGTCGGCCGTCCCGCGGAATCGCGTGTGTCTATCGCGATCACAACCTGCCCCACCTCGTCCGGACTCACCACCACCGCAGGTCCGAACATCTTCGGGTTCAACTGCCCGCTGATGCTGAGCAGTGAATCCCGGACCGCTTCGGCTTCAAGCCGGCGGATGTTCATCCGCCCCAGCAGCCGATTGTCAGGGTCTGCCGCGTCATGTTCCGCACGCCGGACCGATGATTGAGTCCATGCTGTCGACACCAGAATCTGTCGATGCATGTGCTTCAGTGACCATCCCGTATTCATAAACTCGCGAGCGAGCCAGTCCAGAAGTTCCGGATGCGACGGGCGATCTCCCTGCAGTCCAAAATCGGCCGGCGTCGTGACCAGCCCCTGACCGAAATGATGCATCCACAGGCGATTCATCAGCACGCGTGCCAGCAGAGGATGGCGTCCGTCTGTCAGCCGACGCGCCCATGCCAGCCGACGCCCCGATGTCGGCAGTCCCGGATCATCACCGGGGATCTCAAAGCCATCACTGTGCAGAATGGTCAGTTCACCAGGTTGTATTTCCTGACGTGGCTGCTGGTGATCGCCGCGGGCAAACAAATGCGTGGCCGGGACCTTCCCGGGAACTTCTGTCAGGCACATCACCAAATCTTCTGCCGGTCGCTTCTTTCGTGTGGCTTCCGTCAGATCATCCCACTTTTTGTTGAACCCCGTCAGTCGATCGGGAAGATACAGGTAGACGGAACCGCGATCGACATTCAGAAATGGATACTCACGGATCAGTGCCTGCTGAGTTTCATTGCGCTGATCCGCCGGAGTGTCGCGTGCGATACGCGCCGGCATTTGCCTGTCGACCGGAAGCTGCAGCAGTTCCCGCTCAAAGGTTTCCTTCACAATTCCATCCAGCTCTTCCGTTCGGCGTCGGGAAATGTCGACCAATTCCTGATCGACAGCTGCGGCAGCCGTTCGCGTTTCTGCGGGCCAGAGTGAAACAAGTCGCGCTGCGGGGGTGCGCCATTCCGCGGTATTGAAGGCCGGTTCGAAAATCGCTCGCAGCCGGTAATAGTCTGCCTGAGTCACCGGGTCGTAGCGATGTTCGTGACACTGCGCACAGCCCACGGAAAGCCCCAGAAGCGATGTGGACACGGTCTTCAGCGTTTCAGAAATGACGTCGTTGCGAGCCTGAGGCTGATCAACGCTGCCATCCGCGGTTCCGTCAGGCGCCAGCCGCAGAAACCCCGTGGCAATTAACTGATCTGCCTGCTCCGGTGTTAGACTTTCGCGCTGGTCCTGCAACAGCTCGTCCCCCGCCAGTTGTTCCTGCAGAAACTGGTTCCATGGTTTGTCGGCATTCAGGGAACGAATCACATAGTCCCGATACTTCCATGCCCATGCTCGCTCCGGGTCTTTTTCGGTGTACCCTTCACTGTCTGCATATCCAGCGACGTCCAGCCAGTGCCGCGCCCATCGTTCGCCGTAGGCAGGGGAATTCAGCAGTTCACTGACGACTGTATTCCATGCTTCCGGAGATGCGTCCGAAAGAAACCGATCCACGGCTTCCGGGGTGGGCGGCAATCCAACCAGATCCATCCACGCTCGACGAATGAGTGTTTCTTTGTCTGCGGTCGGGTTGAAGCTCAGTCCCGCCGCTTCAAGCTTCTGAAGAAGAAAGGCATCAATCGGCGACCGCACAAGTTCGGTGTGATTCACTGTGGGCACTGGATTCGATGTCGGAATCGGCTGGAACGACCAGTGCTTCAGGTCTTCTTCTGAGAACAGGCTGCCCGGTTCTACAGACTCCGGTTCGGGGTAGCGTGTCTTTGCGCCCGCATCAATCCACTTCGCCAGCAACGCCTGTTCGTCGGCAGGCACTTTTTTTTCTCCCGGAGGCATTTCGCCGGAAGCCATCTTCTGGAACAAGACACTGGCCGCATGATTCCCCGGAATCAATCCCGGTCCGGATTCGCCCCCTTTGAGCATCAACCGCACCAGTCTGGTATCCAGCCCGCCACGCAGCTCAGTTTCCTCACCATGGCAATGCCAGCAATGCGCCTTCAGGATCCGACGTGCCTGTGTTTCAAAATGTTCCCAATCGCCGCCTTCTGCTGCCGATGCTGCCTGACCTTTTAATGTGCCAGCTGCCATTATCAACAGCAGGGCAAGCAGAATGAAGAACCTGCCTTTGAACATTCGCGACACAAAAGACATCTGAGCACGGCGACTGTTACGAGGCAGTTGCAGAGACGCTTGTTGAAAGACCGGGCATGGAGTCATGACGGTTCTCAATTGCGGAGGAAAGAATTGGGAGGGCAATGGAAGCCTTCGACGGTGCATTCTGCAGCCGTGACGAAGGTGTTCCAGAGTGTAATCAGGAGGTCAAAAAGGCTGGGCTCACCCAAGACAATCAAGCCGCATCAGGCTGGATCGTCACTGGTGGTTGGTTGGAACATGTTAACGCTGGAGTGGTACTGCGGGAAAGTGTCGGCCTTAAAAACGGCGACTTTCAAACGGGTTCAATCCTTCAGTTTGTGCCGAATTCCAGGGAAATCTCCCTCAGAATCAGAAAACTACCTGTCCAAATCCTTCGGGGTGCCGGGAATTCACTTGAGCATTTGCGGGGAATACTCCACCATAATCGGAATGGATTGGCAGAATTCCGGTACCTTCTCTGCGACCGTCAGCGGTCGGCGTGGTGGAAGTCGGGAATGGCCTGTTCCGATAGGAAGTGACAACACGTCGGTGCGGCGCATGAAGCTTCATTGCCGTGGCGGATAATTCTGTGGACGATGATGATGGGGATGAAGGCATGACAGATCTCCGGTCCTGTGCGCAGACAACGTCGCGACGGCAGATGCTGAATCAGGCTGGTTGTGGTTTCGGAGCGATCGCGCTGCAGGCCATGCTGGCATCGCAACAGGCCAGCGGCCGGGAAACACGCGGCATGGGGACGCCCGGTCTTCCTGTGGTGACTCCGCGAGCCAAGCGGATTATTTTCGTGTTCATGCAGGGCGGACCCAGCCACGTCGATTCCTTTGATTACAAGCCCGAGTTGATTGCGCGGCATAATCAATCCATCGACTTCACAGGAGTTCGGTTTGGTGATTTTGGAAAAGTCACTCAGCAGAAGCTGATGAAACCACTCTGGCGATTTCGCCCCGGTGGTGATTGCGGTCGGCAGGTGTCCGATCTGTTTCCTGAGATCCGAAAGCATGTCGATGACCTCTGCTTTCTGCATGGCGTGCACACGGAAGGTGTTGCTCATGGTCCTGCGACGCTCTTCCTGCATACCGGAGCAACAGTTCAGGTTCGCCCCTCCATCGGCTCGTGGATCCTGTATGGTCTGGGGTCGGAGAACAGCGATCTGCCGGGCTTTGTTTCGCTTCAGCCCTCTGACGCCAACGGTGGACCTCGCAATTATGGAAACGCCTTCCTGCCGGCCATCTACCAGGGCACTTCGATTGGACGATCTTTTCAGCCTGCAAGTCAGATGACCATTGAACATTTGAAGAACCAGACGCTTTCGCAGGACGAATTGCAGAAACGCTTCGAACTGACCCGGCAATTGAATCGACTTCAGGCGGCAACCGACGCACAAAACCAGGATGAATCAGAAGCCGTGATTCGGAACTATGAGCTGGCCTGGAGAATGCAGGCTCAGGCTCCTGAGATCCTCGATATCTCGGGCGAGTCTGAGACGACGGCAGCGCTGTACGGCATTGGCGAAAAGGAAACAGATGAGTTCGGACGACAATGTTTGCTGGCAAGGCGACTGTCCGAATCCGGTGTCCGATTTGTGCAGGTCAATTACTCGGATCAATCGACCAACCCACGCTGGGACCAGCACGCCAACATGCCGCAGCATGCCATCCATGCCAGGGCGACGGACAAGCCGGTTGCTGGTTTACTGCAGGATCTGAAACAGCGTGGGCTTCTGGAAGACACCATTGTCTGGTGGGGGGGCGAATTCGGAAGAACTCCGTTTTCACAGGGAGCTGACGGACGCGATCATAATCCTCGGGGCTTTACCGTGTTTCTGGCCGGCGGTGGGCTCCGTGCGGGCTTTGCTTTTGGCAACACGGATGAAATCGGGCACCTCGCCGTTGATGGCAAAATCCATATGCACGATCTGCACGCCACGCTGCTGCATCTGCTGGGACTGGACCATGAACAGTTGACGTATCAATACGCCGGCCGACAGTTTCGCCCCACGGATGTCTATGGACGTGTTGTTCACGACCTGTTCGCCTGATGGGAAGCGGGACTCGGGTGCAGGCGATCGCGGTTCTGCCCCTGCGTTGCAGAACGGCAGCAAAATCCTTCGGCGTTTAGAACACCGAGTCGTAGGTGTTTCGTCGAGTGGAAGGTGCGCCGGGGGGAATGGATTCAGGTCCGGCTGGTAGCCCCTGGAAGACGCGCTGTTCGGCGGCCCGTCGGGAGGAGGAACGCGGACGGTCGTACCCACGCGGATTGGCATCCGTGGACGGCCCGATATCCGGATCCGAGAACGGATACTGTTGCTCGAAGGCCGCATTTTCCTGTTCCGGCAGCCATGGCCGACTTTGGGGCAAACGCGCATTGGCAGGATTAAAGCAGCCGCAGCAAAGCATCAGGCAGCCAAGTACCAGGCATACTGGACCACGGTCCCCTCGCAGTTTTTTCTGCGATAACCAGCGGGCTTTCGGCAAATCCGGACTCCAGTCCACCACGACAACATCCTCCGTTACAGAAAAGCGTACCAGCAAATCCTGCCGAAGTGCAACACGAGTTTTCCGGAATGATTCGGGGGTGTCAGGGGCGGTCCAGGCGACCTTTTCCGTGAAAAACGTCGGTGCCCTGCGTATTGGGGACATGTTAAGCGTCTGGTCTCAGCAGTGCCATCCACCCGGCCGTGGCAACGACCTATTCCAGCTGAGCGACACAACCGGCATAAACGTTGCAGCTTGCGCAGCTGTGTCCTTCGATTCAATCGGAATATCTTGACTGGTATGACGAAGTGGCTGGCTCCGGTTAACAAGGCCCCCAAGGTACATCAAGGCCTACGAGGTGCATGGCTCCGGGGGTTCACACATCAAGGCCTACGAGGTGCATGGCCCCCGGGGGTTCACAGGCGATCTCCGGTGAGTCTCTTTCGCCGCAGGCCGACACCGGACGGCTCGCAACGTTCCGCTTGCATGACTCGTGAACAAGGCCCATCAGGTGACCTGTGGAGGTGGTCGGCGGCGGTCGTCGG
>CAIQIE010000300.1 GCA_903871805.1 uncultured Planctomycetaceae bacterium | reverse complement strand
CTGGACCGGATTCTGGTTGAGCAACAGGACAGTTGTAAAAAGGGATGTCCGGCCTGCAGCCGTGTGTGTCCGGCAAACGCCATTATTTTCCCGCATCACAAGACGGCGGCGATCGCGGGGGCGGAGGGTGAAGTCGGCGGGTTAAAGATTGACCTGACAAAACTCTTTGGCGGCGACGAAGGCGAGTCAGCGATTGAGATGGCCGTCAAAGAACGCGACCGCGAATTGATTCTGGACGGCCGTGGCGCAGTTGGCATGTCCGTGGGGATTCGTCAGAAGCATCGCGATGAGATGGACCAGTTGCTGTCAGATCTGGATGCCCTGCAGTTCTGAGAATCGCATAAGGGGACATTCTACTTTACCTGATGATCCGGCAATTTCTGCCCATCTCCATGGTGATCGACGATCCAGTGCCTGGCTGTACGAACACCTGTGCGTGCGCACGGTACAGCATGGGAATGTGTGGCCACATTTATGGCGATTTCCTTCCCTCGCTGTCATTAGGGGAGAGTGGCTGAGGGTGCGGGGGAAACGCGCACACAGTCTCCCGAAAAAACATCTCTGGATCCCCAGGCGTCAGCGCAGAGATTCCAACCCACACGACTGCGATCTGTAGCTCAGCCCGCTCTCTCACGGTCGCGTCTCCTGTTTACCCTGACGGCAGACACCACAGATGAGGGACGGTCGGCCGAAGAGGAAAAGCAGAATGGCCCGTTATGCGTTCCGCCCCGTTATGCGATCCTCCAACGGCCAGCGGGTGCGGACCAGACAACCGCCTGATGCCCCGCGATCGATCTGGAGCGAGCCACCATGTTGTCGAAGAATTCTGTCAACAATCGCCAGTCCCAGTCCAAGCCCTGCGTGTGACGATCGTTGCTGCCGGAGCTCGCTCTGCGGTTCTATGCGCACAAACGGTTTGATCACCTCGGTGCGCATCTCTTCAGGGATTCCCAGTCCGTCATCCTCCACGTCGATGCACACAAAACTCCTGAGGACTTCTCCGGGAATTTCTTCAGTCACCTCATAAACATGGATCTGCAAGGCCGATTCTGCGTGACGAACCGCGTTCGAGATCAGATTGTCAAAGACCCTTTGAAAGGATCGCCGATCGGCGAAGACTTTTTTCGCAGTATCGCTGTCACAGAAGGTCATTTCGACTTTCAATTCGCGATGTTCTAACCGCAATGACGTCAATAAACTGTCCAACGCCAGGTCGATCGTGATCCAATCCCTCGTCCCGACCACTTCGACCAGCTCGTTTCGGACGTAAAAAAGAAC
Organism: uncultured Planctomycetaceae bacterium; assembly: GCA_903871805.1. Classification (GTDB taxonomy): domain Bacteria; phylum Planctomycetota; class Planctomycetia; order Planctomycetales; family Planctomycetaceae; genus SXXK01. The sequence goes on along the minus strand of CAIQIE010000300.1, from coordinate 5,463 downwards.
CTCCTCCACGATGGCTTCCATGTCGTCGATGGACTGACGGATGATCGGCATTGGCGAATATTGATCTTCGCTAACCTGCGGCGTCGGAATTACAGCGACTGCGAACCGCAGGCGAGAGATCGGGGTTCGCAGCTCATGGGAAACAACCTGCAATAGTTCTCTTTGCGACCGAATGACACTCTCTGTCCTCGCTGCCATGACGTTAAATGCTGTTGCAAGCTTCTGTGCTTCTCCAAGTTTGGACGCATCCACTCGAGCACCGAAATCTCCCTCTGCAATCTTTCCGGCAGCATTTTCGATCCTGCGAAACCTGTAGGCTACCTGAATCACAATAAAGCCCAGGATACCCGAAGCGGCAAGAAACCAGGCCAGCATCCCTTTTCTGGCGGCAACCTGAGCAAAGTCTGTTACTTTGGGCAACGGCCCCATACAGATCGCTCGATCCGGATCCCGGCACGCGATTACGACGAAGTGGTCATCACCGGATTGATAGAAAAGGCTGTCGCGGTGGCTCGGCATTCTCTCGAAGACAGAGGCGGGCAATTCCTTCCATGGCTGAAGGCGAACCGGAACTCGAATCCTGCTGGAAAACGTCCCGAGTGTTTGATCGGGATCCTCGGACGATTCCATGGCCTCTCGCAGATCTTTCATCCAGCTATTCACCTGATGCTCGATGAATTCATTGGTCAAATGACCAACAGGGCCGAAAAGCAGATACTGCTCTTTGTTCAGAGAAACCCCAAGATAATCCACCATGCCATCGGAGTAGCGGTGGATGAACCCATCGGGCGTTTCAAGGCGTGCCTGTTCTGCTGGGGAGAGTTCTGCCGTGGGCCGAAGCTCGATCGGCGCGATGCTCTGTTTCCGAAAATCTGCGAGTTTGCTGCCCTGCTCATGTGGGTCGCACGTGGCCAGTTCTTCAGCGAAGAAGTGCAGACGATCGAGGTGCACATGGGAAAGGCCTGCAATCACCCGATAGCGGTCAGAGTAGACCTCGTTGAATAGAATCGTCTCGACCGTCCATTTGACAAGGAAGACCAGGAGAATAAAGAGGATGTAGATTTTTATGAAGAATCGAATCATGGATTTTCAAACAGCAGGTAGCCATCGCCGTAGACCGATTTGATCCTCACGGGATTTTTTGAATCCACCTCAATCTTGCGTCTCAATCGCAAAACATGCAGGTCGACCGATCGATCGCCGTAGTGGTACTCTTCGTTCGAATGAACGAGCTTGAAAAGCTGTTCACGCCTGACAAGCGTATTCTTATTCATGGCGAGTACAAGCAGGATGTCGAACTCCGCATTGGAGACCTTGATCGGCTCCCCACACAACTGCAACACCCTGCGTTGAACGTGAATCGTAAGGTCGCCGACGACGATCATTTCGTTGAGCGCATTTTCGGTGTTGCCATAGCGTCGCAGATGGAGCCTCAGGCGAGCGACCAGGGCCATTGGCCGAACGGGCTTGGCCATGAAATCGTCAGCCCCAACCTCCAGGCCCAGGACCTCGTCCATTTCCTCACTGCGGGCTGTCAAAATCAGTATGGCCCCCTGATACAAGGGGCGTACCTGGCGGCAGACAGCAAACCCATCGAGGCCTGGCAAATTGATGTCAAGAACCACGGCGTCAGGCTGATGGGCAATGATGCGATCGACCGCGCGCCCGCCATGACCCTCAATTTCGACGCGAAAGTCATTCTTCTGCAAAAACATGCACATGATCATGGCAAGCTTCGCATCATCTTCGACCAAAAGAACAGATTTCATACCGGTTTGGCCGCCTTCAGGGATCTCCGGATCCAATGTTCAAATGCCAGGCTGTTCAGATGCAGGCTCAAATCTGACTCTCTGCGAAAAACGATCCCGGATCGCGTCTTGAAATTACCCATGCTACAAAAAACGTGACAGCAGCAGGTGACGAAACCCGCCTGTCAGCGATGGAGCGAGAGCGATGTCACTTTGCCCGCGAATTATGCCAGCGACTGCCCCTGGACGCAATCGACGTTGATCGAAAGACATCTGACTTTCAACAAGGCGGACGAATGAAAGCCTGCTTCCCGGCAAAGCCCGACTGGACAGCGCTTTGCCGGGGCGGATACTCAGGCTTCATGTGAGGCCCTGCCTGCAATTTGATCCGAGTACTCTATGCTCGCCGTGGTCAACATACACTCGCCTTTCGACCATAGAGAACAGTGTAGAACACAGAGGAATCGCCGATTCCAAAAACGGTGATTCATGGCTTGAAAGAATCGATGTCGTCGCACTTCCGCACCATGCGATTCGCCAACGCATGCGGAAGCCCCCACTCACCCCGAATCAGGGGTGCCAGACAAAAGCCGTGAGTCAGCGCAGCGCCACCATCGGAACCGGGGCCCAATATCGTCAAAATCCGAATCCGCCAGGATGAGTCCGGCTCAGCGGTGAATAAATGAAACCTGCCCCCTATTGTCTTCTTTTGTCTTTCTTACTTTGGCACCGGGCAGACCGAAGAGAAGGAGGAAAAGCAGAATGCCCGCTTTGAGGATTTTTTTGGGGATTCTGCGATTGACATCGCAAATCCATCTTGTACTATTGTGTTAGTACAACACATTGATGGTGGAGGCAGGCCTCGTGCAGATTCATATTCGTGCTCAGGATGGTGTTCCGATTTATCTGCAAATTGTCAATCAAATCAAATATCAGGTGGCCTCCGGCCGTTTGAAACCCGGACAGGAGCTCCCTCCGATTCGTAATCTGGCTGAGACACTGGTAATCAATTCGAACACTGTCGCGCGTGCCTACAGAGAACTGGAGCAGGCAGGGGTCGTCGAAAAACGCAGAACGGCCGGTACTTATGTCACTGACCAGAGATCACCACTGGCTCGCCGAGAGCGACAGCGGATTCTGATCGAACGAATTGATCAGTTGCTGGCCGAATCCCGGCAGATGAGTTTTGAACTGGACGAGGTAATCAGGTTGCTGAATGTGCGTCACACAATCCTGCAGAAATCAGACGGTGAAGGGACAGGCTGATGATTGAAACAGATACAACTTTGCCACCATCGATCATCGACGTGCAGCATCTGTCTCGCAGGTTTGAGGATCGGCTGGCCCTGAACGACCTGACGTTGACGGTTCCCCGCGGCGGCGTTTTTGGACTTATCGGTGGAAATGGTGCCGGCAAGACCACGCTGATTCGCCACCTGCTGGGAATGCTCAAAGCCCACCAGGGTTCTGTGCGGGTGTTTGGTCTGGACCCGGTGGTGGCCCCGGCAGAAGTTCTCGGAAGAACCGGATATCTGTCAGAAGATCGCGATTTGCCGAACTGGATGCGTCTGCGGGACCTGCTTCGTTACACACAGGCCTTTTATCCGGCATGGGATGCCGCCTATGCCGAAGAACTGCGACAGGACTTTGAACTGGATCCTCGCGCACGCGTTAAATCACTGTCCCGCGGCCAACGAGCGCGCGCCGGATTGCTGATTGCTCTGGCGCATCGCCCTGAGTTGCTGGTGCTGGATGAGCCTTCGTCCGGCCTTGATCCTGTCGTCCGCCGAGACATTCTGGGCTCGATTATTCGGACGATTGCCGATGATGGGCGAACTGTGCTCTTCTCGTCTCACCTGCTGGATGAAGTCGAACGGGTGGCTGACCGGGTGGCCATCATTCATGAGGGACGCATTCTGCTGACATCGACTATGGATCAGATGCGCGAGTCTCACCGTCGACTGGTGCTGCAGTTTCGCGACTCCACGTCACAACCACCTCCGCTGCTGGGAATGCTCCCCCGCACCGGATCAGGCACGGAATGGACCTACTGGTGTGCAGGGGAATCAGAACAGTTGAATTACGCTGCTGAGCGGATCGCTGCGCGGGTATTGGAAGAGTCCACGCTGACACTGGATGAGATCTTTCTGATGCGTGTGGGGCATTGACTTCAGACTTCAAAGGAACGGGGGAACGGTGGCATGCGATCAATTCCTCAGGCACTTTTGTGGGAACTGTGGGCTCGAGGCTGGTTTCAGATTCCGGCATTTTTTCTGCTGGGCAATGTGTTTCCGGTTCTGATTTTAACCGCGCTGCATGGGGAGGGTCTGGATCCGGCAGAGCAGGCATGGCTGATCGTACATACCGCATTCCTGTCCATCATGATGCTCCTGTTTGCTGTTGGCATCATGTCAGCACAGGGCCCCCTGTCGAGGCTTTACGCGGCCCCTGTGTCCACAATGTCCCTGGTGGCATGGCACATGTTTTCAGGCGCCGCACTGCTGGCTCTTGAGGTTTTCATTTCGCTCGAGTTTCAGCGACTGCTGATTTATCGCGGTCTTTCGGTTGCGGGTCCGTCTTTGTTCGCGATCGTTGCCTGGGCGTCGGCCCAGCCACTGATGTCCGTCCCGCAACGCACCGTCTTCGGCTTCCTGCAGTCTGCAACTCCCTGCATGCTGATGTTTTTCTGGCTGCAATCCCGATACGGAGGATGGTTTTCTCAGCCCACTCATTATTGGACGGAACTTCGGGGCACCGAGTTGCTGTTGATGGCCGGGGCCACGGCGGGCTCCTTCTGGCTGACCTGTCGTGCGGTCGCTCGGGACCGGTGTGGCGAATTAAATCGATCGTCGCTGCTGCGGTCGCTGTGGAATCGCCTTGTGAGCGTCCTTGACGCCCGCGGGGCTGCTGTGGCGCCGTTTCGAAGTTCAATCGAGGCTCAGCTTTGGTACGAATGGCATTACCGCGGGAGGGCTTTACCATTGGGGGCCGCTTTGACACTCTGCATCGCATACGGGCTGCTGCTGATCCGACTATTGCAGGAGGGTGACCTCGCGATCCATCTTCAGTTGCTGCATGAGGGCCTTGTGGCAGGTGGCGGAGTTCTGGCGTTACTTGCTGCCCTGACGGGTCTGCTGGCGGGGAGCACCTCCACCGGCAATCACATCCGGCACCACAACTCGACCCTGCGCGATGTGACGAACTCCGGAAATTTTGATCAAATGGGACATTTTCCGGCGACACGCCCCCTGTCCGATCGCACGCTTGCAGACTGTGTTCTGTGGAATGTTGGCCGAAGTGTTGTCACTGCCTGGGCCCTTTGGCTGGCAGTATTTTTGCCTGTTGTGTTCGTCGTCAGGCTGACCAGCGGCTCTGCCGAATACCTCCTGAAATTCGAACAATGGCGATGGTTTTTGCCGTTGACACTGACGGGGGCATGGGTGGCCATGATGCTCACAACCCTGATGACTCTTACGGGACGCTGTGCCTGGTTCATCGTTGCCCTGTTCAACGGAGTCATCCTGATCTTCTGTCTGGACCTCGCCGCACGTTGGCTGCTGCCTGAGAGTACGAGAACTCTGCTGTTTCAAAGTCTCCTTGCGACAGCCTCGGCCCTGATCATCGTTGGTACCCTGCTGACCTTCCACTACGCGCGACGACGCCAGCTGCTGGAGATTCGCCGGGGACGAAGTCTGTTGATGGCCAGCCTCCTGTT
>CAIQIE010000299.1 GCA_903871805.1 uncultured Planctomycetaceae bacterium | reverse complement strand
TCGGGACGCGTCTGCGGTACAGCAGCGCCGGGGAGCAACTGCTGGATCAGCCGCGTTCACATCAGTGCGCGTATGCGACATGGGATCCTGCCACTGGCCTCTGGACGGAATGGAAGACGCTGGCACTCCCTGACGAAAACTCCCGACATTTTCTGGCCGCTCCGGGCTGCGTGCAGTGGCTGGTCCGACCGGATGGAACCATTCTGCTGCCGATGTACAGTCGCGGGCCGACCGGGGAAGATTTCACGTCGATGGTCCTGCATTGTCACTTCGATGGCGTTGAACTCAGTCTTATTGAGGAGGGGGATGCGTTATCCGTGGCAGGCGGTCGCGGACTGGTGGAGCCGTCGCTGGCGTATTTCCGGGGACTGTGGTACCTCACCCTGAGAAATGACGCCCGGGGATATGTGACAACCAGTCGCGATGGTCTGCACTTCGCGCCGCTGACCCCATGGAAGTTTGATGACGGCGCGGAACTGGGAACGTACAACACTCAGCAGCACTGGCTGGTACATGATCAGGGTTTGTTTCTGGCTTACACGAGGCGCGGTGCGGACAATGATCACATTCCCCGCAATCGGGCGCCCCTGTTTTTGGCTCAGGTCGATCCGAAGTCCCTGCGAGTGCTCAGGTCGACGGAGCAGGTGTTGATTCCGGAGCGGGGTGTGATGCTGGGGAATTTTGGAGCCTGCGCGATCACTCCTGAGGAGTCGTGGGTAACGGATGCAGAGTACCTGATGAGTGCGACGCCACATCCGCGTGGTGCGGACGGAAGTGTGTTTGCGGCCCGCGTGAAGTGGAGTCTTCCTAATCGGCTGCGGTCAGCGGATTCCCGGTCTCGTATCGTGGTGCTGGGCGATTCCATCACCAAAGGCGTTCGTACCGGAGTGTCTGCCGAAGAGACTTTCGCCGTGCTGCTGGAGTCAGACCTGCGAAAACAGGGACTGGAGATTGAAGTCGTCAATCGAGGGATCGGGGGCGAGCGTACCGATCAGGCGCTGCAGCGACTGGCTCGGGATGTAGCCAGCCTTGAACCTGTTCTGGTAACCGTCATGTATGGCACGAATGACAGTTATGTGGATCAGGGACGCAGCGAAAGTCGTTTAACAGCGGAACAGTTTGAGGACAATCTGCAGCTGATCGTGCAGGAATTGCGTCGTTGGGGCATTCAGCCTGTGCTGATGACGGAACCGCGCTGGGGTAACAAAGCGACGGTGAATGGTGCCGGAGAACATCCCAATCTGCGCCTGGAACCGTTTATGGAACGAACCCGGAAAATCTGCAGGGACCAGAACCTGCCGCTGATCGACCATTACAAAATCTGGAGTGATGCCCAAACTGCGGGCATCGAGATTGGCACGTGGACCACGGATCAGTGTCATCCCAACCCGGAGGGGCATCGACGACTTGCTGATGCGATGCTGCCTGTGCTGCAGTCGCTTCTGAAGGCATCCGCGGGTCAGTGAAAGGCAAGGCGTTCTGAACGACAGAACATTCAGCCGGTGGCGCGTTTCTGCTGGCGATAGTATTTTAGTCCGGGCAGAAAGAAAGTCAGGGCGGAGACGATCCCGAAGAGGGTGACGCTGAAGTCCGGGATGTCGGCAGACGCCAGAGCAGCCATGATCAATGCCGTGACGAACAGCATGGTCGCTTCGATGTAGAATCGCCCGGAGAGAATTCCGGCTTTGGCAAGAAACACCATACCGGTGATCACAGCGAGGCAGGGTGAGAATTCCAGAACGGGCCGCCCCATAATGGATTCCACGGCAAACAGCATGGATGAGGCGATCATGCTGCCAGCCCAGATATGCGCGATCTGGCGTTCGACCGCCGTGATGGGACCCGCACGATGACGCAGATTCCAGAAAATAGAGGCCCAGAGACCAAGTCCAATGACCCAGAGACTGACATAAGGCCAGCGTTCGGTGACCCCGGACAACTGCAAGGCATTGGTGAGCAGGCAGAGCAGCAGCACGACGAGGCTGTGCCACATCCAGAGCAGTCCCCAGTTCTGCAGGATAGCCGCATGATGCGATTCGCGAAAGACACGCGTCATCACCTGCGCAATCGTGGAGGATCGTGCGCTGACGGGTTCGTTGTTCAGCCAGGCTTTCAGATCCGCGGCAAGTGCCGTCGTTGAGGGATAGCGCAGATCCTGGGGTTTCTGCAGGCATTTCATGACGATCATTTCCAGATCTGAATCCACCGCACGATTCAGCATCCGAATATCCGGAGGATCCTGTTCGAGTACCATCAGAACAGTGTCCAGTGGCGAGGCTGCCTGAAACGGCGGTCGCCCGGTCAGTGTGGCAAAGAGGATCGCACCAAGACTGTATATGTCGGTGGCGACATTGATGCTGTCCGATTGACCGGCCGCCTGCTCGGGGGACATCCATGCCGGAGTCCCAAGAATTGCACCACTCTGTGTCAGCCCCTGCAATTCGCCCGTGAGCCCAGGCCCCTGCCCATCGACAGGCACACGTTTCGCCAGTCCGAAGTCCGTGACGAACGGAGTCTCGTCTTCGGCGATCAGAATGTTTCCGGGTTTCAGGTCGCGGTGCAGGACGCCGGCGCGATGCGCGGCACCAATGGCTTCCACGACCGGCAGCAGCAGTCTTACCGCGTCCGTCGGAGACATGGGGCCCGTCATCAGACGCTGAGACAACGTCGTTCCCCGGATGTATTGCATGCTGAACCATGGCTGACCGTCCAGTTCGCCCACTTCATAGACGGGAACAATGTTCGGATGCCGCAATCGTGCTGCTGCCAGGGCTTCAGCACGAAGTCGGGCGAGGTCCTGTGAGGAGGCAAAGGCAGCATTCGGAATCATCTTCAACGCGACGGTGCGCTGCAGACTGCTTTGCCAGGCGCTGTAGACAACTCCCATCCCGCCGCGACCCAACTCTGCCTCGATCCGATATTCCCCAATGACCGTGCCGATCGCTGACCCGGCGGTTGCCGTTGCCGATGACCGCTGATGCTCGTCCGGCACAAGGGCGTCAAGAAAGGCCAGACCATCGGCCATGCACGCCGTGGCGAACAGTTCGCGCAGGTCTTTCTCCAGATCCGGATGCTGCCTGATCGCCTCTTCCAGTTTCTGCTCCGGAGAATCACCTCGGGAATCCTGAATTAACTGGTCGAAGACAACCGCCAGACGTTCGTCCCGTTCTTCGGCCGCGCTGATCATGCTGTGCGTTACCTTTGTCAGGAAACCATGCGCATCGAGGTTCCCCTGCTGTTTAATGGAACCACCAGATTGCGGACGACCTGAATGCGCCGCCTTTCTCATTGTAGTGCAGCCATGTCGTTCGGATAGGTGCGATTGGCGGGAAATCCCCGCGATGACGGCGTTCCAGTCTGCTGCAGTCTGCGACGGGTGGCGGATACGGCGGTTTATGAACGCTGGAATTCCGGGAACCGGACAGAACGGCCTGTGTGCGGCAGAATCCGAGCCTGTAACGAATTGCGGGCCTGGGAATATTGGATGTTTGAGACCTGAGGCGTTCCCGTGGTTACGTGTTCGGGCTCGGTCGTCATCCCCGCGGAGTCGGTCGTCATCCCCGCGGAGGCGGGGATAACGGGGCTAGCCTAAGTTCCTGAACAGCTGGCTATGATCGGTAGCCCGTCAGATACGGCACTTTCGCAGCATGCTGCGTCACTTGATCGGCGGCGCTCAGCAGACGTCCGAGATAGTCCCACTGACCGGAGACGAGGGCGTCCCGAGCACTTTCCGGCATTGAAACAGAAAAGTTCAGATCGCCGGCTGTGACCTTTGACTGAATCAAATCCACGGTCACAGTCAGCTTTGGATTTTGCTCAATCGCCACTGCCAGCTGTTCCAGGTCGCTTCGCGATGCCTTCAGCGCCGGAATGCCAAGGGAATTGCAGTTTCCAAAGAAAATCTCTGCAAAGGATTCTGCAAGAATCGCCCGAATCCCCCAGCGCATCAGGGACTGCGGTGCATGTTCCCGGGACGATCCGCAGCCAAAGTTTCGGCCAGCGACAAGAATGCCGGCTCCCTGAAACTGCGGTTTATCAAAGGGATGCCCCGGATCCTGCAATCGGTCGTCCTCAAACGCATGCTCTCCCAGACCCTCAAAGGTGACGCAGCGCAAAAACCTGGCAGGAATAATGCGGTCTGTATCAATGTCATCCAGCAGCAGAGGAATTGCGGTTGCCGTGACAGATTTAATTTCGTTGATAGACATGGCGACGGTTCGTTACACCCAAAGTGTCAAAAAGGAAATCCGGCAGAGTCTTTGCCTGCGCGGCAGAGTAGCATCTTTACGAGTCCAGGCACATTTTAGAGACGACTGTGGCACATTGCGAATGGATAGCCTGAAAAGCCCCAGTTCTTACCGTTTTCCGTCAGCAGAATCAATTTCCGGCGCTGCGGATTTCCGGGGTTGCGGCCGTCCATGTGAGGCCGGGTCGGACGAGCCCGGACGAAAGGAAGAATCCTGAAGCGTTGTTCAGACCAACGATGGGAAACGTCTTTGCCGAAGAATTGACGGTTTTTCTTTGGAATTGAGACTACTGACTGCTTGTACCACGCATTTCACAAAGATGACCGTTCAGGTCATTCTGTGGGCTGCCAGGCGGCATTTGGTTGCGGCATGCGGGCGCCCATCGTTCTCTGCCATTGCCCGAGTTTTTCACGCATTTCCGCAAACTTCGCTGGCTCCATAGTCGCAAGGTTGCGACGTTCTCCGGGGTCTTCGGCGAGGTTGTACAATTCTGCGTCACCAAACTCGTAGAACTCGATGATCTTCCAGTTTTCTTCCCGCAACGCGGCCCCCGGGGTCCATTCAGATCCATGATAGTGTGGGTAGTGCCATGCCAGCGGTCGCGCCTGTTTCAGTGGCTCTCCCCGCAGAATCGGGTGGAAGCTCTGACCATCTTCGGATGGTCCGGTTGGCTGTGGTTTGTTCAGCAGACTCAGGATTGTGGGAAAATAGTCCGTGCTCAGGACCGGGGCGTCAGTCACCGTTCCGGGGTTCGAGATTTCCGGCGACGCGATCAGGAGAGGAACGCGGATCCCACCTTCATACAGCCAGCCTTTCCCGGACCGCAGGGGCAGATTGGATGTGGGCCCCGGAGTCTTCAGTGTACACAGTCCCCCATTGTCCGAGGTGAAAATGATGGTTGTCGTTTCCATCAGATGCTGTTCTCTGAGTGCCGCGATAATGTGTCCCACACTCTCGTCAACCGCGGCGATCATGGATGCGTACCTGGCGTTCTGCTGTCGAGCCGTGGACATTCCCCGACGTTCTGCGATCGCTGCTGGTGCAGGGCCTGCGGTTGCCTGCTTTGCCTGGAATTTTTCAAAGTGCCCGGGAGCCTGGTGCAGAGGTGTGTGCACGTCATAGTGCGACAGGTACAGTAGAAATGGTCTGTGTCGATCCCGATGCTTCAGAAAAGTAAGGGACTCTTCCGTCAGTCGTTCTGTGAGATACTCGCCTTTGCGATTTTCCCGGAGCCAGGGGTTGTTCCACGGGGCGTAGTATCCGCCTGGCGGCTGGCCATATTCAGCGCCGCCGAAATTGACATCAAAGCCCTGGTCCGTGGGCAGAAATCCAGGGCCTCCGAGATGCCATTTTCCTGCAAAAAATGTCTGATAGCCTGCCTGACGCAGCACCTCTGCGAGGGTGACTTCTTCGAGCGGAAGCTGGTTTTGATCTTCGATCTGCAGAAACCTGTGCTGAGTATCTGCGGGCACGGAATTTCCTGGGATCCAGTCTGTAATGTCCACTCGAACGGGATGTTTCCCTGTCAGAATACTGGCCCGCGTCGGTGAGCAAACCGGACAGGCCGCATAGGCCTGTGTGAATCGCAGACCATTGGCTGCCAGTGCATCAAGGTGTGGAGTTTCATGAAAGGTGCTGCCATAGCAGGACAAGTCTGCCCAGCCAAGATCGTCGATCAAAATGAAGACGATGTTACGTGGCGGACCTGCAACCAGTATGTTCTGCTGCAGAGCACCGAGGATCAGCATGAAGGCTGTCACCGGGATCAGGCATCGTCGCATTGAGCATTCCTGCACAAAGTTCAGCGAAGTGTGACTTTCAGGATTACAACCACATCGAGTTTTCAGAAACCCTGCGTGGACAGTTCTAATTCCAGCGGGTCCCACTGCGGTTCACGATCTGTTTGATCTGCCCAACGATCGGGCGATCTTATGACAGAAAAAATCCGGCATTCGCATGAAGCGAATACCGGATTTCAGAGTTCATTTGGGAATTGCAGGCGTTCTGCCTGCAGGTTCTTTATGGAAGATCGGTGGCTCCCATCAGGAAACGATCCACTTCGCGCGCTGCCCCTCGACCCTCATTGATGGCCCAGACCACCAGACTCTGGCCCCGACGGCAGTCACCTGCCACGAAGACCCGGGGATTGGTGGTCGTGTACTTTTCATGTTCCCCTTCAAGCCAGCTCATTCCACCGCGTCCCTCTTTCAGTTTCACGCCAAGCTGCTCTGCGACGGAATGCTCGGGGCCAAGGAAACCGAGTGCAAGGAAGACAAGGTCAGCGGGGTATTCCTTTTCTGTTCCCGGTATTGGAACAAATGGAGGGCCGCCTTCGGTCATGGTCTGCCAGTCAACTTCGATTGTTTTAATGCCTTTGATCTGACCATTGCCGTCATCCACAAATTCGACGGTCTGCACGGCAAAGCGGCGTGGATCTTCGCCAAATTTTGCCGCCGCTTCTTCATGACCATAGTCGACGCGAAATACTCGCGGCCATTGCGGCCATGGATTATTGGGCGCGCGCTGCAGAGGAGGCTTTTCGACAATCTCAAAGTTCACGACAGAACGGCAGCCGTGACGAACCGAGGTGCCAAGACAGTCGTTTCCGGTGTCTCCACCGCCGATTACGATGACGTGCTTGTCCTTCGCACTGATGAAGTGGCCATCACTGAGCCCGCTGTCCAGAAGACTGCGGGTGTTTTGACGCAGGAAGTCCATAGCGAAGTGGACACCCTTGAGATTGCGTCCGGGAATTGGCAGGTCGCGGGGCCTGGTAGACCCGGTTGCCACAACAACCGCATCAAAGTCTTCCAGCAGCTGGCTTCCGGGAACATCTTTGCCCACAGTCATGCCTGTGAAGAAGGTAATTCCTTCCTGCTCCATGATGCGGATGCGTCGATCAACGACGTCGCGTTTGTCGAGCTTCATGTTGGGGATGCCATACATCAGCAGTCCGCCCACGCGGTCATCGCGTTCGTAGACTGTGACCCAGTGACCGGCTTTGTTCAGCTGGGCGGCGGCTGACAGACCAGCAGGGCCTGATCCAATAACCGCCACCTTTTTGCCGGTACGCAGCTGCGGTGGTTCCGGAACAACCCAGCCCATGTCGAACGCATGGTCGATGATTGAGCATTCAATATTTTTGATTGTGACCGGAGGCTCGTTCACACCAAGACAGCAGGAGCCTTCACAGGGGGCCGGACAGACACGACCTGTAAATTCCGGGAAGTTATTGGTTTTGTGCAGCCGGTCCAGAGCATCGCGCCAACGCCCCTGATAGACCAGATCATTCCATTCCGGAATCAGATTATTGATGGGGCATCCCGAGGCCATGTTGGCCATCAGATCGCCTGTGTGGCAAAACGGCACACCACAGTCCATGCACCGCGCGCCCTGGATCTTCAGATCCACTTCAGGCATGTGCTCGTGAAACTCTTTCCAGTCCAGCACCCTGAGCAACGGATTTCGATCGGCCGGAACCTGCCGGGCATACTCTTTAAAGCCAGTTGGCTTTCCCATGACTATTCACTTTCCAGACAACTTCTGTTGTGTTCCACGAAGCGATCCATTTACTACCTCGCCTAGCGACGCATCATAAATGCAGAAATGGGGGCGATTGAAGTGGAACGCGGGTGTGCCTGAGAAATCCGGCAATTTTCAGGCAGCCAGGATTTCCGAGATTTGCGAATTGTAGGTTTTTTTGTTGACACGGCCGGTAAAGTTGATCGCAAAAGTCTTTGCAGGTACCGCAGATTACCCAGGCTTCTGGCGTCTGACCAGACTTCCTTTCCGTGGTGAAACCTCGCACCGGCCAGGTCAGGGCTGAAATACGCGGTTGCCGCACGATTTTGGCAGCCGTCACATCAGATTTCGGGCTTTGATGCTGAGGTATTCGTTGATCAGCCGCTCAGAAAGCAACTCCGGCGGCGTGTCGAGCAACATGACTCCGGATTCTCTGAGCAACGCTGCCTGGTGCGCCTGCCCGGCAAGAATCTGAGCTGCCGCAGACGTGTGAAAGGCATCGAGGTCCGATTCAGGAATTCTGTCGGCCAGTGAACGCAGTCCCGAATCCTGCAGCAGCACGCACAACGGCAGGTACGGCAGACTTCGCAATCTCAGACTGTCCCCAATCACCCGCAACTGAAGTTCATCTGTAACAAAGGTGATCAACACCACCAGCGCCCGCTTGCGCTGAACGGTGGTCAGATATTCCAGGGCCAGACTGTAGTCAGAAACAGTTGTGGACGCCTGAATGTCGTAAGTGGATCGAAGAATCTGCTGAATCCCGGGCTTACCCCGTACCGGTCTGACAAATCTCTCGATCTTACCCGAAAAGGCCAGCAGTGAAACATTATCGCCCTGGCCGAGGGCAATGTAACTGAGCATGATGGCGGAGTTCAGGGCCCGATCCAGCAGAGAAACTCCGTGAGCTTCGTTTCGCATAAACCGGCCACAATCCACCATGATGACAATATTCTGGTTGCGTTCGACGTTGAATTCGCGGCTGATCAACTGCCGCTGACGCGAAGTCGCCTTCCAGTCCACCTGGCGTATTTCATCCCCGTGCCGATATTCCCGAAGTCTTTCAAACTCGCGTCCCTGGCCCGGCATGCGGACCATGCGAACACCAATTTCCGAAAGGCGATTCTGGCGAGCCATCAGTTCATACCGGTACACGGCGCGAATATCGGGATAAATCCGCAGCGGCGTTTTCAATGGGCGAATCTGCTGTATCGTCCAGAGCCCAAGCCGGCTGCGAAATCGCAGATACACTTCCGGCATTTCCGAGGCGCCACGACGCAGCGGCGTGACCACATAATGAATCTCGGCCTGCTTTCCGGGAGCCAGTTGCACCGTCTGAGGAAGTCGGTCCACTTCACACAATGGCCCCGGATCATCATGAACCGTGATGGTCAATGAAAATGACGAGCGATTTTGGATCGCGATTTTTGCCGGATTCGCCGCTGCGACACTCAGCACTTCCGAGATTTCACGGTGAAGTTCGACTGTGTCCGGTGAAGGACTGATCAGCAAATCGAGTAACGCGACTGCTGCCAGGGCGGCATTCAGCAACAAGCCCAGATCCGCTACGGTTCTATTCAAGGGAGAAACCAGCAGTGGCAGCAGCAGAACTGCGGCAAGGATCACCAGTCGGCGTGAAGGGATCATGACCTCGGAGCCTCCACGCTTTCCAGAATGGCCCGAATCGTTTCATCAGGCGTCGTACCCTCCAGCTCGGCTTCGGGCCGCAGTCGAAGTCGGTGTCTAAGAACCCAGGGGGCCAGTTCCTTGATATCATCGGGCGTCACAAAATCCCGGCCACGGCAGGCTGCAAGCGTTCTGGATGCAATCAGCATGTTGACGCCCGCCCGAGGACTTGGCCCAATTGTCACTGACCCCCACGATCGACACGCTCCCAGAATTTCCACGATGTATTTCAGCAATCCCGGTTCGATAATCACGGCTTTGACTGCCTGCTGAACGGCCAGCACATCGTCGCCTTTCAAGACGGGTTCCAGCTGAAACCCGGCGAGTTTCGACGGATTTCTTCCCGCTGCGTAATGCCCCAGAATGTCAATTTCGTCCGCCGCAGGAGGATAGTCCACCAGCAGCTTGAACATGAAGCGGTCAACCTGAGCTTCCGGCAGCGGATAGGTCCCCTCATGCTCGATCGGATTCTGCGTCGCTATGACCAGAAACGGGCGAGGAAGCAGGTGCGTGGTTCCATCCACACTGACCTGCTGTTCCTGCATGACCTCCAGCAGTGCCGACTGAGTCTTTGGCGGAGATCGATTGATCTCGTCCGTTAACAGCAGGTTGGTGAATACCGGTCCCTCATTAAACGTGAAGATCTGCTGCTTCATGTCGTAAATGCTGTGGCCCGTCAGGTCTGACGGCATGAGGTCCGGTGTAAACTGAACACGACGGAATTTGCAGGATACGGTTCCCGCCAGCACATTCACCAGCAGCGTTTTGCCCAGTCCCGGTGGTCCTTCAATCAGCACGCTGCCTTCGGAAAACAAGGCAATGATAACTCCTTCCACCAGTTCCTGCTGGCCAATAACCACACGTCCAATTTGCTCCTGAACGGCTTCGAACAGCCGTTTGACTTCAGCCAACTGCATAAACTTGTTCCTGTTTCTGTACTCGTATTCCTGGACTGTGACAAACGACGGCTTTCAGCATTCTGAAGCCCTGCGAACCCCAATTACATGCCTGTTTTGTCCACTGCAGCTTTTGTCGGCGTGGCCGTTCTGATGCCACTTAATCCCTGCATCAGGCGGCATAGCCATCTGATGGATCGGGAGGCTTCAGCGGAACTGACCCTGCGGCGGGACACAAGCTCCTTCGCCCGCTGCAGATTCTGACTGACTTCCTGTTCCTCCATCCCTGAACGCCGGGCAAGCGCTGCCGTGTCGTCGACCCGCAGCAAACTTCCATACCGCCGACGCAACTGGCTGTTCATATATTCGAGATAATTCGCGACAATTGTGCCTCCATCCCGAAGACGATACTGCAGATTGCCAACGGACTGCGCACTTTCTGTCAGCGTCCGTCGCCGGGAATGCATCACGTACTTCGCCGGTCCGAAACGATGGAACGCCATCCAGATTGCCAGCACGGCGACCAGCAGCATCTGCAGTGTTCCCATGCGCAATGACGGACTTAAAAGTACTCCTGTGCTTTGAAATGAGTCGCTGGCATTGAAGTACTCACTGATCACAACACCCGGAGGGCCGGCTGACGTGATCCACTCGGGCGCATGCGGAGCTGTTCTGCCACGTTCCACAATCCGGACGGCCAGCCGGCATCCATCTTTTTGCAGCATGCTGCGGTTGGAAAAAATATCCGGACTGGCACAAACCAGAATCTGCCCGAAACCAACAGGGCGCGCAGCCACCAGCGTCTGACCACTGACGCTGGTGACAATTTTCTCCCAGTCCTCGCCCGAAGTCACTACCTCAGCATTGGAACGAAAAGACACAGTACCGTCAGTCAGGGTGCTGTTGACAGTAACCTGAGCCGTTTCGAAATTCGCAACCGGCGACTCGGCAGCGGGCGTGGCACTGGGTGGGGCCGGTGAATTGGCCGGGGCCGACTGACTGTTGCCAGTGGCTCCGTTTTCCAAACCGGATCCGCTGTCCACTGAATCGACCGGGGCTGCTTTGCCGTTGCTGTCTGCTTCTTCCGATGCAGAATCGTTGGTGGCGCCTGGCGGCAGTGGACTGCTTTGCGAGGATCCGATAGCTGACGGACTTTCTGTCACAGAATCCGCCGATCGAGCGATCGTTTTAATTCCCAGCAGAGTCAAATCCACATTCGCATCTGCATATTTCGGGGCAAACACAAGGGTGCCACCGCCGGTGACGAACGAATAAAGCTGCTGCTGTTCCTGAGTCGACGGGTATCGATCAGGGCCAATGATCATCAGCTCGCTGCGAACCCGGGGAATCAGTGATTCAGATTCGCGTTTCACTGCCGGAAATAGCTGCGACAAAACATGGTACAGCCCCAGCTTGCCATCGACCGTATTACTATATGAGTCCGCAGCGGATCCGGCATCTCCGGGAATCCACCAGAACTGCAGCAGCACCAGCATCACGGTGGCAGCTGCCCACATCACGTCAGACTGCAGCAGTCGGCGTTTCTTCGTCATGGAAGGCCCCCCGAAACTCGGTCAGACATGTTTCAAACATCTCCGGTGTCGGCTGGCGACGTCCGAAGTACACAAGTTCGAACTGAGATGCAGTGGCCAGATAAGCTGTACGCTTCTCCTGCCTGCGCCAGATGCATCTCAGGTAATCTCTGTTGGTCAGGCCCCTGCGATACCGAATCAAAGCCGCACGCTCCAGCCAGCTCATACTTCCCAGCATAAGTTCACGAATGGCCGCTCGATAATCGCCTGTCTTAGCCAGTTTTAAGGCGCGTGCTTCATACGCTGAGGGCGGCAGCTCGCCCGGTGCGACGATGATGTCGTCGAACAAATTGTCAATCTCATTCAGCAAACCACGCTTCACACTCTGGTGACGGTCCTTTCTTCGGATCATCACGGCGATCACCGCAATCAGTAATGCCGTCAATGCACCAAACATCGTGATCAGTAAAGCTGTACCGCCAGCAGCAAAAAATGATCCCATCAGCTCGACGATACCGTCCAGCCATTCGGGCCACCACGATTCCGTACTGGATCCGGGTTTTTGTGGAGTCGCTGGATTCCAGAGCCCTGAAAACATCCAGCTAAAGAAGTCCCCTATGCGAGAAAAGATGCTCGACATACCGTCACGAGCCCACTCAAGGGACCTTCGGATGAATCCTGAATCCCCTTCCACAGCGTCACTTCCAGGCTGTTCTGCAAGGCGACGCCTGACCGAACGAAATTCCGCGGAATCCATCACTCTTTGTCCAGCCGTATCGATGGCTGAGTCGGTTAGCGGTTCGTCCGCACGGCCGTTTCCAGCCGAAAACAGGAGCACAATAGTCGCAAAGAATGTCCCCCACAGTAGTCGCTGACCGTTACTGTTCCCTGCAGTGGGGCTGATGGGAAGGCTATTCATGCAAGCTCCTCCAGTCTGTGTGTTTCACTTCGAAACACGACCTGCAGGTCCCAGCATTCACTGCGGATCCTCTGGTCCAGATAGCAAAAGAACCAGGCAATTCGAATTAACGGATACGGAATCCAGAGGCACAACTGCAGGCCTGTCAGAAATAACGGATCATCCAGAAGCACCTGTGAGACAAGTTCCTCTCGCCCCCCGCTGTCAGAAAAAACTCTGCCAAGAAAAATTGGTTTGTTCAGAACAGTACCGCACAGAAGATCGAGGATCACAAAGATCCCGAGAGACATGGAACTCCAGTAGGCAAACAACTCGATGAGTCGTCCCAGGTTTCTTCTGTATCCGCCCCCTCCTGCCAGCCAGGTCAATCGTGAATTGATTCGGGGCAGAGGGGTGTTTTCAAGAAACAGCACTTCGGGAAGATGTCCGGCAATCGCAGTGACGAACACCGCCGGAAGCACAAAACAGAAACCGGCCAGACACTGGAAAAACATGATCAGGGCACTGGAAAAGAACCACGCGAAGAAACGCTTCCTCCATGCCCGGACTGCCCCACGCACCGAAATCGGCACCCCAAAAACCTGCGGCCCCAGACAAGCCGTCAGCAACGCACTAAAAATCGAACCGAAGACCAGAAAAATCAGCAGCGATGGCAACAGCATGTCTGTTGTCAGGCAGGCGAGGCACCACACCAGCCCACAGGCAGGTCCGGCACACAAGAGCCACAATCGAAGAATCGGTGCGTAGAATTCCCGACTGAAAACAAAGGCCAGGTCCACACACCGGCCCAGTGTCCGCCGCTCTACCGAGACAATGCAGTCTTCGACCTTCACGGCGAATTCCTTTCACGCCCGGCAAAGGTGAGCCACGCAGCCACCATCAGCCATGCCAGACTGCCCGCAGCGTACTTGAAAGCAGGAGCAATCGGTAACGGCGAAAAGTAACCTTCCAGAACGGCAGCAACCGCAAGCATCGCGCCTGCACCAAGCGCCAGCAACACCGATTCGCGTCCATGAAATCGCAGCGAGTCCAGCCGGGTTCGCTCGCCAGGCATCAGGATTCCCTGGGCGAGCACAAACCCGGCAGCCCCGGCAATGACAATCGCTGTCAATTCAAACGCTCCATGCGTAATGACAAAGCTGCTGAAGTTTGTGGCAGCCGGCTCGCCCGCAGCCAGAATTGCCCCCTGAACCATACCGATGGAAATTCCATTGGACAACAGCACGAAGCACGTTCCAATACCTGCCAGAGCCCCGAGGGCGAAGGCACGAAATGCGATCCCCGTATTGTTGTTGACGTAAAATCCAAACATGAAACTGCGCTGACCCGTGTAGTCCCAGTCCGCCTGCTGATACATGTCCTTACTAAAACTGTCGATGGACTGCTGAAGCACCTCTTCACCGCATACGATCGCGGACAGATCGGGCCGCGTCAGACCCACAAAGACAGAAACTATCAGCGGTATCAGAAATAGTGCCGCTGCCAGAAGAAATGGCTGCCAGCGACGTCGCAGCATCCGGGGAAATCCCACAGCAATAAAATCAATGATACCGTACAGCGAGACGGGGCTGGATCTGTAGAGACAGTTGTGTCCATGGGCGACAAGATCGTTCAGATAGTCTTCCAGACGACTGCCCCACTCCCGTGACTGCACCAACGACAAATCGTAACAGATCGAACGATACAGACGCGATAACTCACTGACGTTGTCGCCCGTCCATGATCCTTCACGCTTATTCTGCATGGAATTAATGAGCACTTCGTAGCGCTGCCAGTCTCCGCGTCGGGATTTAATGAAACTCTCGCGTTTCATAGGCTTTTGTCCTGTGCGAATGTTGCTGCCACTTTCCCGATCGGACTGCCTGGGCCGCTTTGACGTGCCTGACGCCCCTTGGCCCGGCGACTTCCCGGAACGGATTCCGCTGCTTCCTGGAAGGAATCCACCGAGAATGTCTTCAGCACACGCAGGAGAAAATCTGCGTGTCGTTTTCCCTGCCCATGAAAAAATGCATGCGGATTTCGAGGGTCAGGCCCAGGTGGTTGCCAGCCAAGTCGCTTCTGAATGATCTCACTCAGCGGGCGAGCGATCTCCTCGCGCCGCGCGTCAGAAATGATCCTTTCCGGCTCAAACAATCGCTCGATCACGCCCAGCGTCCGTTCCGGAAGCTGAAACCTGCCAGAACATTCCGATCGACTTAAAACCTCGACATGTGTCGTGAGGCCACCAACACGGCCCGAAAAACCACGTTTCTCATCGACCACCATGGTATCAAAAAACAAATCCCCCAGCCGCTGCAGGCGACGCGTCATCAGCATCGAAATCAAGCCTGCCGTGTAGCCAAAGGGCAGCATATCTGCTGTGCGAAGAAAATTCCGCCCCGTGGAACTTACGATGTCCACTGGTGTGCCATTCGTCCGCACAACTCGCAGACCCAGTGACTTTTTACCGGGCGTCTGGCCATGCATCAGATATTCAAACACAGTCCCATAAAACCAGTTCACCAGAAACAGGAAGACTGTCCCAACCCCGGCCATCGTACTTAGCCCTGCAGTTCCGGCAGTGAGTCCCAGCAACAGTGCGACGATCCAGAACACGGCAACAGCCCCGGCCTTGATCACCAGATCGATGAACCAGGCATGCGCTCTTTCTCCGGGGCCCGCAAGCCGAAACTGAAAATCGACACCTTCGGGGGTTTCTACAATCACCCGCGTGTCGACAATTCGCTTCGATGTGTCCGGCATCCGAATGCTGCTTTCACAAAGGCATTGCAATTTGCCTGTACGAATGGGCGATCTGCTGACACCCACCAGTCATCAGAATGACAAAACCCGGACTGATTTTCAACTCAGGGCCAGGGAATCCAGCCGCTGCGATCCTGCTTTCACCGGGTGCTCCCGGAAAACAACTCTCATCGCGCTGGCCGGACCTCCGGTTCGCCTTTTGCTGCCAGCAATAGCCCACAAAAAACAATAGCGGCCGTTTCGGTTCGCAGAATCGTTCCAGGCCAGGCGACCTGCAGCGCCCCGGCTTCCATGGACAGCGCGACCTCCTGTTCACAAAAGCCCCCTTCCGGCCCCACCAGCAACAGGCTCTTTTCCCCAGCCTGCGTCCGCCACCACTCACCCTGCGATTGCTGCCCGGGATGGGCAAGGCGTATCGAATCACCACTGCCCCGCGAAGTGCTCAGAACAGCCGGTAAGTCAGTGAGCGGACTGATTTCCATCAGCCAGGGTCTCCTGGCCTGTTTGCACGCAGCTATCACGGCGCTTTTGAGTTTCTCAAGGCGTGTTTCTCCCGGCGTGACCACCGTACGTTCCGTCTGCAGCAGAATCAGCCGCTGAACGCCCAGCTCAGTCAGCTTTTCCACCATCCATCGCAGCCGATCACCTTTCGGTGGCGATACTGCTATCGTAACACCTTCGGGGACGGACTCCGCGGCTTGTGTCCGCATCAGAACTCTGCAGTCAACTTCACGCTTTGTTACCAGCTCCACCATCGCACGGGCAATATTCCCCCGGCCGTCAAACAACGTGACCTCAGACCCCTGCTTCATTCGCAGCACGTGCAGCATGTGATGCGCTTCAGACTCTTCAATCTGCACGACGTCGCCCGAAAGATCTTCAGCAAATGTCCAATGCAATGACACGTCTCCTTCAACCGCAGTGGGGCAACTGCCAGACGTCCAGAGAAGAACATCTCTGGCACAACCGACACATCAAGGTGGCAACTCAGGCCGCAACCCGTACCCGCAAAAACAAGACTCCTGACGAAATCGTCAGGAGTCTTATTATTAATCAGACAATCCGTTCAGCCAAACATCGCTCAGATCTTCAGGCCTCGACGAGACTCTGCCGCAGTAATTTCGGGGACTGCTGCCGGAGCAGACTCGGTCATCCACCAATCTCCCTGAGTCCAGTCTTCCATCACAGCGTCAATGCCCTGAATCTCCGCGATGGAAAATTCCGCGACCGGCCGCTCTGCAACAACCACGTCCGCCGCGTACTCAACAGCGTTCTGTTGTGGCATCCGGTTTTCGGTGGTGCGAGCCGACCTGGTAGCTGGCGTCACACCAGTTGCAAGAGGATTCAGCAGTGCAGTAAGCATGCCCGCAGGATCCGGAATCCCCGTCGCCGGGTCTTCCACGGCCGTGACTGTGAAGTCAACAGCTTTGGTCCACCCGGAGAATTCACCCATCACGCTGACTGCTCTCACCCACAACCGATATCCACCGGCTGCAAGATTGCTGGTCGCCGTAAATGAAGTCCTGGTCAGATTCTTTTCGTAGATCACACGTGTCTTCGAGGCGATGTTTTCGACCCACAGTTCGTATCGCTCTGTGCCTGTTACCGCTGTCCAGCTGAAGAGAGGTTTGGATCCGGTGCTTGCATTTGCTACTGGTGAAAGGATGACAGGAGGCATCGCGATCGAGAACGACCGCACCGCTGACCAGTTGCTGATGAACTTTCCACCAACGGCACGCACCCAGACGTCGTAGTCACCAGTGCTGAAGTCTTTGGTTGCAGTCAGCGACGTGCCGGTAATGGCCTGATTCCTCAGAACTACAGCGCCAGTTGCTTTGTTGCTGACGTACAGGTCATACAGCGTCGCTCCGGCAACTGCGGACCACTGGAAAGTTGGTGTCCGATCGAAGGAGCTGCCAGCAAGGGGCTGCTGAATCACCGGTGCTGCGAAGACCGTAAAGTCCTTCGCGGTACTCCACTGTCCTGCAACCCCGACACTGTTCACCGCTCGCACAAACACACGGTAGACGCTGGAACCCAGTCCCTCGGTTGATTTGTACGTGGTGGTAACCAGATCCGTTTTGTAAATGACTTTTGAGGCACCAGAGGTCAGGTTGTTGACCCAAAGTTCATAGCGGGCCGCGTCGGCCACCGCCGTCCACGAAATCTGCGGGAATGAAGGTGCCGCCTGAGTTCCGGTAACAACCGGGGCCGTGATCAGCGGTGCTGTCTCAACCCTGAAGTCGCGAGGTACACTCCAGAAACCGGCGATTTCATACTGGTCGAAGGCTCGCACCCACACGCGGTACACGCCAATTCCCAGGTTTTCTGACGGTGTAAATTCAGGAGTTGTCAGGTCGTTTCTCAGAATAAAGTTGGACACTCCTGTGCTGAGGTTGGACACCTGAACCTGATACCGAACCGCTCCGGAAATCGCCTGCCACTGAATTTTTGGACGCGGGCTTGTGGTTGCCGCAGCTGGTGCGGTCAGAACCGGCGGCTCATGGTCCAGAACCGTCACATCCACACTGGTTCCAAAGTAATCTGTGGCTGCCGCTGTGATTCGGGCAATCTGTGCTCCATCCAGAATGGGGTCATTCACCGCCGCAATATCAAAGGATACCGACGCCTGACCCGCAGGGATGGTGACCGTTGCCGGCACTGTCAGTTCAGTGGTGTCCGAGGACACAAGGGTGACTGTGAGAGGCAGGGAGTTGTCAGTATTGCTGCGTGTCACTGTGCCAATAGCGGCTTTTGGCCCGGCATTTTCAAGGATTGACGTCTGACTGACCGTCAGCGTCACAGTTTCGTAGTCCGTTACCAGTATGCCGACACTTCCGGTAATCAAGCCAGCGCCGGTGGCTGAGATGGTTACCGATCGATCGCCCAACAGCGTGTCATCCAGAATCTGAATCGGGATGGAGATCGAATCCTGACCCGCAGGAATTGTGACTGATGCGGGCACCAGCACGGCCGATGAGGCTCCAGTGACCGTCAAATCAATGGCCACGTCCACACCGTTGTCCGCTCCATCCGTTCGCTGCAGAGTCAGTCCGAAGCTGCCGCCATCTTCGCGGACAACCGGTGTCGCAGTGGAAACAAGAACTCGTGGTTCAAAGTCCTGAACCGTAATGACCTGGGTCAGGTCAGCACCATACTCGGCAGCCGTCACGGTAATTGTCACCGCCACGTCCCCGTCGATCACGCTGTTATCGACAGCGTTCAGCGGGAATTCCACGGTATCAGACCCGGCAGCAAATGTCACGATGTAGGGAACACTGCCCGGAAACGCAATCTTCGATGGATCACTGGTCCGGACTTCCACGGAGTACGTGTTCAGATCGGTGTTGTAGCGCCGCAGAATTCCGCGAGCTGCCGCTGGCCCTGCTGCTTCCGATACGAAGTTGGCCGAAAGTGAAAACTCAAGTGTCTCAACGTCCGTCACAAAGACCGTGTCGGAAGCGAGTCCAAGTCCCGGCGTGGAGACGGAAGTGGCTTCAATCACGGTCGGCTGCGGACCGTCAAGAATCGTGTCGTCGACCGCATCCAGCGTCGTGGACACTTCGCTTTGATTCGCAGGAATCACCACTTTGATCGTCGTCTGTCCGCCGAAATCTGCCTCCGAAGTATCCAGACTGACTAACTCAACAGTCGTCGCCGACAGCCCAAGCGTGCTGAAATCCAGAGACCAGCCAAGGAGTTTGCCAAAGTCGTTAACGTTGTCGTCAGTCACTTCCAGATACCAGGTTCCCTGGGCTTCCTCGCCGTTCACGTCAGCCAAAGAACCCTCAGGCATAAATCGGCCTGTGAACGGAGCAGCTCCACGTGCAATCGATGTTCTGGCCTGATCATCGAGGATCGTGCCGGTCATATTCTTTTCGTTGCTTGTCAGGTCTGTGAACAGTTCAACACGAGTCCCTTTGGGGCTGATCAGGTAGACGTCAAGGTCTCCCAGCCAGTCATGCCGGAAATTCACAGTGACATTGAGGTCTGTGATGCGGGAAATCTGCGTCGGCACTACGATCGGCGACAGTGTCGTGTTCCGGTCGAGCAGTTGGTAGGTCTGCGGGTTGCTGTAAGACTGTGTTGACTTATAGTCAAAGGGCCCATCAATGTCGGTTCGCCGAACGTAGACGACGGAGGCTGTCGGTCCGGCATTTTCCGCAAAGGAATCTGCCACCACGTCTACCTGAACAACTTCGTAGTCCTGGACTGTAATCAGCTCTGTTCCGGAAATATATCCCGCGGCAGACGCACCGATGTTCACAACCTGCACGCCGTCTCGCAGATTGTCGTCAACAGCGTCAAACGGAACCACAACGGATTGCTGCCCTTCGGGGATAATGACCGTCAGCGGGATCGAGATCTCGGAGAAATCGGAGTTCGTCAGTGTGACGATTAGCTCGCCACGATTCTTAGTGACGTGCTCGCCAAATGAGATGAATGCCGAGGTCGATGGGCCGGAGGCATATTCTGCGATGGACTGGAGTTTGCTGTTGGTGTATCCAAATCCGCCGGTTCTGCCGCTGGCGACAATGTCTCCGGAGATATTGATTTCAATGTCACTGAAAATTCCAAGTGTGGTTGCGAGGCTGCCCGTCAAAATGCCGGTTGGATCCAGCGCCACAATTCTGCCGTCGTCGGTGCCGCCAAAGATTGTGCCGGAAACATCGACGGACACCGTGGTGATGGCCTGAGAAAGTGTCAGGAACTGCACGGGATCGAGTGACACTGGGTCGAACTTTGCAAGGATCGTACCGGCGTCGTCCAGGGCGTAGATGTAGCCGTCCAGGCCGTAGCTCACGTCGCGATACCGATAGGACGTATCGACGAACCCAGGAATCCCGTCACCACCAAGGCCATACAGTCCAAAGAAGAACGGGCCGGGGAAACTGCCAAGCAACGCGCCGTCAAAGTCATGAATACGGATGTCTGCATTGCCGCCGGTGCTGGGGCTGATGTACAGTTTGTTGCCGACAGTGGCCAGTCCAGCCTCCCAGTACTCACCGGACCCGAAGACTCGCGGACTGCCGTCAGGTCGGGTCAAAATCAGACCGGTCTTCGCGCTGATTTCGTAGACTTCATCCGAGAACGTCGCGCTGACGAACAGCGAATTCCTCGCCGGATTCGGTGCCAGTCCGCCCGAGAGAAACAATTCTCCGCCGCCATTGAAGCCCGTGTTGATTTTACCGACTTCCAACCGATTGATTGTTTGACGAAGAACCGGGTCGAAGACAACAATTTCATCGGTAATGAATGGGTCCAGCATGTATAGCAGGCCATTCATCCACGCCAGTCCCTCGAACCCGGAATTCTGAGTCGTAGCGACGAAGAACGTGTCGATGACTGCTCCGGTATCTGCATCGAGTTTGTAAAGCGCATCGCTGCCGTTCTCTATGTACCAGAGGTACTTACCGTCAAATGCCAATCCAGCCTGAGTATCTCCGCTGCCTGGTGTGGTGTAGGTTCGGATCACGGCACCAGAGATTGGATCCAGTTCGTAGATTTCCGACTGCGGCCAGGACGACCCAAACAGGCGATCACCCAATGACTTGGTACCGAATCGATCCACCGCGCCAGTGTTCACGTTGTAGCGAACTAATCCATAGGCGTCGCCGGTGGATGTCTCCAGATCGCTGACAAAAACGTAGGGGCCCGTTGTCGTGATTCCACCTGTTCCGGTATCAGCCGCCGACGCTGTCGCTCCGTTGATCAGCTGGTGCGTCCACGTATCCAACCCGGGATTGTAGATCGAAATGTAGACGGTCGATGTACCATTGAACACGGCAATTCGTCCGTCTTCCATGACTGTCACGTCACGCACGTTTTGTCCCGTTGGACGAACAAAACTGGCAGGCCATGGTATGGTAATACTGGCGCCCTGCTGCACACCGTCTTTGTCGTAGAATCGCAGGCGATTTCCCACAGCGACCACGCGTGCAGGAGCGAAGACGTCAGTGTTGCTGCGAGTGACCGTCAGCATTCCAGCGCCGACACCGGCATTCTCAAGCACGTTATCGGGTGTGGCCACCACGCTGACAGATTCGTAGTCCGTAACATCCAGGGTCACCAGCTGCAGGGATGCCCCCTGATACTGGAGGTCAATGACGACGGTCTGCGTTCCATCCAGAAGCGTATCATCGATCGCGTCGACTGGCAGTGTGATCTGTCGAACGAATGCCGGAATCGTAATGGACGTTCCGGTCAGCCCACGCACGACTGCCTCCGTGGGATCGCTGACAATCACATTCAGCGTCAGCGGCTGATCCAGCGGTGCGGCCTGCTTGCGAATTGTAATGGTAGCGGCATTCGGGCCGGCATTCTCTGCAATGGAGGCAGCAGAAACAGAGATTGACGCGACCAGCAGTTGTGAGAGGGAGTTGTTTACATTCAGGCGAGCACCAGTGGCAACACGCCCGTTGAGCGAACCAACCTTATCGGCCCCGTTGTAAAGGGCCGTTGTGATATCATTGTACGGGACGGATGGGGCCAGGCTGCGGAGCAGTGCCACAGCTCCGGTGACCATCGGTGACGCCATCGACGTTCCGTCGCTGAAGTCGTAGTTAGGGTTGTAGAATAATGAACCAGCCTGAGGTGTGGTGCTCCAGATGTTGACACCAGGGGCACCGATGTCAACGCTTGTGACCCCATAGGACGAAAACCACGCCAGATCATCGTTCTGATCCGTGGCGGCCACTGCGATGATGTTGTCTTCCGGATAGCTGGCCGGATAGGCCGGCAGGATATCGTTGTTCGACGATGAGTTTCCGGCAGCGACAACCAACAAATGGTTGTTCGCCTGAGCGTTGATAATCGCGTCCTCGAAAGCCTGCGTCGGGTTGATCCCATAACTGTGGTTAGAGACCGTCGCTCCCATCGTCACCGCGTAGTTGATGGCTTCAATAGCCGCTGATGCAATCGGCCCGCCGAAGTCGTTACCAATCTTGCACGGCAGGATTGACACATTCCAGTTGACTCCCATCGTCCCGACGCCATTGTCACCCACAGCACCGACAGTACCAGTGACATGAGTCCCGTGGCCCACGAAGTCCATCGGGTCGGCATCGCCATCGGCAAAATCGTATCCGTTAACGTCATCCACGTAACCGTTGCTGTCATCGTCAATCCCGTTGCCAGCAATCTCCCCGGCATTCACGTAGATGTTGGCAGCCAGGTCCGGATGCGTGTAGTCTGTGCCGCTGTCCACGATTGCCACAAGTACTGACCTGGACCCCGTCGTCTGATCCCATGCAAAGTTCGCATCAATGTCGGCATCAAAACGTCCAGATGTACCATTGACGGTTTGCCCGGTGTTGCGCATACCCCACATCCGGGTGTAGTCAGGGTCATTGGGAGTTGCCGCCCAACTTCCAATCCAGTCCGGTTCGGCATACCGAATTCCAGATTTCCCCTTCAGCATGTCAATTGCGCTGGGAACCGAAACATTATTCGGCAGTTTCATCAGAAACACACCATAGTCACCCAGCGGGCGACTTTTTGATCCCGGCACCAAAGCGTCCAGCCGGACGGCAGGCTCCTGTACCTTCAGGAAACCAGCGTCCACGCCCACAAGCACATGGTTCTGAACATACTGTGCTGAAAGCACCAGTCGCTGTTCCAGTGACTCGACCGCCAGTGTTCCGACCCGCTTGCCGCGGCGATTCGATCGCGATGCTGTCAGAGATTTCAGGATGTTCGCAAAGCCAGAGCCACGATTGTTTCGGCGATACATAATTACTGATGTCCTGAAGTAGCGTTGAATAGATGCGCCACACTGCCCGGAGATGCTCCGCGCGTCAGCGAATGCCCGCGGCGCCACTGTGCCACATTCACTCGAATCCTAAATTCTGCCCGAGCTTCGCCTTCGCGAAACCCACCAGTCTGCCCAACCCTGGAACGTCCCGTATCCTGATTTGCCCAGGTCACTGCTGGCAAGCGTTTTCCCTGCGAATTCGGGAAACCAGAGCCATACTTCGCCCCGGATCCCTTTTCTCAATTCCAACCTCGCCCCAAACACCGCCCTCTGAAAACGTGGAACATACCGTTTGGCCCGATCCTTCAGACGTACAGCCTCACATGTTCCAACGCATCACAGCGTCACGAAAATAATTCTTCCGCATCGTTTGCTTCGACGTCGCCGAAAAACTCATTCACTATTTTTCAGCGTTTTCAGATTGTGACGAAGGGAACCCCTCGAAAAACTCGCGCAGGACACCCTAAAACTCCGATAATTGCGTCACTCAGGCAAATCGCTGCCGTCTTCCAAACACCGCCAGTCTCACCAGACCACAGAAATTCAAGCCGCAGTTAAAAAGAAGATATCATTGTCGTCTATTTGCGGCTCCGTAGGCAGCCCTCGCGACTCAACGTCCAGAGACTCGCAGAACACCCTCCGCTTCCGGCGACAACTCCGGATCTTCCCATGGAAGTGATTTGAGAAACTCAACCAGATCGTCCAACTGAACAGGTGTGAGATGGCTGGTTTTTCCGTGACGGTCCTGCCGATTCTCTGTTGTCAGCACGTCTCGCAACGTGGCCGCCCTGCCATGATGCAGATAAGGAGCACTCCGGTAAATTCCCAGCAGCGTTGGCGTGTCATACCGCGGCCCCATCAACTCGGTGGCATCGTCCCCGCCCGTTCCCACGTCGTGCATCTGCAACTTGTCATTGGCGAAGGGCTGAGAATCGGTGTAGAACGGTCCCTTGTGACACGTTGCGCACTTCGTCTCCGCTGAATGAAACAGGTCTCTGCCGCGTTTCGCCGATTCCGTCAGACCCTGCTTTGAATGCGGGCTCATGGGGAACCTGTGTGAATTGGTGTAGGCTGCCAAGGCATCCAGAGACGCACTTCGGCCCGTAATTTTCTCTGCCATGGCATCCGGCAATGCCCCTTTCATTAATCCGGGTCCCTGCATCAGCCGGCCCCGAATCGTGTGTTCAAAGTCCTGCACTTCATCCCGGTCCGCGGACCAGTGTAATGGATGCGTCCATGCCAGCCCGGCCATCGGCTGCGTGTTCCGAAGCCCCTCCGGCTGCTGCCAGGTCCTGCCATCTGCGTCCCCATCCGGATGACAGCTGGAGCACGAAATCCAGCCACGCGAGGTCATCGGTGATAGGGCTGTGTAGAAGAGTTTTTTTCCAAGCAGAAGCTGTTCACTCAGCGGGTTCTGTGTCACAGTCACCCGGCTGATTTCTTTGCCGTCCCGCAGACTAAAGGCTACCACTTCAAAATCCAGGGCGTTGTAGACCAGCACGGCGGAGCCGTCAGGAACACAGCGCACGGCTCGCGGATTACTGCCCAATTGCATGCCCGTCTGATAGTCCAGCTCGACATGGTCGTCGCCGGTAATGCGACAGATGTACATGTCGTTTGTGCCCGCAAAGACGACACACAGAGACTTCCCGTCCGGTGTGACGTCGCAGTCCCAGGGATTGGCGGTCACTCGAGTGCCCCGAATCGTGTCCATCGGGACGCGTAATCGTGTGCCCTGTTTTTCTCCTTCCAGTCGGACCACAGAAACATAGGGAAAAATTGAACCGTTGCCATGAGCCGCTGTGACCCGCGATCGAATATGAGTCAGATAAGCCCTCGTTCCTGATGGGGAAATCACAATCTGACGCCCAAGATTGTCCGTGGAGGCCCCATCCCATGTCTGAAGAATTCGACCATCGGCTGTATCCACACGGATGACCCGAGCTGTCAGATATTCCGTGACCAGCAGCGATCGATCGTCAGCGGTGATCGCAAGTCCCCGCGGCAGCGACCCCACGTCCCACTGCTGTAACCGCTTTCCCGTATCAGCGTCCAGACAGATGACCTGCCCGGGATATTCCAGCGTGACGTATAGCCGCCCGCCGTCTGAGGAACTAACGATTCCATAAGGTTCATCAAATACCGGGATTCGTCTTAGAACCTGCCCGGCTTCCGTGTCGATCAGGACGACTTCGTCATCACCATAGACACAGCAGGCGACGATCGCAGATTGCCCAAGCCAGGCCACTCCCTCCGGATGATGCCCCACCGGGATCTCGTGCTGCACGGTCATTTCCGGCCAGCGCACAATTGTGACTGTGCCGCTGTCACGATTCGAGCAGGCCAGTCGACTGCCGTCCGTCTTCAGGTTCATCAGACCGGCCGACCGCGTCTGACCAAAGGCATCCGCCCCGGCAAAAAGGAAAAACATTCCCGTTGCCAGAATCCCTGCAATACGCCCCATCATGTGTTGGCTTCCTGTCATACGTTCCACTCACCTGTCAATTAGTCAACAAGGACCAATCAGGAAGTCCCGCTTCCCGGCCAGCCAGTCTGCATGGTTTTTGGGACAATCCGCTTTCTGGATTCAGGCCCAAACCCCCGGTGAATTGTAACACGCATTACCACCTGTCTGCATCCAACGACCACTCCGTCGTCATCCAGACAGCCCCCAGCATCACGAGGGCGACTTTTTCGGGTTGCCGCTTCCAGCTGCAGACACAGGATCCGTGCGTCGGATCCCAGTGACATTGACGCCACTGCCCGGCAGCAGATTCCATTTCCACAGTCGTTGATACACGGAACCACTCTTTTCCGGAGGCAGCTCTTCAATCCGCTCAAATCCAGCCTCACGAAACCAGCTCTTCAACTCCGCTGCCGTATGATGGTGCTGATACTTCGGTGCCCACCAGTCATAGGTATCGCAGACACGATTCTGATAACAGGGATGGGCGCTGAAGCTGATAATTTTATTGAGTGTACGATTGATAATCGGTGTGCCTCCCAGAATCGCTCCCAGATGACAGAACGGCAACAGACATTTTGCAGGTAGGCGCGTTGTGATAGCCCGCAGCGAACTGTTGATCAGTTCCTGCCACCACTGGTTCCTGCGATAGAGCCAGACAGAATAACGGCCGCCGGGCCTGACCATAGCCGCAACCGCGTCAAACACCTGACGCGTGTTGACATCGTGGTGCATCACACCAATCGAAAAGACAAGATCATAACCGCCCGGTTGCAGAGGCAAATGCTTCAGATCCGCCTGAACAAACTGAACGGAGTTCAGCTCCCGACAAAGATCCCGCGCTTTCTCGACCGCCCGACTGTGGTCCGCTGCCGTGACAAGGCCTCCCGCTTCTGCACAGACTTTGGCATAACGCCCTCCGCCACACCCCGCGTCCAGTATTCGCTTCCCACTCAGCAACTCCAGAGCAACTCCGGTCTTGGCCGCAAATGTCTGACGGTCTTCATCATCATGGGCGACGTCAAAAGTGGTCCACTGCAGGCCAAAACTCTCCAGATGCTCGTCCGATACGAAGCGGGGAATCCCGGCGATCATCCGCGCGACCACCCCGCCACGTGCATTGCAGAGCTGCGTGCCGTCGGAAGACACTTGCAGGGGCTCCTGGGTGACGGGGTCCCGAAGTTCGCGGATCAACCAGTTTTCCGGGTTATTCACCACCAAGCCCCCCTCTCCCGGAACAGATCGATCCCCTGCCCGTACTTCGCCGCGAATGCTCACGCTGTCCTGCCCCCTGACTAGCCGCAGATCTTCCCGTGTTCCGTTCAATCTCGCAACATCGGACTGTTTGCTGAATCCGTTTTCAGCGGTAGAAACAGTTCGAGGCGGCCGATTTCTCCATTTCCAACGGTCCAACTTCCACGTCCGGGCCATCCTGTTGCCCGTTCAGTCTTGCGATGTACCCACAATTCATCAGAATGTAGCCTTGGTTTTGGTTGGCAAAGGGCCTTCATTTCAAACGGGATGATTCAGTTTTCGGAGTTGAAAATGGGTGTTCGGGGCATTCGCGGCGCAATCACGGTGGATGAAGACACCCCGGAAAAAATCCGGACTGCGGCCAGAGAACTGATGGAAGAAATACTGCAGAGAAATCAGATTGCTGATTTCGATCAGGTGATCTCCGCTGTGTTCACGACCACGCAGGATCTGGTGTCCGCTTTCCCCGCCGAAGCCGCCCGGGCCCTGGGAATGAACTTCGTACCTCTGCTTTGCGCTCAGGAAATCCCGGTCCCCGGCGCCATGCCGCGATGCCTGCGGATTCTGCTGCACGTCAACACCGAACTGGCCCCAAGGGACATTGAACACGTCTATCTTCGGGACGCACAGAAGCTTCGGCCCGATCTGAAGAGCGCTCAGTGATCTGAAAGGCGCTACCTCGCAGAAGCCAGTGGGGGGCCTGTCAGGTGGCGGACTTTCTGTCGATCAGATCGTCCAGCTCGGCTTTCAGCCTCGGCAAAATCGCGTCATACGGAAATGCTCCCAGCGTTTCTTTGCCGCGTTTGAAGTTCACATGAGTCGGGCCACACCACAGGCCCAGATCCGCGTCGTCGGTTTCTCCCGGCCCATTCACTCGACACCCCATCACAGCGATGGTAATCCGATGATCAAGGGCATAACGGGTCATGTCGCGAACCTGCTCCGCCAACTCAACAAAGGCTTCATTCTCCACCCGCGAACAACTGGGACAACTGATGATATTCAGTGTGCTTAAACCATAGTCCACAACACTTCGCACACGACCAGCAGCAATGTCATCCAGTATCGCCCTGCCGGCAGATATCTCTTCGGACTTGCGATTGTTTGGGACCGTTAGCGACACCCGAATGGTGTCTCCAATCCCCCGGCTGATCAACTGCTCAAACGCAATCCTGGTCTTGATGATCCCGTCCGGTGGCATGCCCGCTTCCGTGACTCCCAGATGCAACGGAACATCCGGTCGT
This sequence comes from uncultured Planctomycetaceae bacterium, assembly GCA_903871805.1. GTDB lineage: Bacteria > Planctomycetota > Planctomycetia > Planctomycetales > Planctomycetaceae > SXXK01. Next base: position 13,198 of record CAIQIE010000299.1, on the reverse strand, counting down.
TTTTCCGCAAATCGCCGATTCACTTCCACTACTTTGGACGGATCAGAATCTTTCAGAGAAACACAGTATCGATGAAACCCCATATCATCAAGGACGTTACAGTGCTCCCAGGCACTCTCCAGCATTGGTGAAATGGAATCGTGCTCGTCAAACCGGGATTTGACATCCGGGTCAACAGATCCACAGTTGACGCCGACACGCATGGCACAATCGTTATCACGCGCCACCTGGACAAGGTAGCGCACTTTGTCCTGCCACGGACGCGTTTTCTCGTGATGATACAAATGCCCCGGGTTGTAGCGGATCTTGTCCACATACGGGGCAATCACTTCCGCCAGTCGGTAATTTTCCTGCAGGTCCACCGAGAGGTTTCCAGTCACCTGCTTTCGAATTTCCATCAACGCTTCTGCGTCTTTCTGACTGTCAATCGCCACCCGAACCACGTCAGCACCTGCAGCGACAAGATCCTGAATCTGACGCACCGTGGCGTCAATATCCTGAGTCCGTGTGGCGGTCATACTTTGCACCGCAATCGGATGCTGGCTGCCAATCGCGGTGTTTCCGATGGAGACAGTTCGAGTCGGATTTCGGACGATCCCGGGTTTTTCCTGAACAGACATGAAGCAGAATTTCCAGTGAAAAAGACGGAGCGAGGGTGTGGGAAACCGTTTATGGGAGCACGAACCGCAAAGATCTCCGCGGCGACAACAGTGGTTCTAAGCACTTTGCGCGGCTTCCCGTGAGCTTCCGGTGCGGAATCCTAGTGTGGAACCCCGTTTTCGCCAATCAAGATTCCTCGTGCTCGTTACGCTTCTTAATGAACAAGGTGCTGGAACGAACCTGCCGTTTTGTGCGTTTCCGCCTCTCGTTCCGAGAATTCTAACGTGAGTGACAGCAACGCACCGACAGGCTTCACCGGCAATCAGCATGTCAGCACTCAGCAGGTCCCGGAAGTTCCGGATCCCGCTTTCAGGAATGCCCATTGGACTGTACGTCGACTTCAGGCCCGACGAATCAATTCCGGTATCGGACGGCCTCGATCCACAATCGGAGTGGGGCGACCGTTGAAGTCGCGGATCAGCGTTTTGGCAGAATCAATTCCCAGATGATGATAGATCGTCGCGAGAAAATCTTCGGCAGTGCAGATCCTTTCAATCGAATCTTCACCCCGCTTGTCCGTGGCACCAATAAATCCCCCCGTCTGAATACCGCCGCCAGCCCAGATATTCGAGAAGGCCCGCGGCCAGTGGTCACGACCGGGCTGCTGCGTCCCGGCGGGGGCGCTGGCGTTGCCAGCGCCGGTACTGGCTGCGTAATTGATCTTCGGCGTGCGACCAAATTCACCCGTCACAACCACCAATACGCGCTTGTCAAGGCCACGCTCGTAAATGTCTTCAATCAGGGCACTCACGGCCTGGTCATAGGCCGCAGCGCGGAATCGCAGGCCGTCAAAGACGTGATGATTCACGGCATGGTCGTCCCAGTTCTGCACGCGACCACACAATGGACCGTTCAGGCTGGTGGTCAGCACGTCTACGCCAGCTTCCACCAGACGTCTTGCCATCAGCAGCTGCTGGCCCCACGTATTTCGACCATAACGGTCGCGCGTGCGGTCGTCTTCCTTCGTCAGGTCAAACGCATCTTTTGTGGCAGGATTCGTCAGCAGCGTCATCGCCTGCTGCTCAAACTGGTCCAGTGCGCCCAGCTCGCCCTGGCGATCAAAGGCCCGTTCCAGGGTGTCCAGATTCTGCCTCAGATTACTGCGACGCCCAAGTCGGCGCACTTCTTTGGCGTCCGTCAGGCCAATGTTCGGCACCGTGAATCCGGGCAGATTGGGATCACCATTGACTGTGAACGGGGAATACGCGTCCCCAAGATAGGCCGGTCCGTTGTACTCCAGCGGCGGATTGATCCCGACATAGGCCGGAATAGGATTGCTGCGAACTGCCTGCTGCGATCGAAGATAGTTGGTGACCGACATCCAGTCGGGAAGTCGTGGCTTTGGCTTATCACGAGTGTCCGGGTCGCCGGATAACATCTGCATGGATCCAGCTGGATGGCCGGCCGCATTCTGTCGCATCGAACGCAGCACCGTGAATCGGTCGGCAATCGCCGCCTGCATCGGCAACAACTCGGTAAACTGCATGCCGGGAATCTTTGTGTCGATCAACCCGAATGGCCCGCGATATTCTGAGGACGATTCCGGTTTTGGATCGTAGGTGTCGATGTGCGAACATCCTCCCGGCTTCCAGACCATAATCACTGCGGTTTTCTCAGAAGATTCCGTTGGCGGCTCTGCGGCGTGCGCTCGCAGTCGCAGCAAGCCCGGCAGGCTGAGACTGGTAAAACCAGCCAGCCCCATTTTCAGAAAGCCACGGCGGGCCGGTGTTCCAAACATCTGCGGTCCCGGACAGATTCCCGCTGCGTAAAATGGATCGCTCACTTTGCTTCTCCCGCAACAACTTTGACTGCTATCGGTTCCGTAACAATAATGTCGACAGTATCCCGCGGTGCGGCAAGCTCCACTGCCGCCTTGTGCTTTTGCACCGCCGCCGTCACAGCCGCTGCTGTGTTCTGCTGACGAACTTTAGCAGCCTCCAGACGCTGTCCAACGGCTGCCCGCTGGTCCTCCGGTGCATTTCCTGCTTCCGCTTCCAGCATCTGTACTTCGTCCATCGCCAGTTTCGCTTCCGCTTCGGCCTTCTTCACGGCCTGCTCTGTCTGTTGAACAGCGGCAGGATTGTACTGATACTTTGCAACGGCACTTCCGTAAAATGCAATCTGATAGTCTCCCGGAGCCGTCTGCAGTGCGGCTGTGTCCAGCACCACTTCGGATGTGTCGGACGTCAGCGAAACGTCAAACTGCGGGTTGTTCTGAAATCCATGCCCAAACGTCTTCAACTGCAATATATCACCCGAGAATTCCGTACGACGCGTGTGAATCAGCGGAATCGTCAGTTTGTCGCCGGCTTTGACTTCCCAGACACGCTTTTCCCTGGCCGCAATTGTCAATGGTGCTACTTCCGATCCACTGACCGATACCGGAATACCCGCGACCAGTCGTGGACTGGGAATCTCACTCCATGCGTCCACAATTGGCCACGCCATCGCCGCGACCTGGCAGGGTCGCTCAATCCTGGTGCCGGCAATCTCCGCCGTGCCGATAAATGTCGCAAATGTCAAGGCACCCGGAGCATTCTGGTCGGCCGTGACCAGCACTATGCCCCGATTCTGTCCCGGTGCGATCGTCAGGCCACTGGCCGTGACGCCCTCCGGAAGCCCCTCCAGAGCCAGTTCAATGGCCCCGTCAAATCCATCGCGCCGAACTGCCACAACTTCCAGCGCGGTGGTGACTCCGCCACGCAGCGCCAAAGGCTTGGACAAGGCATTGCGGTCACCATTTCGTAACTCCATGTGCAGTCCCCAGGCACATAATGCAAAGTCCGGGGCCGCCTTGCGAATGATCAGCCGATAGATATTGCGAGGATCTGTGCGAGTCCCTCCGAACAGGTCCGAGATCTGCAGACGATGTTTCCCATCCTGCTTTATCTCTATCCTGCCGATCAAATCGGCTGAACCGCCGTCATACGGAGGCCCGTCATAGGCATAGCCGTTACTTGATGGCTTCATCGGACTGGGGATATCCGTAAACTCCACAAGGTCCGTGACTGTCTCCTGAACTGGTTCGCCCGATACATGCTGCACAATGACCGATGGATCCGTGGGACGCCCAAGTCGTTCCGATCCCACTTCCACCCACCACACTTCACCCTTCACCGCTGTGAACTCGTAGGTGTCTACGTCAGCTGCTGTGGCAAAGGCTCCCCTCACATCGCACGGAAGGGTAATTTTTTGAGCCTGTCCACCAGTGTTGTTCGGTTCCTGTTCAGAAGCGGAAGCAGCCTCCGGCAGTCCTTCAGGAGGCCATGAGAAGGAACTGACGTTGCGAGTTGACGCGAACTGCGGCACAGGTGCCTCCGCGGCAGCCTGCTGAAGAGACAAACGGTAGAAATATCCCGGGCCGCCTTTGTAGGTCAGTTCGTGCACTTTGATCACGTAACGGCCGTCCGCCGGCGCTGTAAAGTCCAGCACACCACCCTGTCGCTCCACCAGAATGTCCTGCCCGGCTGCATTTGCGACCACCAGTACCGTGTCCAGCTTTGAGTCAATTCCCCGCGCGGCACAATACACCAGAGCTCGCTGGCCAGCGACGGCTTGAAAGACATAGTGGTCCACACTGCGAGCAGACATCACCGCGTTGCAGACACTGTCCATCGGAAGTTCCATCGCCATGGCAAGACTGGTGTTGCCCGCCGTCTGGAGGACTTCTTTAAGTGTTCCAACCGAAAAGATACGCGACGAGGAAATTCCAAGACGGGTCAGCATCCGCGTTTCATACAGGCCCGGTGGACAGTCCGCCCCGATCGTAACCACATACCTGCCGACTTCCGGCTGCCCATCACTCTGCCGCTTTTGAACGGCCGTTAATCCGGGATGCGAAAAATACAACGCACCCCCATCATCCAGGTTTTCTCCGGTCACAGTGATTTCAAACTGAGTCCCCGCCTGACCACCCATCGGCATCGTGGACAGCAATCGTGGAAGAGGCAGGCAGACAGTCTGGGCGACAGCTTCAGAACCTGACGGAAGGATTGTGCAGAGACATGTCACGGCCAACAGACTTAGCCGCAGAAAAGTTTGCTGTTTCATAGTCTTCTCCGCACGTTTACGGCACTCAATTTCAGGGCAGCACACCGTCGCTGCCTGAAATCTTTCTGCATCATACAACGACACAGACTTTTCAGTCCTGCCACGGCCATCCAACCGCGCTGTCAGGCTTCGATCCTACCGTATCTCCCTGCTCCGGGGAATTCTTTTCCAGACTTCCCTTGCCCAAACTGGAAAAACAAAAAAACGCGGCATAACTGCCAGTAAGGGAATCTCCTGACAGCGACTCAGTTGTCAGGCCGTGATTTTCAGCAGTACCCATCGCGTTTTCACTTTCCGTCTACTGCCTCCAGTTGCCAGTCCGCATCAAAAATCTCCGACCAGACTGTGGTCTCTTCCACTTGACCATCAGCCCCGGATTTCAAGTGCTGAATGGCAATGTCTCCCAGTCGCGGAAACAACCACGCGTTTGACGACCGAAAGTCTTTTTCATGAAAGGTATGGCCCGAGTTGACGACGACGTAGCGAGATCGATTCAGGGGATTTGGATAAATCAGCACTAATCCATGATCTGCTGCCGTCCACTTCTGATCACCCACCTGAATCAAGTCCGATTCCCACTTTACCGGCAGTGTCGGAAGCACTTTCCCAAGAAGCTGATTCGACTGCGGATCCCCAAACAGAATCAGATGACTCTCCGCAAGCATCTCATCGGTGACTTCCGTATCCTTCACAATCCGAATCTCCCCACGCATCCACTGGGCGAATTCCTGCTGAAATCTCTGCAGCGACTGTTCTGCCCATGCGGCCGCCTGGGCATTAGCCGGTTGCCCGGTCCCACGCACACAGATGAACGAGGACATAAAGGCATCGTCAATCGGGCCCTGCAATCCCGGACGTTTATGTCCATCCGGGTTTCGGGAAAGTTCGCGAGAGTCCCGATACCCCACGACAGTCCACTCCCCGCCACGGCGCTGATACCACACGTCCGGCAGCAAACCCTCGGCCGCAGCACGGCATTCCAGTCGAGTCCCATCGATGATGGCCCACGAAGCAACCTCCCGCGCCAGTCGCAGGATCCGCACGTTCTGCGTTGTCAGGGTCACCTCGCCTGTATCCTCAAGCTGCGCGTCCACCGTCGAAGGCTCGTAAACTGCGTCCACTTCCTCAATCGACAGCCAGTCACAACGGTTGTATTTCAGCGTGTGCGTCGAAAAGCGGATCGCGCGACGTTCACCAAAACGAGGTCGCCCCTGCTTCGACTTCTCCAGATGAAACTCCATAAATGCGGCTCTGCTGGCCGGATCAAACTCATGCCCCATCCCGGGCCCCACGATGACTCGCAATGGAATTCCCAGTCGCTCCGCCCTGTCCCTGATCGTCGTGCTGGCCAGCAATTGCGGATCCTTCTCACCCCCATACGTACAGACAGGCACATTGAAGGCATTCATGGCATAATTGACCGAATCATAAATTTTCAGTGTTTGATCTGCTGTAAACGGCAGCCGATCCTGCAACGAATTCGGATCCTTCTTCTGGTAGCCATAGAAATCGACAAACCCGGCTCCCGGCCCGACTGAACTCCAAAGATGCGGATAATGCAGTCCCAGATGCCACGCCCCGGCGCCCCCCATGGAAAATCCATGCAGTGTCACTCGATCCTCATCAATACGAAAACGATTCCGAACATCGGAAATCGCTTCGAACACGTCCTTTTCTCCGGCCCAGCGATACGCATTGTTGCCACGTCCGTACACGTCCAGCTGAATCCATTCCCCGGGTGCTTCCGTTTTCGATGCTCCCGGACCCCGGCCGTCCATGCGGTCAATAAAGTTGACTTCGTTCATCTGATCCGCGCGTCCATGCAGCACCACATGCAGCGGCCAACGCCTCGCATTCACCGGGTCAATGCCCTCCGGCAACGTGACCGCATACGGCTGTACCGATCCGTCTATCGAACTGACATATCCGCGAATCGATGTGCCCCTGCGGAGGTTCCAGTCCGGTTGGCTTGCCTTCAGTAACTCCGCCCTCCGCATGCCCTCCGCAAGCACCTTTTTCAACTGATTCAGATAGGACACTTTCGGGAACTCTTCAAACCGCAGCATCCACGTCGCGGCCTTCTCATACACGCGCACATCTGCCAGTAGCATCTGCCCCGGCCCCGTTTGTATGTCCGACTTACTTTGCAGTTCCCGAATTCGCTCCCGAAGACTTTCTGTGTCCCGATTCAGTTCCGCAAGTACGTCGGCACCAGGGAGCACTGTCTGTTCCTGCGCTGCCACCGTAGACAAATATGCCCCCGTCAGCACAAACTGGGCCGGAAACAGCCAGGGAAGTACCAGTGCTGCAATATTTCCTGCCGCTACTGCACACAAACCGCGCGTTCGCATCCTGATCTTTTCCCGATCTTGTGGGGGGAGTGAAAAGCTATGCCGCTGAATGCTCAAACGCAGCCGAGCACTCGCTGAGTTCGCCGTCGGCAATCTCGAAGCTGCAGAGTCTCAGGCAAGAATTCCCTGAACGACATTTCCATGAATATCCGTGAGTCGAAAATCGCGGCCCTGGAAGCGGTAGGTCAGCCGAGTGTGATCCATTCCAAGCAGATGCAGCAGCGTTGCGTTGAGGTCATGCACGTGCACCGGATTCTCAGCGACATTAAAACCCAACTCGTCACTGCTACCCCACGTCGTACCACCTCGAATACCTCCACCTGCCAGCCACAGACTGAAACAGCGATTGTGGTGATCTCGACCATCATTGCCGCCCTGAACCATCGGCGTTCTGCCAAACTCGCCACCCCAGATCACCAGCGTGTCCTGCAACAGGCCACGCTCTTTCAGGTCCAGTAAAAGCGCCGCACTGGCCTGGTCCGTGTCTTTCGCATTCTGCCGGACACCTCCCGTCAGATTTCCATGCTGGTCCCAGACTTCATGAAACAACTGGACAAAACGCACACCACGCTCCGCCAGACGACGGGCCAGCAGGCAGTTGCGGGCAAAGTTTGCGTCCTTCGGATCCGTAATCCCGTAACGCTCCAGTGTCTCACGCGATTCCCCACTGATGTCCATCAGTTCGGGAGCACTGCTTTGAAGACGAAATGCCATTTCATAGCTCTGAATCCGTGCCGCAATCTCCGGATCACCTACAGATTGAAGCGACATTTCGTTCATTCGCTGCAATGAGTCCAGTGATGCTCGCTGTGTCTCTGTGTCAATGCCAGGTGGATTGGACAGGTACAGTACCGGATCGCCTTTGCTGCGAAACGGGATGCCGCTGTACATGGTTGGCAGAAAACCACTGCCATAGTTGCTGGCCCCGCCACTGGTACCTTTGGCGCTGGTCAGCACCACAAAACCTGGCAGCTCCTGTGATTCACTGCCCAGTCCGTACAGTGACCAGGCCCCCAGACAGGGACGGCCAAACTGCTGCGAACCGGTATTCATCATAATCTGAGCCGGTGCATGATTGACGGCATCCGTCTGCATGGAACGAATCAGACACAGATCGTCAGCCAGTTTACCCGTGTATGGAAGCACTTCGCTCAATTCCATACCGCACTGGCCGTGCTTTTCGTATTTGAACCTGGCGCCCAGTAATGCAGATTTCGGATTGATAAATGCGGCTCGATAACCTTTCAGAAGTTCCGCAGGGGGCAATTGCCCGTCCCGTTTGGTCAGCTCCGGCTTGTTGTCGAACAACTCCAGATGACTGGGCGCACCAGCCTGAAAGATATAGATCACACGTTTGGCTTTGGCCGCAAAATGCGGTTGCTTCGGTGCCAGCGGATTAGTGGACCGTGATTCGTCTGTACCAGCTCCGGCTTCACCTGCCATCAGTGCGCCTGCCGCAATGGCCCCAAGACCAATTCCGCAGTCACGAAAAAACCAGCGCCGACGAATCTGCTCTGCCAGCTTTGCTTTCGTCGCAGCCACGTTACGAACTTCTGCAGAACTCATCGTCGTCACTCCTGTTTTTCTGTCTCAGCAAGCAGAGCTTCATGTTTCCACTGTGGGATCTCTGCAACACCGCGGCCCTGCTACTCTTCGATGTGAACACCGGGTGGCATTTCCGGAAGATCCAGGATTTCCGCTTCCCTGGTTTCCGTATCGTAAACCGCCACTGTCGGGCGACGAAACATCCATCCGCCAACTTCGCCGGGATTTATGAACAGTCGCCCATGCCGGTCTTTGGCGATGCTGGCCCGATGCGTATGCGCAAAGATCACAACGTCCGCGTCTCCACAACAGTCCTTCACGTCCTGCAATTGATGGCACAGCAAAAAACGCACACCATCGCGGGATTTCCAGCAGAACGGCGGATTGCCCAGCGTTCCAACAATTTTCATGCCCCCGGCAATCCCGACCTTGTTGCCATCATTGTCGCCGAAGCAGGCAATCACCGGACAATGAAATTTACGCATGACAGGAACAACCAAAGGCGAAACAAGATCCCCCGCCAGTAACGCCGCTTTGCATCCAAGGGCATTGAACAACCGGATCGTGTGCCGCAGATTGTCTACATTGTCGTGTATGTCCGCAAAGATCCCAATTTTCATGGCTGTTTTGGCTCGCTGTCTGCCTGGGGGGGAGTCGGCTGCGATGGTGGCTCAGTTGGAACGCCCGCTGCCGGCTCGCCCTCTGTTTCTGGTACCGCTGGAGTGACATCTGCAGCAGGTGCTGCGGGTGCCGCAGGAACGGCCATTCGCGACAGCAGCCACCCCTGCCGAACCAGTTCCGGGTTGTCTTCGACCGCACACTCCTTCAAAACCTCAGTAGCGCCTGCCGTGTCTCCCAGCTCCAGCAGCAGTTCTGCTTCCAGCAGCAGCGAAGGATATTTCATTTTTTCATCCGGATACTGCCTGCGGTAGTTCCTCAGCGTTTGCGCGGCTGTACCCGAATCACCCCGCGAAACCTGGCTCAGTGCCGTCCAGTACAAGGTGTCTCCGACAGCGCTTTTCTGAACAGACAAAATAGATTCGGGGAGCCGAATGCGACCAACAGCTTCTTTGCCTTCATCCCGAAATTCGAGTTCTACAACTTCCTGCAGACACGCAATCCGGATCTGCTGCAGCTCCTGAATCATTCCCAGCTCAAAATTACCGCTGATTTGACTCACTCTGGCCTGAAGAAGACGACGCGAAGGACGACCAAATAACGCATCCGAACGTTCCATAAGCTTTGCGATGGCTTCCGCTTTCATCGCGTCCTTTTCTTCCTGACTCAGCTTACTTTCGTCAATATTCGGGTCCGTCAGCAACTTGCTCACATCGATCGACTCGCGTTCAAAAGGGCTGTCCAGCGGGCGCATCAGCTCGGTGTAGGCCTTCAGCTGATCTTCGGTTAACGCTGCGGCAGCCGTGACCCGCTGCTCGATGACCGGCCAAATACGAATGCGATCCGCTTGCCAGGTCGAACCCGTGGCCGAAACCACTCGCTCAAGCAACGGTCGAATCTCACTGGTGCCGCCTTTCAATTCTTCGTACAGAACCGCTGCATCCACAGCCTCAAGTCGCTGCTGAAGCACCAGCATTCGCGGGGCAAATGCTGAAGGATGGCCCACGACAAACACCTCAGCCGATTTCCAGCGATCCAGCCCCTGGATGGCGTCAAGACCGGCCGGAACTGTCACAATCGCAGATGTGTCGCCGTCCTTCGGAACGGCAGTGCCACGGACAGGGTCAAACAACAGCGTTTCATTTCCGGATACCACAAGAATCAGCCAGTCCGCCATCTCTGGAATTGTCCCGGACGACGCTCCCGGTGTCGCTGCTTTTAACACCACGGCATCGACCTGACGTTGCCGCAGCGCTTCTACAAAGGCCCAGATCCGATCGTCCACCGTTCCGCGCCCTGTCAGCAATGCTTCATACATCCCAACCGGAATTCGCGATTCTGATGCGGGCATCAGTGACAGGTTGCGAATGATGTGACGAAACAGGCGAGTCACTCGAGTTCGATCCGCCTGCCCCTGATCACCCGTGGAATTCCCCTGCTTCCAGATCGACTCGCTTAATCCCTTCAGCAGCAAACAGTCCCGCAGATACAAAACATCATTATCAGAAAACCGAGTCGCACGAGCTGTGCGCTGGGCGTCTTCAGACAACAGGGCCGCGTTGCCTTCACTGATGCTGATCTTCCGCACTTCCGACTCGGCACAGGATGCCATCCATGAGTTGACGGCGTTGACAACCGAATCGCGGCGAGTCTGAGTCGCCAGGGATTCCGGGGAGACCCGCTGGATTGCCGCGTTCAGACGGTCTCGACACTCGTCAGCAGCTTCGGTGGCTTCCACTGCTGCGTCGGAATCTGAAACCGGTGCCGTCGGTTTCCCGCAACCAGCAGACATCAGCATGCATAACAAACCAATCCCGCCAGCCGCAGTACCCCGCTGCACCAGAGTGACCGCAGACAGGAAGGTTCCGGAATTCTGAGATACAGTAGTCCATGCCATGTTGCACCCACACGTCATTGAGAAAAAGGTTGCCAGGCACAGCTCCCGCAGGATCCGCTGAAGATCTCTGCAAATCACCGCCCGAAAACAGTTTGTGTCGCTTCAGAAAGAAAAACTCAGGCCCGTCAGTCGTCAAAAGGAAAGCAGTGTTTCCCGAAGAATACTTAACTGCTGCAGCAACGTCTCCAGCTGATCCAGAACCACCATATTTGGACCGTCACTTTTTGCCGAGTCGGGTGTTGGATGAGTCTCCATAAACACGGCATCACATCCTGCCGCTACCGCCGCTCGGGATAAGGTCGGAACCATGTGACGCTGCCCCCCCGTTGTCGCGCCGCCCGGCAACTGCACGCTGTGAGTCGCATCGTAAACGACAGGTACTCCAAACGACTGCATGATCGGCACACACCGGAAATCATTCACCAGGCGACCATACCCGAATGTGGAACCACGCTCCGACAGCAGAATGCTGTTCAGCCCCCTGGCCCGGCACTTCGACACAGCATGAATCGTGTCTTCCGGAGCGACAAACTGCGGCTTCTTCACGTTCACACAAATGTTTTTGGACACAGCCGCGTCGGCCGCCGCTACGATGAGATCCGTCTGACGCGCCAGAAATGCAGGAATCTGCAGAATAGAACAGACCTCCGCACAAGGTGCTGCCTGAGCCGCCTCGTGCAGGTCCGTTGTGGTCGGCAGCCCCGTTTTCTGACGCACAAGGTCCAGCATCCGCAGTCCCTCTTCAAGCCCCGGCCCCCGGTAACTGTCCACGCTCGTTCGATTTGCTTTGTCAAAGCTGGACTTAAACACAATCTGATAGCCTCGACGATCACGGATCTCCGCCAGTCGCTCGGCAATCGCCAGGACCAACGATTCGGATTCCATCACGCAGGGACCAAGAATAAACAGCAATGGCTGCCGTTCACCACAACGATACTCGCCAATCGTCACCAGATTGCCTGACACTCTTCGGTCCCTCGCTCAATTGGATTTCCATTACATCAGGGGACATTTTTCCATATCCCCCTGCCTCCAGGTCAGTCACTTCCGTCTGACGTCTACTGCCGGCCTGCCACCATGCCCGCAGACTGAACGGCAACCATCAGCGACCTTCTAGAGATTACCATCCACAGCCATCTGATGAAAACAATGCACCACCTGCGACTGATTCTCCAGCAGCCAGTCAATCGAAGGCTCATTTCGCATCGCCTTGCCAATCGCTTTTGCAGTCGCTTCCCGATGAGTCCGGAAGAGAATCTGATAGTCGACGTCCTCCGCTTCAAGTACGGACGGATCCAGCCAGATGGAAATAATAATTCCCAGATCATTGGCCTTTTCCTTCGGAATGTCGCCCGCACGCACCGCGTCCAACACTCCATTGGCGACCGCCGCCTGAACTGTGCCCATCAGAATATTCGTATACTTCTCTTTATTGACCGTGACTTTGCTGACCATGACGGTCACCGGACGCACCTGCACGTCGCAATTCAGAAGCGCAAACACCTTGGAATGACCCTTGGCCTGATCACCCATTAACTGAGCAATTGCAGTCCCAACCGGACCATCCAACTCCCCAATCACCACTTCGGGTTCCGCTGCCGACCAGCCCGCTTCGTCCTCGACAAGAGCCTCACCCGTTCGCATCACTATTCGCTGAGACATTAATTCTCGCTCACTTTCTCCGGTGGAAACCACTTTTTCACAGTCTTTATTCACTGCCGCTTCTACCCGACCACTGAAGTCAGACGCAGCCAGACCCCGCTTCCGAGGTGCAGGGCAAACCCAACGGCTGATCAAATTTCAGCATCGCCCTCAACGCTGATGTGTCGCCAGTGCGATCTCGATGCACGAAATCATAACGAAAGTGCCCTGCACAGCCAAACACGACACAAACCACTTGTCCAAACAACCGCTAAAAGGATCACCGGGGGCACCCAAACTCACCAAACACGCAAAACACCGAATGGGGCCGCACACCGAATGGCTCCGGAATGACAAATCGCCCTTACCCTTCCACGGCTCACAAAACTTTAACCCTCCACCTCCACTGCAGGAATCCTTCATGCGAGGTTGGCCC
>CAIQIE010000298.1 GCA_903871805.1 uncultured Planctomycetaceae bacterium | reverse complement strand
TGATACTGGTACTGTGTGGTTGGTCGGAGAGTCGGCGTTGACTTTCGTGCGATGAAGTGTGAATTTTGTATGTGGAAGGTATGTCGTGTCGAATTCCGTTCAGCCGATTCTTTTGAATGGTGCATGGGCAGCCAGCCAGGCGACAGCCACGTTTCAGGCGGTCAATCCGGTCACTGAGCAACCGATGCCTCAGACCTTTCCGGTCAGTCCGTGGTCAGAAATTGACGCGGTGATTGGTCACGCAGCGCGGGCCTCGGCAGAAATGCGTGGCTGGCCGGGCAGTCGTTTTGCGGAATTTCTGGAGGTATACGCCACAGAAATTGAATCGCGGGCAGAATTACTGGTTGAAACGGCGCATGCAGAAACGGGATTGCCGAAATCTCCGCGGCTGAAAGACGGCGAACTGCCTCGTACGACAAATCAGCTGCGACAGGCCGCGGCGTCGGCGCGTGATGAATCGTGGCGAGTGCCGACGATCGACACCGCCACCAACATTCGTTCGATGTTTGGCGCTCTGGGGCCGGTGGTTGTGTTTGGTCCGAACAATTTTCCGTACGCCTACAATGGGATCGCGGGAGGTGACTTTGCCGGGGCGATTGCGGCGGGCAACCCTGTGATTGCCAAGGGGCATCCGTGCCATCCCGAAACCACGCGAATTTTCGGCGAGGCGGCCGTGGCGGCTGTCAAAGCGACCGGAATGCCGTCCGGGCTGGTGCAGTTAATTTACCGGACATCTCATGAGGATGGACTGAAGTTGGTTTCGGACCACCGAATTGGCGGCGTCGGGTACACCGGAGCGCGGCAGACGGGTTTGAAGCTGAAAGCTGCAGCGGACGCGGCGGGCAAGCCGATTTATCTGGAACTTTCCAGCATCAACCCTGTCTATATATTGTCAGGGGCCTTGCGGGAGCGGCTGGAAAAAATCGCGGACGAGTTCACGTCCAGTTGCCTGATGGGCGCGGGGCAGTTCTGTACCAATCCGGGGCTGATTATTGTGCCTGCGGGAGAAGTGGGCGATGCGTTCACCGCGCTGGTGGCGGAAAAATTCCAGGCCGCTCCTGTGGGAACCATGCTGGCCGAAGGTGTTCGCGGCAGTTTTTTGAAGGCCGTGGGAACGATTCTGGACGCTGGCGGCAAACTGGTGACCGGTGGCGAAGCGGGTGGCGGCAAAGGAGTCTGTTGCCGAAACACGTTGATGAAGGTATCTGGCCGGCAGTTTCTGGTCAATCCGCTGGCATTTCAGACGGAAGCCTTCGGCAACGGCTCGCTGATTGTGCACGCCGAATCCACCGCGCAGATGCTGGAAATTGCTGAGCAGCTTGAAGGCAACCTGACAGGATGCATCTACACGGATACTCAGGGCAGTGACGACAGTGATTACGTGCAGATCGAGAAGATCCTTCGCACGCGTGTGGGGCGGTTGTTGAACGACAAGATGCCGACGGGCGTCGCGGTTGTGTCGTCGATGAACCATGGGGGTCCGTTCCCGGCGACGGGGCATCCGGGATTTACGGCCGTGGGTGTTCCGGCGTCTGTTACGCGTTTCGGCATGTTGCAGTCCTATGACGCTGTCCGACCGCATCGACTGCCATCGGTGCTGCAGAATCGCAACCCGGGCGGGGTCTGGCGCAGAATCAACGGCGAATGGACTCAGGCGGACATCGCTTGAGGGTGCATAGCGGTGTTCGGTGTTCAGCAGGTCAGCGATTCAGCCCCAAACGGAGCGGCATGATGTAGCGATGGACGCGAGCTCATGGACTCGTGAAATCTGTCGTATTTTTGCGGAATGGAAGTGCGTCCGTGAATGAAGCCACTGCACCGGTCACCGCATCGAAACCGCCTCACGAAGGTTGGAATCGGTTTGCGTTACTGGTGCATCAGTCGCTGTTTCGCGTGGCATGGATCTTCAAGACCGAGAGCGTCATTATGCCGGCGTTTCTCGACACGATTTCCGAATCTGGATTGATCCGGGGAGCGTTGCCGTTGCTGAATCGAGCGGGTCAGTCATTGGCTCCGATGCTGCTGGCTTCGCGTTTGTCTGCGGCGCCGCGCAAGAGTGTGTGGCTGAGTCGTACGACGTTTCTGATGGGCGCACCGTTTTTGTTTCTGGGCGGCAGTGTCTGGTGTGCCGAGGCTCAGTTACCGCCCTCGTTTGCCGCCGTATTTTTGCTGGCCTATGTGATTTTTTTCTGCATGCATGGCATTAACGAGATGGCGGCCAGCACCGTGCTGGGAAAGCTGATTGTGGCAAATCAGCGAGGCCGGTTGCAGGCGACGGCCAGTACGGTGGGTACGACTGCCGCTGTGTCGCTGGCTCTGCTGTTGTTAAGTCGCTGGTTGACGCAGACCGGGCAGGCTCCGTTTCAGAATATTTTTCTGTTTGTCGGATCGGCGATGATGCTGGCCGGCGTTTGTTCGCGCATGCTGAAAGAAGCTCCGGATCCGCCGCAGGGGAAAATTACAGCGCGAGCTGCAGCGGCCTTTGGAACGACCTGGGTGTTGTTGAAGCAGGACGCGGTTTTGCGACGGCTGTGTCTTGTGGCGGTGCTGTTTATTTTTTCGCAGACAATTTTTCCGCATTACCAGTCGATCGGGTTAGCGCGAGTGGGCAGGACACGGGACGTGCTGATGCATTGGGTGATTGCGCAGCACATTGGGGCTGTGTGTTTCAGTATGGCCTCGGGGTTTTTGTCGGACCGCTTTGGGACTCGATCGGCCCTGCGACTGTTGCTGCCTTGTGCGGCGCTGGCACCAATCCTTGCGATCGTGCTGGCCGAATGGGCGCCGGTGGATTGGTTCTGGATCACATTTTTCTGGATTGGTCTGGTTCCAGTGACGTTGCGGATGCAGGTGAATTATGCAATTGAGATTGTGCATCGGCAGCGGCATCCGGAGTATATCAGCACCTTGAACCTGTGCATGGCGATTCCCTTTCTGTTTTCGCCGCTGATTGGCGGGATTGTGGAGTGGTTTGGTTATCGGTTGCCATTTCTGATGGTGTCTGTGATTGTGGGACTGGGGGCGTTGTTGACGTGGACAATGCGAGAGCCGCGTCACAGTATTGCAGACGCGGACGTATCGAATTGAGTGCCTGACAGTGGTGGTTGGTGCTGTTGTCGGACAGGGAGCAGATGGCCATGGCAGAGGAACTCAATCCGGCCCTGATTTCGCGGGACGGTGGCCGAGATTTGGCAGAGCGTTATCAGCGGCTGTTGCTGGACGACTGCGTGCCGTTCTGGTTTCCGCGCAGTGTGGACGAGCAGCATGGTGGATTTCTGCATTGTCTGGATCGAGATGGTACGCTTGTCGACTCGGATAAATCTGTCTGGGCGCAGGGGCGGATGAGTTGGATGTTGTTGACGTTGTGGATGACACCGCAGCTGGAGCGGGATCCGCGCAGGGCTGACTGGCTGCGCTGGGCCGACTCGGGACTGGATTTTCTGCAGCGGCACTGTTTTGACAGAAGTGCCGGTGGGGAAGAGGGTCATGGAACGGCCGGACGCATGTATTTTCATGTCACTCGCGATGGCCAGCCGATTCGAAAGCGGCGGTATGCGTACAGTGAATCGTTTGCGGCCATTGCCTTTGCGGCGCAGTACGCAGTCACGGGGATACCGGCTTCTGAAGTGCTGGCGATGGATCTGTTTCGACTCTTTACAGAGATGAATTTCAGCGCCGGTCGAATGGGCTCAAAATTCACGGCTACACGGCCACTGATTGGACTGGCCCCGCGCATGATCACTCTGGTGACAGCGCAGGAACTTCGAAAGCATCTGGGGGACCGGCCGGAGCTGACGCAGTGGATTGACCGGTGCATCCACGAGATGAAAACGTTGTTTTACAAGCCGGATCTGCGTTGCGTCATGGAGAGTGTCGAGCCTTCTGGCGCGATTTCGGACCACTTTGATGGACGCATGCTGAATCCGGGCCATGCGATTGAGGGGGCGTGGTTTGTGATGGAAGAGGGGCGGTATCGGGGCGATGCCAGACTGATCCGGCTGGGGTGTGACATGCTGGACGGGATGTGGGAGCGTGGCTGGGATCCTGAGTACGGCGGGTTGTTTTACTTCCGCGATGTCTACGGCAAGCCTGTGCAGGAGTACTGGCACGACATGAAGTTCTGGTGGCCGCACGATGAGGCGTTGATTGGCACGCTGATGGCCTGGCGACTGACCGGGGAATCGCGTTATCTGGACTGGCACTGTCAGTTATTCAACTGGTCATTCCGTCATTTTGCTGATGAGGAATTTGGGGAGTGGTATGGATATCTGCACCGTGATGGGCAGCGATCCGTGACCTTGAAAGGCAATCTCTGGAAGAGTTTCTTTCATCATCCCCGGGCTTTATGGAAGTGCTGGCAACTGTTGACGTCGGACGAGTGACGTCGGACGTGTGACGTCGGACGAGTGACGTCGGACGTGTGGCGGTGGACGAGTGACGGTGGACGAGTGACGGTGGACGGTGGACCGAAAACCGAAAACCGAAAACTGGATGGGCCTTACAGGGTGCCGGATTGTTGCAGCGCTGCAGTCAGTTGTTCGGTGGTGCGATACAGGTGCGAGTGAATGCCCATGGACTGTGCCTGATTGATGTAGGCTTCGATGTCATCGGTGTAGAAGCAGGACTGTGGGGGACCGTCGGCCTTTGCGAGTGCCGCGTGAAAGATGCGAGGGTCAGGTTTCATGGCACCGACTTCGAAGGACGTCACACGTTCGTCCATCAGGTTCAGAACGGAAAAACGCTGTTCGATGAACCGCAGATGTGTGATGCTGGTGTTGGAGAGCAGAACAAGTTTTTTTCCGGCGGACTTTAGTTGGTGCAGAACGGGCAGGATGCTGTCATTCAGCCAGAAGATATCGGCCACGGCATGGCGCAGGGGATCGATATCGATGGAGTGGCCGCAGAAAGCGGAGATTTCCTGTTGAAACTGTTCTTCGGAGATTTCGCCGCGTTCCATCGCCCACTGCCGCCCTTCGTCCATGAGGAAGGTTTTGACCTTTTCCGGGGACAGGCGGCAGAGTTCTGCGATATTGCGGACCATACGATCATGGGAGAAATGAACCAGAACGTTGCCCATATCAAAAAAACAGGTTTGGATAGTCATGGGGACCTGCGGTGCTGGGGAGGCGGCTGAGAACAAGGCCTGTATCGGGATGCAAGTAGAAACCGCCCGGAATTTTGCCGATTTTCGCCGTATTTACAGCAGGAAACTGGGGAAAACGCACCAATTTTCATGGGTTTGCTGAAATCCGGAAGTTAGGTGGGCTTTGTGGAATCGGGCGGGTTGAGTGTTGCATTGCCGGGGGGATTTTCCGGGCAGAGCCCGGCTGACTGCCCTGCGCGGCTTTGGTTGGGTATAGTTTCGGTCCGGGAGTGTGGAATTGCGTCGAACTGGAACGGGTGGTGGCGTGGCGACATTTGTCAGGGCCTGTCGGGCTCGTTCGCGTTGCTGCTGTTGAGAAGCTGTGCGGAATTGGGGGGGAACAGCGATGTCGGAGCGAGTCCGGATCATACTTCTGATGACGATGGCGATCGCGACCTGCAGTTCGGTCGTGCGTGCGGACAATTTATCGGACTGTCAGGCATTATTTCAGGCGGGCCGATATGCGGAGTGTCGGGAGGCCACAGCCAAGGCCGTGGAATTGCGAAGTTACGGCGAGGAGTGGCCGATTCTGAAAGCGCGATCGGAGCTTTCACTGGGGCTGTATCCGGAATCGCTGGAGACGATTGCTGCTGGCATTGAACGTTACACGTGGAGTGTGCGTCTGCGGCGATTGCAGCATGAAGCGGCCCTGGCGAATGGCCAGCGTGAGTTGGCAGCCGAAGCGGTGCGTGAAACGGAGAAGCTGGCCAGCACGGCGGCGTGGCGATACACGGATGCGGACGATCTGGTCGCACTGGGGCAGATTGCGTTGGTGCTGGGAGCGGATCCAAAAGCCGTTCAGGAAGGTTTTTTTGAGCGAGCGCGGCGGAACTACCCCAACCGTCCGGACGGATTCATTGCCGCAGCAGAGCTGGCATTGAAGAAGGGGGATGCGGCGTTTGCGGCCGAGTTACTGCAGCCGATGATGAAGGACTTTGCCGGAAATCCTGACGTGTTATTTCTGTATTCGCAGGCACTTGAGACAGCGGATGCGGAGCAGTCTGGCAAATTGCTGCAGCAGGTATTGGAAAAGAATGCCGCCTACTTTCCGGCTCTGCAGCGTCTGGCGGAGCGGCAGATTGATCGGGAAGACTACGCCGGGGCAGAAGGCACGCTGCAGCAGATTCTGGCAGTCAATCCCAACCATCCGGCGGCGCATGCGCTGCGTGCGGTGATTCATCATTTGCGGAATGATGTTGCAGCAGAAGCTGAGAGCCGGTCAGCGGCGTTGAAATATTCGGTGAACAGTCCGGAGGTGGATTATCTGATTGGTCGCAAGTTGTCACAGAAGTATCGATTTCGTGAAGGCGCAGCGGCACAGCGACGTGCTCTGGAAGCCGATGCGAACTTTACAGAATCCCGCATTCAGCTGGCCCAGGATCTGCTGCGGCTGGGCGAAGAAGCGGAGGGCTGGACGCTGGCCGAAGAGGCTCGGAAGAAAGACGAGTACAACACGACATTGTTCAATCTGCTGCAGCTGAAGGACAGTCTGGATCGTTACACCACGGTGACGAGCGAGCATTTTGAAATTCGAATGGAGAAGGGCGAGGCCGCGCTGTATGGGGCGCGTGTGACGCAATTGCTGGAAGACGCCTGGGGGCAGATGACGGAGCGTTATGCCTGCACACCGGAAGTTCCGGTGTATGTGGAGATTTATGCGAGAGCGGACGACTTTGCCGTGCGGACATTCGGGATGCCGGACGTGGCTGGATTTCTGGGTGTGTGTTTTGGGCGGGTGATCACAGCGAACAGTCCGGCCAGTCGTCGTGACAATCCGATCAACTGGGAGTCGGTACTGTGGCATGAATTCTGTCATGTGATTACGTTGCAGAAGACGGGCAACCGGATTCCGCGATGGCTGAGTGAAGGAATTTCGGTGTATGAGGAGCGACTGCGGGACGGTCGCTGGGGGCAGCGGATGACGCCGGAGTGGCGTGCGCGGATAGCGGCTGGCAAAGTGACGCCCGTCGACAGGCTGAGCAGTGCCTTTCTGCAGGCAGAAAGCGGCGAGGATCTGAACTTTGCCTACTATCAGTCATCGATGGTTGTTGAGCATATAGCGACGCTGCATGGGATGCCGGCACTGAATGCAATTCTGGCGGATCTGAATTCTGGCGTACAGATTAACGACGCGCTGGGGCGTCATGCCGGTGGGTTGGAAGCACTGCAGGCGACGTTTACGGACTTCCTGAAAACGCGGGCGGAGCAATTTGCTCCGATGGCAGATTTTTCCCGGGAGCAGCTGGACAGGATTCCGGCTGATGACCACGCGGCTTTGAAACTGTTTGTCAGCGAACATCCCGGCAATATTCCGGCGTTGATGCGACAGGCGTCGGTGTTGGTTCAGGGGGGCGAACTGGATGCGGCGGCCGTGGTATTGAAATCGGTTGGCGCCCTGTTTCCCGACGACGACAGCGTCAACAGTGCGGGAAAAATGCTTGCCGAAGTTTATCGAAAGCAGCAGAACTTCGTGGCCGAGGCCGAGCAGTTGCGGGAGCATCTGAGACACACGGCCGATGATGTGGAAGCGGCGACGCGGCTGCAGGAACTGAGTGAACAGACGGAGGCGTGGCCGGACGTTGTGACTGCCGGTCAGACGGTGTTTGCCATTGACCCGTTTCGTGTGGCAGTTATTCAGCGGATGGTGACGGCCGGTGAGCGGCTTGGCGACGTAACAACTGCTGTGGAGGGGTTAAAATGTCTGTTGCAGCTGCAGCCTGACGATGCTGCCCGATTGCGGTATCGAATCGCCCTGCAGTTGAAGGAGAAGTCACCGGAGGAAGCTCGACGTTCTGTGTTGCTGTCGCTGGAGCAGGCCCCGCGTTATCGCGATGCCTTTAGGCTGTTAAAGCAGTTGCCTGCGCCTGTACCGGGCGGAACTGCGGAGCCACAGGCGGATGTCGTGCCGCAGCCGGAGAGTCCTGCTGATCCGGCACAGTAAGCTGGTCAGTGGTCGCCGTTACTTTGCAGAAGGCTGGGATGGCAGAGGAGCGGGAGTTGTCCAACGCAGCAGCAGTGGCAGCATGACAAGGTCACTGATCAGCCCGCCGACCATGGACAGGCTCAGGAGAGCCCCGAAGTACACCAGCGGAATAAACTCAGAAAAGGTGAGCACCAGAAAGCCGGCTACGAGTGCGATATGAGCGAGGATGACAGCCTTGCCCACTTCTGCCTGAGCCTTGCTGAGGGCACCTGAGATACCGTGGTCAGGCAGGGCTTTCTGGAAGACCGCGATGTAGTGCACGGAGCAGGTGAAGCCCATCGAGACGCTGGCGATCATGGCCGTGCCGATGTTGACGGGGATATTGAGTAATCCAAGACTTCCGGTGACGATGGCAATGGGGAAGACGTTGGGAACGAGTGCGATAAGACCAATTCGCAGGCTGCGGAAGGCAATGGTCATGCAGAGGACAGTTCCGAGAGATGCCCAGAGAAAGCTTCGCATTTGGTCGGCGAGGAGGCTTTCGATGATTCTGGCCATGACGACAAACAGTCCGGAAGCGGTGGCCCGTAACTGACCGGGGGTGTTTTCTGACGTGGCATTGGCAGACGGTTCGTTGAGTGATCGAAAGTGGTCTGCGACGACCTCGCGGACTTTGCGAATCTGAGTCAGTTTGTCTGCGGTCGGCTGCTGTTCGATCGAACGCAGCACAATTCGCATGCGTCCCTGTTCCGGATTGTAGAAGCTTTCGACAAGATCGGCCTGGCGGCGTCGGATGATGCCCAGCCGTTGTGTGGAGGAGCCGATTCTGGGGGGCACGTTCAGGGCATCGGTCAGGGAGACGACCTCGAGAGTCATGCCTTCGGAATTCAGGGCCTTCAGGCGTTGGGTTAATTTGTGTGTTGTGTCGAGAAAATCACTGGTAAGCGGCTTTGGCACATCAAAAGACACGTCCCATGTTCCAGCGGGGCCGAGTTCGGATTCGACAAAACGCAGGGCCTGAAGAATCGGGGAGGAATCACGGAAATTTCGGCTGAAGTCAGTTTCCACCTG
This sequence comes from uncultured Planctomycetaceae bacterium, assembly GCA_903871805.1. Taxonomy (GTDB): domain Bacteria; phylum Planctomycetota; class Planctomycetia; order Planctomycetales; family Planctomycetaceae; genus SXXK01. The sequence goes on along the minus strand of CAIQIE010000298.1, from coordinate 14,142 downwards.
CATCATCATCAGGCCGGGGGCGGTCACGGCGACCAGCAGCAGACAGGAGACTGAGGTGATTGCCGGATGTCGATCGATGGCATGTGCCATACGGTCCAGCAGCCGGTCCAGCTGTTCTTCCAGAGCGACTCGCCCAGGAACAGGAACGGACCTTCCGGACGCGAACGCGGCCGGCATCACGAGCAGGATCAGCAGGGGGACGAGGAGCGTTCCCAGAGTCATCATGATCGCAAAGCTGCGTACGGGCACGATGTCTGAAACGAGAAGTGCAGCAAAGCCCACAGCGATGGTGACAACGGTCCAGAAGACCGGATACCAGAGGGACTGGAGGGTCTGGAGCATAGCCGCTTCGGCAGAGAGTCCTTCGGTGGTGCGCAATTCACGATAATGGACGATGATATGGGTCGTTGTGCCGATAGCGATGATAGTGACAAGAGAATTCAGCATGGAGCTGACCATGCTCAGTTGTGTTCCAGCCAGCACCAGCAAAGCGCGTGTGCAGGTCACGGAGCCGACAACGATCAGGAGCGACGCCATGACCCAGCGGAGGCCTTTGAAGATCAGCATCAGCATCACGGAGAGGACTGCGAGCGAGGCGATGTAGAGGAGATTTCCATCGCGTTCGACGAGATCGAACATTTCCTGAATTTGAACGGGTTCGCCGGCCACGGCGGCATTGGGATCAAACTGCTGCACCGTTTTGCGGATCGCCTGAATGGCCTGATCACGGGTAATTGTGGATTGAGACGACGGCAGCAATTGCAGGACGATGGCGGTGGTTTGCTGATCCGGACCGATCAGCACGCCATTAAACAGTTTTAGCAGGGCTTGCCGAGTGTTTCTGCTGCGGGGCGATTTTTCCAGCAGGAGCTGCAGATCGCGAGTTCTTTTGCTGTCGACGCCGGGCAATTGACTGAGTTGGCTGGACAGGTTTTTGATGCGATCGGCTGCCGCGGGGGTCAGTTCGATGAATTCGTTATTCTGATTTTGCTGCAGAAGTTTTGGCTGTTTCCATGCGACGATGACGAATTCATCGCCGCCGAAGTCTCGTCGCGTTTGTTTCAGGAGCAGAATATCGGGGTGATCCGGCGGAAAAAACGACTCAATTGTCTGATCAAATGAGAGTTTCTGAGCGACGGGTACGGCCATGACCAGCAGCAGCATGACGCCCGGCAGCAGCCAGTTTCGGAACGATGCCAGGCGAATCAGAAACATGAGAAATCCAGCGAAAAAACGGAATACCCCGACTGACGATGGGAAGATCGTCGCGACAGTGAGAGCCGGAACGTGAGCGGACCAAATCAAAGTAATCGAAGGTTAGCCGTGAAGGATAGCGGAATAGCCAGAAGTTCGCGAGATATGGATTCAGGGAACGCTGCCAGTCCGGAAACGTGCATGGAAGACAAAGCAATCCATCACGCTATGATTCGGGCAGCCGGGCAAATCGTTCCGCAGGAACGATTGAGGGAAACGATTCTTTTTCGCAGCAGAGTATTCAGGAATGGTTCGTGATTTTCACAGTGAAAGTCTCTCACACGACCCGATTCACGGTTATATCCCGTTCATTTCCAGGGGTGGGCTTCCGTCTGGCGAGGCTTCGGAACAGGAGTTGATTGATCATCCCTGGGTTCAGCGACTTCGCCAGATTCACCAGTTGCAGACGGCATGGTGGGTTTTTCCATCAGCGGAGCACATGCGATTTCAGCATGTCATGGGTGTGATGCATCTGGGATCGATTACGGTTCAGGCATGGTATGAATCTCTGTGTGACGCCTGTCGTAACGTGCCATCGCGGGCCTGTGTGGAAAGTCTTGTGCGAATTGCTGGTCTGCTGCACGACGTCGGGCATGGGCCATTCGGTCACTTCTTTGACGACCATTATCTGGACCAGTTCGGACTGACGCACGAGGACATTGGCAGTCACATTATCGTGCATGAACTGGGGGATCTCATTCGCCGGATTCGCAGAAATCCCAATGGCCGACTGCAGCCGCTTGAAGAGTTGGATCCTGTGCAGGTAGCGTGGCTGATTCGGCGTCCATCGGGGCAAGCGGATGATCGGGAGGGGCAGCCGGAGTGGTTGGTAAAACTGCGTTCCCTGTTCAGCGGCATTTACACAGTCGATAACATGGATTTCGTGCTGCGTGACGCGTACATGTCGGGATACAATACCCGAGCGTTCGATATTTCCCGGCTGATTCATTACAGCTTTTTCACGGACAGTGGTCTGACAATTCATTCACGCGGACTGCCGACGCTGATTAACTTCATAGAAACCCGGGCCAACCTGTTTCGCACAATTTACTTCCATCGAACGGTGCGCGGCATTGATATTTCTCTGGAAGACCACTTCACAGAAACCATGAAACGCCTGTTTCCGGGAAATCCACTGGAGCATCTGCAGGCCTATCAGGGATTGACTGAAACCACATTTCTTGTGGACGTCGCTCGCTGGGCCCTGAGTTCCGACCCGACGCTGCGAGAACTGGGACAACACTGGCGAGCCATTATCAATCGAGAAGAAATGTGGCGCATGGCCTGTGAGCGGACGATGCACTTCCACAGTGGACAGGCAGAGAGCACCACCATTTTTTCCGAGCCTGAACTGGTTGAAAAGCGAGTTCGGGATGCTCTGCCGAAACCACTGCGTGACATCCCGTTGCGCATCGATGTGGCCCGTCACTATCATCGTCCCAGTGCAAGAAAACCCACAGGAAAGCAAAATTACTGGTATGATCCGTCCAGCGGTTTATCGCATATGCTGGATGACGATGAATTGTTCAAAAACCTCCCTACCAGTTTTCTGATTTTTCGCATCTACAGTCGAGACCACAGGTATGACCGTGAACTGAACGATGCACTACAGAGGGTCGCGGGCGGCACAGGCGGCGATACCAGAACCAACATGTAAGAAAACCTGCCGGACTGCACATGCATAGTACATCCAGGATCCCGCTGTTCCTCGGATTGACAGCCTTTGTATTGACAGGGTTGTTTGTCAACCACGGCCTTGTGAATTCGCCATTGCCCGCCGGCCCGGGACTGACACTGGATGAATCCTTTAATATTGACCAGGGGGTCTACCTTGCGGAGGCCCTGGAGCGGCATGGGCCGCTGTTGTTTGAGCCTCAGACGGCCCGGGAAGTTTTCCAGGCGAAGCGATTTCTTCCGGATCATCCGCCCCTCGGACGTTTGCTGATCGGACTGGCTCATCAAAGTACGTCGTGGCTGATTCCGGGCTCTGAAGGCACCGTATACAACGTTGCCGCGGCGCGGCTGGGCTCCTGCCTGGCCTTTGCGATCATGGTGTTCGCCATGACGCGTTTTTCGTTGCGGTACTACGATGTCTCAACGGCCATAGCGACAGGACTGATGCTGATCGGCCTGCCGCACCTGATGGGACATGCGCGGCTGGCGGCACTGGAGACCTCCACAAATCTTGCCTGGATGGCTGCGGTGCTTCCGCTGATGACCTGGTGGACCGGTGAAAAGCCCCCCAGTCTGTTCCGAGTGCTGATCAGCGGAATTTTTTTTGGCCTGTTGCTGCTGACAAAGGTGCAGGGAATTCTGCTGCCTCCCGCAGTGGTTGTCTGGAGCCTTGTGCGTTTTCGTCAACAGGCGTTTTTACCGCTGGTGTTTTGGGGGCTCTGTGGCGGCTGCGTTTTTCTGGCTGGCTGGCCATGGGTCTGGAGTGATCCGATGAACCATGTCCTGCAGTATCTGGGGCGCACGACGGAACGTCCCACGCTGTACTGCTGGTATCTGGGACAGAGATTTGATGACCGGATGGTCCCGTGGCACTATCCAGTTGTCATGCTGCTGCTGTCTCTGCCGGCATGGACACTGGCTGGAATCGGGCTGCGGATATGTCAGGGCCGACTGGATCGCCGCGAACAGTTCCTGCTGCTGGCCAGTGCCGTACCATTGTTTGTGTTTGCCATACCCGGCGTACCGGTCTACGACGGCACGCGGTTGTTTCTGGTCAGTCTGCCGGGAGTGGCGTTTATGGCGGGGCGAGGGATCGGCCCATTATTGAATTCCACCGTGCGGTTGTCTGCTGTCTTTCGCCGCGTGACGGTTGATCACGATGATCCCATGCACGCGAGGAGCGCAGGATCCGTGGAAAGAAAGGCGGCGGCAGCTTTTCGCTGGTCGGGAAGAACGTTGCTGACAGCTGCCCTGCTGCTGGCTGCGCCGATTCCCTGGACGCTGCAGCCGTTTGCCATCAATCAATATGGAATGCTGGCCGGTGGCAATCGGGGTGCTGCGGCGCTGGGACTGGAGGCCGGTTACTGGGCCGATGCCCTGAACGCAGACTTCTGGAACAGCGTACCGGAAGGCAGCACCGTCTTCGTTGCCCCGGTGAGTCATCAGTTTCAATTACCGGATCTTGAATTGCTGGTACCGGTGATACAGCATCGCAAAATTCGTTTGATTGCCTGGGAATATGATCTGGAGAAACAGCATGGCCTGTTGCTGCTGATTCATCGACTGGCCGACCTGCGTGTGAACCTGCGAGTGGATCCAGCAGGCAGCCAGCAAATCAGTGATGTGCGCCTTTCCGGTGTTCTTCTGGCCAGATTGATTCGGGCAGAGCCATCAAGGTCAGGCAGCTGGAAGTGATCGTCGGAAGCTCGTAAATCGGTCGGTCTGCGGAGCATGCAGCAGAAAATATTTGCATCGTTGTTCTGTGCCAAATTCGCACATGTGTGACAATTCGCACAGAATTAAGTCATGGAGGGCAGGAAGATGTGCTGAAAGGAATCAACCTTACAGGAGGTGTTTGAAGACTGTACGTGAGATTGTTCCTGATTCCTGGAACAGGCTGGCGTGCATGGAACAGGCCGGAATGTTTGCCAGATGATTCTGGCAGGCACACAAACGGCTTCAAAGTGCGGCGGAAATGGTGGCTGTTCTGCCGGGATGTTGGGGCGTTTCAGATGAGCAAATTTCGCTGCCTCGGATCCGTGGTTCCTTGAAAAGCCATCTTGCACAACGCGTAGAATACAAGACGTCAGTTGGGACTACCGTCCAAATTGCAGGTCGGCTTTCAAAACCATCGAGGTGGCAATTTTACGAAAAGCACTGGTGCAAGAATTTGCAACATGGTGGATTCCTGACCCAACCCATCCTGATATTCTCATAATCAGGCCGATCATGGACCCCGGAGATAGTTCAGCAGGCTATCCCTGACGTCGAATGGACTGAGGCTTTGAAGTGGAGGTCTTTGTTCGCCCTGAAACCATGCACGGCAGCGCGATTTTTTGTGAGATTGGTACGTATACTGCGGCAGATGGGATTTCAAGGTCGGAAATTTGCTGCTGCCACGATTTTCGACGCTCATGAAGGACAGCAGGGAATCCCTTAGTCTTCATGATTCCTTAATGAAAGCTGCAGAGCAAAGTCGGGCCGTACGGTTGATTGTTTTTTTTCGCCTGGGATTGCTTTTTCAATCAGTTTTCTGCAGAAATTGGCGTACGTTTCCCACCTTTTTCGCGTTAATAAGGGCGGGATGTGTAACATACTCGGAAGCGACCGAGTGGCGTCAGCGGGTGGCAAAGGTTTTCGCTTGTTGGCAAATTAGTAAGGGACTACGGATGGCGTCGGGAAAAAAAACATCACTTACCAAGCGACAGCGTGAGATCTACGAATTCCTGCGGGACAAGATTACCAACCGTGGCTATGGTCCCACGGTTCGAGAAATCGGCACGCATTTTGATATTCGGTCGCCAAATGGGGTGATGTGTCACCTGAAAGCGCTTGAACGCAAGGGCCTGATTAGTCGTGAACAGAATATGTCACGGGCGATTCAGTTGTCAGATACGCCGCACAACCGTCTTTCCGTGCGTTTGATTGGAAGTGCAGCCTCCAGCGGCCCCATTCAGCCTTCGGTGTCTCTGGACGAGGTTGTCGGCTTTCAGGAGATTTTTGAGGGTGCGGATGTTGGTTGCCTGCGTATTGATGGCAATAACTTCAGCGCTCTCAACATCATCAGTGGTGATTACCTGATTATCAGTCGCGACGCACCTCTGACCCTTGGCAGTCAGGTAGCGGCCCTGGATGATCGCCATTCGGTCATCATTTGTCTGGTGCAGGGGGGCGCAAGCCAGTTGGTTCCGATCATTCCGGGTTCGTACTCCCCGACAACTCGCCAGGTGCTTGGGGTCATCACCGGCGTTGTTCGCAAGTTACGCAAGCCTCCTATGCTTCCAGTCGAGACGGTTACTCCTTAAAAATTCCGGATGATCTTTTGCCACTGTTTGTGAAATTCCTGCAACTGCTCGGCAATTGATTTCCATGACCCACCAAACATGCCAATGGGATCTGCACCAAGTTGACCAAGACCTTCGCTGAGATTTTCCACTGACGTTGATTCTGCAAGCACCGAAATCATCGGTGTCCCTGCAGAAAAAATGGTGCTTGCTAGGGGAAGATCCGCCATCCGAATCCCTGCAGGCAATTCCTGATGATCAATCCAATGTGAATCCTGTGAAAACAATGTGTCTGATTGACGGGCATATAAAACGCACTGCAATGCCGGTTGGCTCACTATGGAATAACCCCGCATCCGTTTTTTCAGCGACTGGCACAATCCCTGGCTGCCTTCAATATGAGCGGTAATGGAAAGTCCGCTGTTGCTGCGATCGTAAATCCAGTGTGAGGCCGGAATTCGAGGGTTGACTTCCAGTAACCACAGCCCATGCGGATTCAGCAGGAAATCCATGCCGAAGACTCCTGTCAGCCCGGATTCGGAAGCAATCCCGGCTGCGATGTCCTGGATCGAATTGCTGAGCATCGTCGTCAGACAAACAGGACCGAGGTTTCCGCAGAACTGAAAGTCGCGGGCTCCGAGGGACGGCCACCCACAAAGCTGCAATGACGCTCCAAATAAATACGTTTCATCTCCGGCCCTGCAGGCCATGGCAGAGAACGGCAGACCATCTATCTGTCGCTGATAATATCGCTGACAATCCATCGCATCCGCTGGATTGTCCGGCAGGCTATCGGCGTTCAAGTGCTTGACCCCCAGCCCACCTGAAGTCCCGGAGTTCTTTTCAAGCCACCGGCTTCCGTCTGTTGGCAGGGTCCGCTGGATGTCTGGAAAGTTTCCCGGCAGGCTTTTCATCCATCTTTGCAGATTTTCGGGACAGCGAACCGCACTCACAGACTCCTTTGCAGGCCCAAAGACAGGGCGAGTTCGAGAGATGATTTCCAGGGTATCAGGCGTATTTTCAAAACCACCTGCCCAAAACAGGGGAATTCCGTGCGGGATTTCCTCCAAAAGTGGCGGAAGGTCGGACTGATTGGAGATTGGCCCGAGATATTCGCCGCCGACGCTGCTTAAAAGTGAACGCAGGTCTTCATCGCCAAAAAAATCACAGCAAATCGGCGTGTAACCGGCCGCAACAGTCGACGCCGCCAGCGACCGGGCACTGGCGCTGGCAAGAATGATGGATTTTTCTGAGTATGTCAGCCCGCGGCGCAACCGTTCGTGCGAACTTGCAGACTCCGGGGCCGGGTCGGTTGAAGAATCTGACAAGAATCGCAATCCTGTGTCAAAGATGGACAGTTCAGAAAGGCCTGATTTCGGAAGATTGTGATTCCTCAGGCCCACCTGCATTGTCCTGTTTTTCAGGCGACCTTGTCCACATCACAGGTACCCAATTGCAAAAGCGGCACTTGCTGACTTACGCAGACAACTGAAAAGTGTGGCCCGGATTCTGCAGTTGTTCAGAACGGTAACTCATTTCAGGATGATGTTTTGTTCTGTCGATCGCAGAAAATCTGTGGTTGCCAAATCCTGATTCGGCTGGTTTTTGAAAAGGAATTGAAGAAGATGTCGATGTATGTCGGGGAAGCCCTTGTCGGCGAAGGTAACGAAGTTGCTCACATTGACCTGCTGATCGGCGACAAGGCCGGTCCAGTCGGTACCGCGTTCGCAAACGCACTGGCAGACCAGAAGCAGGGCCACAGCAATTTGCTGGCGGTTCTGACACCAAACGTTGTCGTGAAGCCAGCGACCGTCATGATCACGAAAGTGACTATCAAAGGCGCACGTCAGGCTGTTCAGATGTTCGGTCCTGCCCAGAAGGCTGTTGCCGATGCTGTCACTGACTGCGTAAAGTCTGGCGCGATTCCAAAGGATCAGGCAGAAAGCCTCGTCATCATTTGCGGTGTATTCATTCACTGGGAAGCAGCTGACGACAAGAAGATCTATCAGTACAACTACGAAGCAACCAAGCTGTCCATCGAACGCGCTATGAAGAGCGAGCCGAAAGTTGATTCGGTCCTGGCTCAGCGTGATACAGCAGCTCATCCGTTCTACGCAGGTTGATCTACCTGACAGTTCGGATCCCCAAAATGAAACGCCGAGAGGTCTTCCTCTCGGCGTTCAGCATTTGCCCCAACCTAACGCAGCAACCGCAGGTGCCTTCCGGTACCTCAGACGAAACTCTCCTGCTCCACTTTTTTGCCCCGGTCTTGCTCTCACGCCCTGTCCTCATAGATGCGGGAAAAAGTCCCCGCGGCGACCGCAAACATGCCAATCTGGCTTCCAGCCAAATGTCCAGGGCTCTCATTCACGGTTCCATGTGCGTTCAGCAAGCGGATGTTCAAGCTGATGCACCGCCAAAACATGCGAGAAATCCCGCAATGCGGCTGTCTCCCCGTTTCAGTGTTCGGTTTCAGTGATTGTCTGCGGCTGTCTCCGGTGCCGCATCACTCCGGGCGGACTTTCAGGTTTATGCCCGGCCGGTTCATGATGGCCCACGGCGATGTCCGAGCGGCAGCATCATCCAAGTACCAGGGTTCCAATTTCATAAAACAGCACCACTCCCAGCACGTCGATCATGGCGGCGATCAAGGGGTTCGACATAATCGCCGGATCCATTCCAAGGCGTCGAAACAGCAATGGCAGCAGCGTCCCGGCAGACGTGCCCAGCGTAACCACTGTGACGACGGTTGCGGCAATCACCAATGATTCGAAGACCGTTCGCCCAAACCAGAGCCAGGCGACTGAAAAGTCCATGAACGCCAGGGCTGCGCCCAGACACAGGCCAATCAGAACCTCGCGGAAGACAAGCGACTGATCGATGGCAGACCCCTGGCCACCGCGAGAATCACCGTGCTGCAGAGCAAACATGCGGATAAACAGGGTTGCCGACTGCGATCCCGCATTGCCTCCACTGGCCATAACCAGAGGCAGGAACAGCAGAATCAGGGATGTCAGCCCAGTAGTGACAGGATTTGCATGCTCAGGTGTCGTCGACATACGATAATGATCGATCACATGAGCGTTCATCAGGGCAACAATGGACAGAAACAGCAGCCACACACCGCGTTTCCAAAGCACGATAACCAGTGGCGTGTCCTGGTAGGTATCTTCAAGTGGGGCCACTGCGCTTTGCATGTAGGCGTCTTCTGTGGCTTCTTCCTGGACAACGTCAAGGGCGTCGTCATGCGTCACGATGCCGACCAGACGATCGTTGTCATCCACAATCGGCACGGCAATGAAGTTGTACCTTGCCAGCATCTGTGCGGCCACGGTTCTGGGCTCTGTTGCGCGGATTCGAATCGGATCACTCTGCATAATCTCTGAAAGTCGCGTTTCCGGCCGCGCAAGGATCAATTCACGTAAAGAGATAAAGCCCTGAAGATGGCGGTCCTCACCAAGAATATAGACGTAGTAGATGGTCTCGCTGTTGGGGGCCTGCTGCCGAAGTCGAGCAAGCGCATCCTGTACCGTGATGGTTGCGGGCAGTGATGCATATTCCGTTGTCATCACGGCGCCAGCACTGTCCTCGTCGTAGGACAATAGACGTCGGATCTCGTTTCGCTCTGCCTGAGCGATCATGCGCAGAGCATCTTCGCGACGTGATTCAGGAAGACGGGACAACAGGTCGACCCGGTCGTCTGCTGACATCCATTCGAGAAGATGTGACAATCGCGAGGCGTCGAGGGATTCGACCAGCTCAGTCTGTCGGCGTAGCGAGATGTACTCAAAAATCTCGACTCGCAGTTGGTCTCCGGCCTGATCAAGCACCGTCCAAATTTGCGAGTTGTCGAGTTCTTCGAGGATTTCCGCCACCGATGCTGCGTGCACAACACCGCAGAAGGCGGCCAGGCCGGTGAGGTCGTTTTCCTGGAGCATCTGCTGCACATCAGGAAAAATCAGAGTCTGATAGGCGTCCTGCATCGGACGAGACCTCCCGATTCTTCACGACAGAAGCCTACTGGAAGTCTTCTGTGCCAGATTTCGTTCCTGCCCGAAACGGCGAACGCGATTCGGAAAGGAATCAGTATTGACCACGGAACTGATGTACCGCACAGAGGGAACGCTCTGAGCGAACGAGCGCTGACCGTCATGTACCTGCATCGGTTTTCGGGCGCAGAATACATTTCGGCATGAAGACCCTTTGAGGAGCCAAACAACAGACGTCCGGCAGGTCACAAAATTGCCAGTCCGTCCCAGGCTAAAAAAAATCCCTGCGGGAAAATTCCGGCAGGGATATATGTTCGTCCGAATATGCAGGCCCGAAAATCGGCGCCAATCGGAATTAACGCTTTGAGAACTGGAAGCTTTTGCGGGCCTTTTTGAACCCGTACTTCTTGCGTTCTACCATGCGGTCGTCACGGGTCAACAGACCAGCGTTGGCGAGGTCATGATGCCATGCTGGGTTCATACCCTGCAGGGCACGAGCCACTCCAAGAATGATTGCTCCGGTCTGTCCGGTAATGCCACCACCCTCAACACGGACCGAAACGTCAACCTGATCAATTTTACCAGCAACGCGGATCGGTACCATCACGAGTGCACGGTCACGCTCGACACGCAGGTAATCTTCCAGCGGACGTCCGTTGACGATGAACAGTCCCGTACCTTCCTTGATGCGAACGCGAGCAACCGAAGTCTTGCGTCGGCCAGTTCCCATTGCAACGCCAAACCGGTCCACCTTGCCGCGAATCGTCGGCTGGTAATTCGGGTCGCTGGTTGTGCCAACCACTCCACCAATTGACAGCTCTGGAAGCTGCGATGAAGGCACCTCGGGAACAGCCGATACATCATCCGAATTCAATGAAGGATCCATACTCATACCGATCAATGACACCAGAAAACTGTTGGATCGAAAAAACTGCGAGGCATTGTTGCTCGCACCACGAATTTTTCAGGCATCCTGAAACAAAATGCCTGAATTACAAACTGCAGCATCAACTGCTATTACCTGTTAGCCCTGGACTTTTTGAGCCGGTGCGAGATGCGCCGGGAAGGCCTTGGGCTGGTTTGACTGATGAGGATGTACTGTTCCCGTGAAAACTCGCAGTTTTTTCAGCATGTGACGGCCAAGCTTGTTCTTTGGCAACATGCGGCGAACCGCTTCCTGAATCAACAACTCTGGACGGGTCTGAGCTGTCTCTACTGCAGTTCGTACCCGGCGACCTCCAGGAAACCCCGTATATCGAGCGTATTCCTTCTTGGCCATCTTGGTTGTCAAATACGGCACGTCTTTGTGCTGCATTGGATTGCCACTGAAACGAACACGACCACAGTTCAACACAATCACAAAGTCGCCAGTATCCACATGTGGTGTGTAACCAGGCTTGTGCTTGCCCATTAACACAGTCGCAATTTGAGTCGCCAGACGTCCAACAACCTGGTTGTCCGCGTCAATGACAAACCATTCACGGTCATTGACTTCTTCTTTTTTCGCCATCCATGTTTTGCCAATTGCCAGCATGGAACTATCTATCCTTGCTCATCTTGTTGCATGAGCTGTTCAAAAGTACAGTAAATGCGGCCTTCCAAGTGAAGGCCACTTCACAAACACGCATTCAAACCAATTCCCGCCAAAGCTTCTTTATGACGGTCTTACATCAAGACATCCTGAAGGATCAACCTTGAGAATGCCAGTATGACGTCTGTTTATCGGCCTTGCGCATTGGGAAGTCGAGCAGTCTAGTGAAATCCGACGGCACAATCAATGCAGTTGAGTGCAATTCGGAGCAGCCCAAAAAATGATTACGACTTGCCAAGGGCAATTTAGCACCTTTTTCCGATGTCAGAAGCCTTTCAGCTCGCTTTCTAATATGGTTTGCTCGGATTTCAGTGGATTTCTTTATTTTTTGGCTCGTCGCTTAAATTTTTCGGGTTTGCCATTCTTTCGGGATTTTTCTGAGTTCTGAATGTCCTGCACATCGATCGCAAGGAATTCTAATAGCAAATCCCCCATTTCCCCTGGAGTGCTCTTTTGCTCAGTGTTCCCAATGTTGCGATTTCCCCGTCCCGACTTCTTCGCGGCAACTAGTTCCCGGATCACCTTCTCTGTCGTTCCTGTCTCCAGCAAATCGAGAAATTTTTCACTGTCGACACATTTGGCCCGTCTTCCACCCGCCGCCTTGTGCAAACGGTGGTCACTGGAGACCACAAGGACCTGCCCCGGACTGCTGTGCGTCGATAAAAAACGCTCAATTTCGGCGTCCGCATCGCGGCCACCGGCAGAGTATCGTACGGTAAGCCCACCCTGCTGTACGAAAACGCTTTCGTGTACCTCGGGGCGACCCTCTATGCCCGCACGATCCGGCGCATCAAAAATAACAGTGGTGTCTGAGGCCGTTGATGTCTCCAGCCGCTGACTCAGCAATGTCAAAAGACGAAGTCGCCCACGCTCCAGATCCCCCGGGCCGTAACGCCGCCGGCCCAGCCCCGCGGCGTGCATCAGGTTGTAGCCGTCGATGATCAGATAAACCCTTGCCATGGTCGGTCATTCGCCTCTGCGTTTCATCCCCGCGTTCCCGTTGCCGCTGCAGAGCCCGCACGCTGTTGGCCGCATCAGTCGCCATGCTGCGTTGTTCCCGGTTGAATGTCAATATCCGCCAGTGCTGTTCCGCAAAGTTCCTCTCCTACCCTCGTACCACTGCGATGGTTCGACGGCCAGTTGCCGCTTTTTTCGGTCCTGTGAGTCGAAAAGTCAGCGGTACGAAGGCGGACAGTAGTCGCCAGAAAAATTTTGCCGGAACCTTCGGCGCTCTTCAGGCACCCTGCTCTGAATCCGCTTGCGGAAGATCAATCCATCGGCGGAATGCGTCCTCATCCGCGTTGCGACCACTGACGACGACGACAATGTCGCCATCCCCGTCAGGATTCCGGGCGGCAGAGAGCAAGCCGGCGACCCCGATCGCTCCCGATGGTTCCGTTTTCAACCCATGGTGCTCGTAAAGCCACTTCATCGCCTGACGCGTCTGCAGGTCCGATATTGCCAGCGAGTTTCGCACATGGGCTTTGAGAATCGGCCAGTTGGTGACACCGACATCATACGACAATAATCCGTCGCAAATGCTCGTCGGACGTTCCACTCGCACCCGGCGATCCGCTGCCAGTGACTGCCGAAAATCGTCCGCACCCTCGGGTTCCACACCGATGATTTCAGCGTCGGGAAAGCCGTCGTGAATCGAAATTGCCTGGCCCGACATCAGGCCTCCCCCGCTGACCGGACAGATAAAGTGAGACACATGGCGTCCGAGGTGCTTCAGTTCACGGACCGTCCACAAGGCCCCAACGCCATTTCCGGCAATCACGAACGGATCGTCATACGGTGAGGCGAGAACGGCGTTCTCGACTTCCGCTATCTCCCGTGTCAACCGGTCCCGCTCACCAGTCTCATGGTCTCTGGCAATGTTATACGTGCGAACTTCCGCGCCAAACGATTGCGTTCTGCGAAACTTAATCTGCGGGGCGGTGTCAGGCATCACCACTATCACGCGGACCCCAAATCGCATTCCGGCATAGGCAATTCCCGACGCGAAATTGCCCGAAGAATGAGCTGCCACGGGGCGACCATTCAATGTCGGTTTTTTCTCCGCCATCCAATTGCACGCCCCAAACAATTTGAAGGATCCCGAGGGTGTCCAGCCGTAGTCGCGAAGCCAGACCCGCCGATGTTCCGCAAGGCCCAAATGCCGCTCAAGGGCCCACGATCGAATCAGTGGTGGGGAAAACACATGCTCGCGAATTCGAGCCTCTGCCGCGTACACATCGTCGATCGTTACCGGTAGTCCACTCATAAAACGCTTTCACTGCGTCAGTCAAAATCAGACCGCTGGCCTGGTGGTCCGTGAGAAAACAAAGATCAGGAAGGCCTTATCAGC
>CAIQIE010000297.1 GCA_903871805.1 uncultured Planctomycetaceae bacterium | reverse complement strand
GGCGAATTGGTACCGTCTCCCGCTGCACCAAGCTTGAGTGTACCCGCGCTTACGGTTGTCGCCCCGGTGTAGGTACTGGCACCAGACACGGTCCAGGCACCGGCGCCGGACTTGATCAGCCCGCCCGGGCCCGTTCCAAGAACACTGGCCATGCTGCATGCAGCACCGCCAGAGAGCGTGAGGGTGAACCCACTTCCCGTGATGGTGCCGGTATTGGAAAGGGTGATAGGGCCGTTTGAACCCACCGAACTGTCAGCGCCCAGGGTCAGCAGGCCGCTGTAGGTCGCTGGGGTAACCGAACTATTTCTCAGGGCGCCATTGCTGGAAACGCCCGTGCCACTGATGGTGAGCGGTTCGGCCGTTCCCAGTGTGACCCCATTCAGTTCGAGTTGTGCGCCGCTGACCACGGTCGTGATGCCATCAACGGTCCCCAGAGGCGAATTGGGCGAGGTGCCCGCTGCACCAAGTTTGAGTGTGCCCGCGCTGATTATCGTCATGCCGGTGTAGGTGCTATTGCCAGACACGGTCCAGGTACCGGTGCCGGACTTGGTGACCGTGCCCGCCCCGCTGATCACGCCGATGTAAACCGTGTTGGCATTATTTGCTCCCACGGTCAGCGCCGAGGATGCGTTGCCTAGCGACACTCCGCCAGAGGAAGCCAACGAGCCGAGGGCCACGGCATTGCCATTCCCTACCGCCAGAGTGCCGTTGTTGGCCAAGGCCCCGCTCACCGCGCTGGCCACGTCGACCGTGAGGGTGAAACCGAAGTTGATCGTGATAGTATCGGCGGTGGTCGGGGCCCCGTTGGTTCCGCTGCCACCGGAGATGGCACTCCAGCTCATATTGGACGAGATCGTGATCGCCGCAAGCACCACCCGCTGTTCCAGCACCTCGAACGAGGCGAAGGCCCCGTAGCAGGCAGCGCGATGGGACCGCCTGATTCGACGCGGACTCATCCCCCAACACTCCGCCACATCCCGAACGATGGCTCGAACCCGAAAATGAAGACGACCCAGAAATCTATCAGCCATGACCCAAACTCCTCGACGGTGTCAATTTTAA
Source organism: uncultured Planctomycetaceae bacterium (assembly GCA_903871805.1). Classification (GTDB taxonomy): domain Bacteria; phylum Planctomycetota; class Planctomycetia; order Planctomycetales; family Planctomycetaceae; genus SXXK01. Next base: position 14,942 of record CAIQIE010000297.1, on the reverse strand, counting down.
TCCAATCAAACGCATGCTGACCTGCCACCTACCAGCCATTTTGAATGTTGATTGTTCGGGAGTTTCCGACAGTGATGGTGGATTTGAAAAGTACGGATGAGGGCTTAACTACAAAAAAAGACGAAACGACATGTTGGCAGTACGAAACGACATGTTGGCGGTACGAAACGACATGTTGGCGGTACGAAACGACATGTTGATAGCCGTTTTTTCCTCTAGATGAGAATGACTAGTGCTTTGCCAAAGCCTGAAATTGGGGTTCACCGACTTGAAATTGAGGTTCACCGTCATTCCCGCGCAGGCGGGAATCCAGATCGCGGCACTGGACTCCCGCCTGCGCGGGAATGACGTAACCCGAAAACCAAGGTTTGACAAAGCACTAGTCCTGCAGGGATCGAAAAACGGGGGGTGATGGGCTTTTCGGGCGATCGGGGACTTCAAAGCAGCCGGGCGCAGGTGCAATGCCACCTACTTTTGCTCAATCGTCTGATATTTGCAGTTTTTTTGCGAAGTGCCTTTTTAGCTTTAGTGGTTTGGGGGCGTCGGAGGTGGGAAATACGCGGGTCGCCGCGAGGCTGCGGTCAGTTGGAAAGACGACACTTTCAGATCATGGATATCAAACTCCACGCAATATCGTCGCTGATACAGTGCGCCCGGTGATCGGGCGTCCGCTTCGACATTCGTGATCAGAGACAGATCCTCACGACCGTCCCGGGCGATCTGATGCACGAAGACTTTGACCATCGCGTCCTGTGGCAGATGCGGATTGCTGAGTCGGTCTTTGAAGGAAGGCTGCCACTGCAGTTGTCAGGTGCAGAATCCGGGGCTTTTTTGACCTGCGTGGCGTTCTTCTGGTACGACCTGACTGCTGGTACGACCTGAAACAATCGGACGTCAGACAAAAAACGAATTCTTTCCTGAGTGACTGGCACGATATGCGACGCGAAAAAGACCAAAGTCGCTGTCGGCGAGCACCAGTGCGTGACTCGGGAGACGATGAGAGGCAGGGCAGGGCTCGTGGCCGCAAGGCCGCGATTTGCCCCCTTGAACCCCAGCCGTTCTTCTGCAACTCCTTTGCGTCCCTGCTACGGAGCAAGGTGGCAAGGCAGAACAAATTCAAGGACATTTGATGCGTTTGCTCTAAGAAACGAAAAAACCCCGGGAACACCGGGGTTTTCAAACGGAGAGGGGGGGATTCGAACCCCCGGTACGGTTTCCCGCACACAGCATTTCCAGTGCTGCACAATCGGCCGCTCTGCCACCTCTCCTGAGAATTCTTTGCGAAACACAGTGCCCATCAACGCCAAACCGACGCCAACACGACACAAGACAATACAAGCCCAGTGGTCGTCAGTCGCTGCTTACGCAATAGGGAAGGAAATCAGGCTTCAACGGTTGCTGCAGCGGCAGCTTTCTCTGCACGTCGCTGGTCAGCAGCGGCTTCTCGCGCTTCTACAGCAGCAACGGCCAACAGCCGACGCCTTAACTGACGGTATCCCGCGTTCAAATGCCGCCAGGTAGCGTTCTTATTCTTTGCCTTACCTGTCACGCCCTCACCCTCAAGCTTGGCTTCACAGGCAGATAACTCCTGCTGTGACAGGGACAACTGACGTTCGATTCGGGTTCGGTCCTTCAACATGACGCACCAGAAATGTTCGAGTTCAAATGAAAAACTTGTTACGATCAGGTTTACTGCACATCCATACAGTAACTGATTTGTGAATCGCGCATTCTTGCAGGAAGTCGCCGAATGTTCAAACCCAAAGGTTCGAAATCGCAGGTTCCTTTTCGGACTTATTGTCCAAAGACGCCATCTGCCGACTTTTTTCGGAATTCCAGAGGGTTGTACTTCCCGGATTCGGGGATTCTTAGTGAGAAATTGCCTGAAGGTGAGGAATCTTCGGGCCAGTTTGGCGAACTTCTCCGTTTTGCCATCCCCAATTTATAACGTTGTTCAGTATTCCACGTCTTCCGCTTGTTCAAATTCTTAAGAAATTGCCCCACTCCCGCACATTCTGAGCGATCAGCGTAGTTTGCCCCCCAAAAAAAATCCGGCGGTCGAATTTTTTATGAATTGGGTGCCGAGATTTCTGCGGAATGACGACGTTGATAGCTTGTGGCAACACGGTTGACATCTTTTCCTGGTTGCTGGTGCTTTTATGAATGCGGTTTCCCAACGTTTAAATACAGCCCTGTCTGTGGCAGCTGATGCCAGTGAACTGATTCTGCAGCACTACCGTATTGATGGCTTGCTGGTAGAATCCAAGTCCGATGAATCTCCAGTGACAATCGCAGATCGAGGCGCCGAACTGCTGATCCGAAAACAACTGCTTGAACGTTATCCAGGGGATGCCATTCTCGGGGAAGAATTTCCAAGTGTTCCAGGCAACACCGGATTTCGCTGGATTATCGACCCGATCGACGGCACAAAAGCGTTTGTCCACGGTGTCCCACTGTTTGGTACTCTGATCGGACTGGAGTTTGACGGGCGGATGGTGGCCGGGGTGTGCCGATTTCCTGCGATGGACGAGGTCGTTTATGCGGCCGAGGGTTCTGGTTGCTGGTGGAAAATCCGCGACATGGCACCTCGCCAAACGTTCGTCACCAATACGGACAATATCCGTCAGGCCCGTCTGATGTTTACTGAGCCCACGCACTGGCGGCAGACGAATCGCTTTGACACAATCGTACGCGTGATGGATCAGGTACGCATCGCCAGGGGCTGGGGCGATTGCTATGGACACGCAATGGTAGCGACGGGCCGCGCAGAAATCGCGATCGATCCTCTGATGTCCGCATGGGACATCGCTGCTCTGATTCCCATCCTGCGCGAAGCCGGTGGCAGCTGCACCGACTGGCAGGGAAAGGAAACTGTGACAGGCGGTGATGGGGTCTCCGTCGTTCCGGCATTAAAAGCCGAAGTTATTGATATCCTCCGCACAGCACCCGCACTTCCTGTGAAGCCCTGAAAATCGCCCTTTCAAAGTCACCATCAGCTGGCAGAAGAAAACAGCGATGCACAGGAATTTACAGTGCCACTGGAATTCACCGGCATGGCAAAAGCCGTCGAAGTCGGACGGGATTACTGACTGAGATAAACGCTGAGCCATTCGGACATTTTTTCAAAGGTGTCCTCCGGGATCGCATGCCCCTGATGATGGTTCAGCAGGCCCAGGCGTGACTGGGGACTGTACAGTTTCCAAACCGGTGTTGCTGCGTTGAGCAGGACCCAGGAGCGGTCTCCGTCAGCCGCTCCGGGGCCGCTTTCTCCGCCAATCACCAGAAACGGACGCGGTGCAATCAATGCCAGTAACTGGTGATGGTTCAACGCGAACTCCGGATTCTGAATGGCCGATCCAAGATACCACGGAGCGTCCCAGTTGGTGGACCGAAAGCCGATCCCGCCCTCGCAGGAGACCGATGCCCTGATCCGCTGATCAAAAGCCGCAAGGTACAGCACTTCTTTCGCGCCAAGAGAATGCCCAATGCTGCCGATGCGATTGTGATCAACATCGTCGAGCGACTCCAGGACATCAACAGCGCGCTGGGCATCATACAGCATCTTCGCCATGCCCAGTGCCTGTGGATTCCGCTGGCGATGCGTCGCAACAGCCTCGTTAAGGCTCGAGACATCCTGCCAAAGAAAGCATCGAGGGCACATCACCACAAAACCGCGTTGTGCCAGTTTCAGACCCAGCTGCATGGCATCGCGCCCACTGACCCCCGCGATCTCATCAATGGAGGAATCTGTGGTTTGATGCATCCCAACGATGGCCGGCAGGCGGCCGGAAACACCTGTGGGCCGCAACAGGTATCCCTGCACGCGCTGTCCGGGCTCGGCGTCATATTCAATCAGCTGCCTTGTCACAGTGCCCGACTGTTCACTTTTCAGGATCGTCAGATTGAGCTCCTGTGGTTTGGGCATCGCGCCCAGAAATGACCTCCACGCGGATTCAATCACCGAACGCTGCTGCTGCCACTGTTCCACGGTCCGAATTTCCTGGCCGTCAGCTGTCCTGAGCAATGGCACAATCCGTCCAGATTTTTCCATCACAGGGTTTGCGGGAGATTGAGTCACTTCTGAGAGCCATGTCACGTCCTCTGCCGACACATGGCTCTGTATCGCAACAACAGCCATCACACTACACAGCAACGAACGATGCATCTCTGGTCCTTCTGTGTTCAGACTTCCAGAATCCTCAGACCGCAGCCGGCAGCCGTACTATCGATCAAAGGAATCCAGCGGATTTCCTGTTGCTCCCGAATTCAGTGCCCGCGAATTCCGTTGCGATATTCCCCATGGCACTTCACACAGCCTTTTTCAAGACGCGAAAATGCCAGCCCGGCTTTTTCCGGATCGCCCGTCGTTAATGCGTTGGTCAGTTCCAGCGCATCCGATTCGGACTGTTTCAGCAGCGTCCGGAAAGCCTCGGGATAGTCCTGGTGCAGATGCCGACCGGCTTCCGTCAGACCTTCCCGAACCAGCAGAGCTTCAGTGACGGGAACCAGATCCGGGTGCTCATCAGGAACCTTCCAGCCGGCTTTTGCCACAAGTTTCACGCGATCAAAATGTCGATCCAGCATCGCCATGGCCGCGGCCATGGATTCGACTTTTGCCGCTTCCTGCAGTTCAGGCAGAGATATGCCCGGAGCGGGTGACTGAAAGGCCGCAACATCGCGCCACAGCCCCTGATAGTCGGGACTGGTTCCGGACTTTTTCATCAGTGCAACAGACTGCTCGTGGCTCAATGTCCCTGCGGCCAGACACACGATCGCTGCCGCCGCCGGGGCGCGATGCCTTCCGTGATGGCAGTGAACATACAGTGGCCATTGGATTTCGCGCGCCACCCGGGTCATCGCCAGAGACGCTTGTTGATCAATGCCGTCGTAGCCGATGGGAATGTGCACGTAACGCATCCCGTATTTGCGAGCCAGTTCCACATCAGGCTGAGTTCCGTCGACACTGAGGATCGCTTTGACCCCCAGCTTCTGCAGGCTCTGAAAAGCCTCCTCACCCGACGGTTCGCTGCCCACCAGAACAGTCTCGCTGTAGCGGTGAACGTTATGCAATCCAGGTACATCATCCGCGAGGCACGGACAAAGACATCCAATCAGTGTCAGCAGGCGAAACGACCAGAACAGCAAACGCTCCATGGGAATCCCTCAGACTGCAAGCTGACACACCAGTACGAACGCTGTTCAACCGGATTGCCTGACACTGACCTGACAACAAAACACCAGATTAGCTTATTCCGCTGGATTCGGACTGGCCACGTTCTGCCGTGACTGTTTTGCAGCCTCAGAAAGAACTTCCGGCTTCACAAGATTCAGCATGTGGCCGTGATCGGCCGTAACGATCAACAGGGATTCCTTCCAGTTGCTGTGCTGCTCCACCCAATCCGTAATGACTTTTACCGCAGCGTCACCACTATTCACAGCCCCGATCGAGTTATCAAGATTGTTGTCGTGATTAGCCCAGTCCACATCGCCAGGTTCCACCATCAGCCAGAATGGTTTTCCGTCACGTCCCAGAACCTGAACGGCAGCCGCCGTCATTTCCGCCACGGTGGGATTTTCCAGGATGTCCGCATCCGAATAGCTTTCTGCTTTCTTTGAATTCCCCGGAGCCGGCCTGTGGTCGCCATTTGCCGTCATAAATGGCAAATGCCCGCCGTAGGTTCCCTGCCCATAGAACCCCAGCAGTCGTTGATTCTGCTCGGCAGCAAGTTTCGCGGCGGCTGCCAGCGTTACCGAACCATCAACGTCTGCGGTTCGCACTGCGGCAACATACCGCCCCCCATTTTTCACGTCGGACTTCGCCAGATCCTCATCGCTGAGATAGACATTGCCTTCAATAAAATTGGTTCCCTGCTTTTTAATACCGTCTTTAGATTTCGCGGTGGTCCCATATCCCCCACCGATCACCACATCCAGTCCGGGCAGGGCCTGCTGCGGATGCTGAATGGAGGGCAGTCCCAGCATGTCTCTGGTCAGGTCCTGATAGTCATCGCGAGAAACATTGTGGGCATACGCAGAAGCCGGCGTTGCATGGCTGATCGGTACCGAAGAAACAGCACCTGCGCGCCAGCCTCGCTCCTGCAGCAAATGCGCAATGGTGGAGACACGCTCTCCTGTCGCTTCCACGTTGATTCCGCCATTAAACGTCTTGATTCCAGCTGTCATGCTGGTTGCTGACGATGAGGAATCTGTGTAGGCGTGCTTTGGATTTTGCTCCGTACCTTTTGCAATCATGTACCCCGGATCGGAAGGCGCATCCCACGGCGAATTTCCTCCGGCCGCAGCATTGTATCCCCCCAGCATCGTTCCACCGGGATTCTGCACCTGCTGAGCATCTACATCAACATCGGTTCCCTCGTTGTGAGGACTTGTCACCATGAAACCAAACTGACTGGTGCCATCAGCATCGTACGTCTGGAAATGCGTTCCCACTCCACGGCCAGCCTGATAACTGTCCGCCGCCTGGTTCCAAATCGCCGCAGCCCGCGTCGTCTGCCAATCCATACCGTCAAAGACAACAAGGAAGATGTATTTTTTTCCCGCTTCCGCGGCAGCCGTCTGAATATCAAAGATGTTGGTCTGATCCATCCACACTGCGTCCGGATTTACCGAGCGGTCCGGCAGATACCCATAGATCGCCCTCAGCGCCTCTTCTGAACGATACACGCTGCGGTCGCCAAACCAGGAATCCAGATCAACGCGGTCACCAGCCCCCTTAGAACCATATGTGTAGACCGGGATCAGGCGATTGGAATGAGACGTCCAGCCAGTGTACTTTTCAGGATCGGTTCCCCAGTAAGCGAAGTCTGCCTTGCCGGTTTCCACGGCCGCACTTTGCAGATCAAAAATCGGATCCGCTGCAGAAACCGCCGACGGCTGCCGCGACTGCGGAATCTGCCGAGGCTCTTCAGCAACCACCACTGCCAAAAGCACCAGTGAACTCATTCCACGCAGAAACGGCCTGACCATACATCGCACCTGACATCGCACCTGAAAAAGTCCTTCGGAATTCGTTTCCACTTTACAAATCCGATCAGCCGGGAGAATTGCCCCACACAACACAGAACACACAACCACTGAACGGCATTCCAACCCGAGTCAGAACGTTTCTAAAGAATCGCATAAACGTCGCAATATCGCAAACAACCGCCACTTCCAGGTGTCCCGCGAATCAATCGACGGAGGCGGACCGAGTGACCGTCTGAAGCGAATCCGCTGGAAATGCCCTGCCACTGCAAATTTGCCTGCTCAATTCACCCGGACTGCCGGTTTCGGCACACATCTTGCCAGACCCCCGGGATGCACTTCACACAATTGCGGTGAAATTTGCCAGTAATCACCTGATCTGGTCGTTTCCCGCCCATCGGAAAAGGTGCGTGTTCAAGTCAGGAGGCGGCGGGAAGATTTCTGATAGTTTTTCGCTAAATGTCTGCGGTTGTTTGTTCGATCAACGGAAACATGATCGCGAACGCCGATGAGAAACGGCGATCGGAGATCGATTCAGTTCCTGCTCTCATGATCTGTACCTCTTCTCATCAGAGTGCAGATCTTCGATTCTGATATCGGAAAGCAATTGCTGCGAGGGGACGCACCAGGAAATGAAAAAAGAAGCCCGTGGCATGCCACGGGCTTTTTTTTTGCGCGCCGTCCGTGATCAATCCTCCCGCGACCCGCTGCTATCAACATCCGCTGCAGCAAATCCACTTCTGCGGCAGCGTTGATCTGCCATGCGAATCAGAGGATCTTGTGGATGCGCTGGAGCGCTTCCTGGACGTTGCTGAGGCTGTTGAATGCGCTCAGGCGGAAGTAGCCCTCTCCGGCGGCTCCAAAACCACTGCCTGGCGTACCAACAACGTGCGCTTTGCTCAGCAGCAGGTCGAAGAAGTCCCAGCTGCTGAGATTGTTTGGAGTTTTGATCCAGACGTAGGGAGCATTGACGCCTCCAAACACACGGATCCCCGCTTTGGTCAGTTCTTCCCTGAGCAGGCGTGCGTTGTTCATATAGAAGTCAATCAGGCTGCGCATTTCCTGCCGGCCCTGCGCCGTGTACGCCGCAGCAGCCCCCTTCTGAACCACGTAGGACGCCCCATTGAACTTTGTGGACTGCCGGCGATTCCAAAGCTGGTGAATGGAAACTTTTTCGCCATTGGCGCCCCGCCCCATCAGCTGTCGGGGGACAACAGTGAGCGCACAGCGGATTCCGGTAAAGCCGATGTTCTTACTAAAGCTTCGAAACTCAATGGCCACGTCTTTGGCCCCCTCAATTTCGAAAATGCTGTGAGGAATCGAGGGGTCAGATATAAACGCCTCGTAGGCGGCATCAAACAGAATCAACGCATTGTTGGCACGAGCATACTGCACCCACCGCGTCAGCGTTTCCCGGGAAGCAACTGTCCCCGTAGGATTGTTTGGATAGCACAGGTAAATCAAATCCACCGGAACAGTGGGAAGCTCCGGGACGAAGCCGTTGTCTTCGTTGCCAACAAGGTAGACAAGCCCTTCGTAACGACCTGACGCATCCGCTGGTCCCGTATGCCCCGCCATCACGTTGGTATCAACGTAAACCGGGTAGACCGGGTCCGAAATGGCAATGCGATTGTTGTCCCCGAAAATATCGAGGATATTGCCGGTGTCACACTTGGAACCATCAGAAATGAAGATCTCGTCTGCTGAAATGTCCATTCCACGAGACTGAAAATCGTGGGTGGCCACGGCTTCCCTGAGAAAGCCGTAGCCCTGTTCCGGACCGTAGCCTTTAAAACTTTGACGCTGAGCCATCTCGTCGACGGCCTCGTGCATGGCTGCAATAATCGCCGGTGTGAGAGGTTCCGTTACATCGCCAATTCCCATGCGAATGATCTTCGCATCAGGATTGGCCTGAGCAAACGCCGAGACTCGTCGCCCAATCTCAGGAAACAGGTAACCGGCTTTAAGCTTGAGGTAATTTTGGTTGATATGAACCATAGATTCGATGCTGTAGTTGAAAAAGTTGAAAGAGTAATTGGAAGTCCCTGATGCCAATGCCGCAGTCAAACAGCGGCGTTCGCATCCGGCATTCAGGCAGTGTCAAACGGCAACGCAGGATAGCTTTCCTGACGAGGGATTCAAATTCCCCTGGCTGCGGAAGTGTTCCTTTGCTGCATTGCGAAGCTTGCCACTGAATCAATTGCAATCATCGCGACACGGCTGCCGGGCAGAATTCGGCCCCCCGCGTTACTACTGCAGAAGAATTGGCACCACGGCCGTCTGCACTGGTCCGCCTGTCACCTGAACCGAACCGTCCCTGCCGATGTACACGTTGATTTCGCTTCGCACACCGAATTCCGGCAGGTAGATGCCCGGTTCGATGGTAAACAACGTTCCCGGCAGTATCCGGCGATTGTCACAGGTTTCCAGATTGTCCATGTGCGTCCCATTGCCATGCACTTCCTGCGCAAGGTTATGTCCGGTCCGATGACAGAAGTACTGCCCGTAGCCGGCATTTTCGATGACCGCACGAACGGCATCGTCCACTTCCCCGCCCGTGACAGCACGTCCCGCAGAAAAGGCGGCTCGCGCACATTCGACGCCGGCGTCGCGGGCGGCCGCGACTACCTGGAAGACCTGAGTGTATTTTTCCGGAACCGTGGTGCCGACATAGCCGGTACGAGTCAGATCGCTGTAGCAGGCGCCCGGCGTTTTGAGTTTTGCCCACAGGTCCACAAGCACAAAGTCACCTTCGCGAATCGTCGTGATGGAACCAGTTCCGGTCGAGTAATGCGGATTCCCACCGTTGGCGTTCACGCCCACAATCGGCGGACTGTAGGTCGTGGCGTGGTGTTCTTCGAAGTGGTCCAGAATCTGCTGACAGACTTCGCTTTCCTGCACACTGCCCGCTGAGCGAATGCGATCTGCGATGAACTTCCACGCGCGAGCAAACGCGGCGTTGGTGATCTCGGATGCCTGCAGATGGCTTTGCAGCTGCTCTGGCGACAACACAGATTCGAACAGCGAAATCAGGTCGCCCGACGAACGCACGTCACAGCCGAAAGAACGCACCAGCTCTACAGTGCCCGCATCAACCCGGGAAATGTAGGGGTTGCCGTTACGCGGCGAATATTCCATCGCCAGCACTTTGGTCCCGGAAACCATCGCTTCAACCCCGGCCTCCAGCTCCTGCCACCGCAGATAAATGGCTTTGTCCCCGGGCAGATGGTCCAGAACGTCTGTTTCGATGCGATGTACCAGTTTGGTCGGCGTACCCTGCGCAGGAATAAAGTAAAAATATCGGCGCGAACCATGAAAGCCGAGAGGCATCTTTAACACACGCTGGGCAAGAATGTTGGAGCCACGGAAGTCGTACAGCAACCATCCATCAAAACCAAATTCCCGCAGCGCCGCCTGAATGGCAACCAGATCAAACATGATGACTTTCCTTTGCCTGAAAATAACGAAGTTCAAAAGGAGGAGGCCGTGTTTGAAATGCAGACCTCCGGGCGAGTTTTTAGACTAATCCTGCGACGTGGAATCAGAGGGAGTGGGCGTGTCTTTCGGAGTTCTGAGAATCTGCCAGCGATCCCATGCCATGGCAAGAAATGACAGAACCAACACTACCGCAAATTCCACAAGCAGCAGCGTGTTGCCGTAATCATTCAGCCAACGCGCCAGGGGCGCTCGCTGATCACCAAACAGCACCGCAATCAACGAAAGCACCGTCACAATGAACACCGCTGTGACCGGAACAATCAGCCGAAACAGAAAACTCGTTTTGGATCCCGGGCCTCGCATGAGTTTCCTTCACTTCCCTGCCTGCATATCAAAACAACCGGTTAAAAAGTCCCGAAAAACGCATCGACCTCGATCGTGCGGGAACGCTTCCGGTTCCGCTGCGGAGTATGATCCCTCGACGGGGCTGGATGCCAGGGATGCACGGGAATTTTACGCCGGTTCGCGGGGATCGTCACCGCAGAACGCACAAAACACGGCTGATTTGCCTGCGGAAAGCGTTTAGCGATCAACCGCCAGATGAAATTCAACGAAAAATCCTGTTTGCAGACCCCATTTGCGCGATTTATGCACTAGATTTCCGTGAAAAACGGTGGGGGCGGGTTGGCAATGCCGGTCAGTGTCGTCACTCTCGCAAGGCAAAATGCCCCCAACCACGGCGGATGGCAGGCCATTTTTCCCTGTTATCAAACCGGCCCGCATCACGACGACAACAACGCGTCCAACAGATAAATTGCTATGAAAACAGGATTGCAGCCCGGGCAGACCGGCGAATTGAACTGGGTTGTCGACGCGAACATGGTCATTACCCTCGGCGGTGACTCACGGGCCACCGTGTTCTCAACCCCCAATATGATCCTGCTGATGGAACGCGCTGCAAAAGAAGCTCTGCGACCGTTTCTGGACGCAGCAGAAGAATCGGTTGGAATCGATGTGAATATTCGGCATCTCGCGGGAACCGGGATCGGTTCCACAGTCACCGGCCGTGCCCGCGTAACAGCGATCGACGGGCGGCGAGTTCAATTTGACGTGGAAGCATGGGCCGGAAACCGGCTGCTTGGACAGGGAACACATACCCGAGCGATCGTGGCGGTCCAGAAAATCATCGACAATCTGGCCGCTTTGTCGCCTGAGGAAGGGCTGCGGAATCTGAATGCACAAAAACAGGCGTTGCCGACGTTTCCCACGCTGCTCGTTAATATCCGAAATCGCGTGGCCACTGTCACGCTCAATCGGCCCCAGACCCTGAACGCCGTGGATGTTCAGATGACCGAGGATCTGGAAAAACTCGTGGCATGGCTGGCCGGACATGAACAGCAGGTCCGCGTTGTGCTTCTGACCGGAGCAGGCAAAGCGTTTTGCGCCGGCGACGATGTCCGCGAATTGCCCTCGCTTTCCACAGAGACCGCCCGTCAACTTAGTCTCAGACAGGCCGCTCTGTACCTGGCCTTCGAACGCCTGCCTCAGCCCATCATTGCACTCGTAAACGGAGATGCATTTGGAGCGGGCTGCGTGGCCGCGTATTCCGCAGACCTCCGCATCGCCTCCCATGCGGCTCGTTTCGCCATGCCGGAAATTCGACTCGGCTGGCCGCCTGGATACGGACTGGCTCAACTGACCGAACTGGTGGGAAAGGCACGCGCTCTGGAACTATGCCTGATGGGCAAGCCGATTACGGCGAGGCAGGCACTGGACTGGGGACTGGTCAACGAAGCTATTCCCGGCACCCGGCTGATGCAGCGGGGACGCGAACTGGCCGAGTCGTTGCTGGAGATGCCAGCAGAGGCACTGCGAGCCACAAAACGCCTGATTCACCTCGACGAAGGATCACAGCCCAAGGTCGCACACCGTGCCGATACCGAAAGCTACATTCGCTGTCTGCAACTGCCGGATGCGCAGGAAGGGCTGGCAGCCTTCGCAGCAAAAAGAACTCCCAAATTCAATGGCCAATAACGGCGACGTCCCGTTCCAAAAACTGGCGCTACTGGCCCCCCATCATTCCCGTGCGACCATTCCACCCGACCGCGTCCCGGAACCCCCGTATCGCTGCCGCCAAGTTGGCGACATTCCTGCCAAAACAGCGAACGGGGAAGGCTTGAATCTTCATTTGGCCGAACGCAGACAGTAGACCGAATTCAGGCCACGGAAAAACACGGCTCCGTTGGAAACTGCAGGAGTCGCCCAGACAGTGTCCGCAATTGCCCCGGTGCCGATGACTTTGAACTGGGCCCCAGTCGCCACCACACAGCCGGCACCGTTTTCGTCAATGATCAGCAGTTTGCTGCCCACGATCAAAGGACTGGCCGCCACCATCTCCAGTCCCGGCAGGCGAGTCTGGTACAGCGGCTCTCCGGAATCGGCACGGTAGCAGCGAAGAATGTTCTTGTCGACGACGTACAGAAACTCACCATTCGACACCGGAGACGCCATCCCTGGACCCGCTCGATCCTGCTTCCAGACGTTGCCGCTGAAGGCATCGTTGGACTTCTCGGGACTCACATCGCCACTGGCGCCGATCGAGATGGCAAACAGCGGTCCTTTGGAAAATGGATCACTGCCGCCAAAGTACAGGCGTTCCGAATCCGCACACGGCGAACAGGCCGTCGCCGCTTTCACTTTGCCAACTTTCCACAGCAGTGTTCCCGTCTTCGGATCGTAACTTTCCACCAGCTGGTCACCCGAGATGATCAATTCCTTGCGCTTCGCGTTGTTCCAGACCACCGGTGAACTCCACGATGTGGAATTCTTTGCACGCGACGTTGTCCAGAGCACCTCGCCGGTCGACGCGGAATAGCAGCTGACATCGGCAGACTCTTCACTCAGGTCCTGGAGATACACCCGGCCTTCATCAATAGCAAGGGAACTGCCCGTCCCGAAACTATTGCTGGTCTTTCGAATGCCCACTTCCCGCTTCCACAATTCTTCACCGTCAGGACTCAGGCCCGCAATCACTCCTGCAGCACCAAAGTGGACATAAATCCCACTGGAATCTGCCACTGGAGACTCAGTCGCGAACGAGTTCGACGGGTGAATGGGATATTTTGGCTTTGCCGCATGCACCGTCCGGTCCCAAAGAACGCCTCCGTCAGACATCCTGAGACAATAGACTTTCCACTCGATTGTGACGTCCGGTGACTTCGCAAGGAGACTGATTCCCATACTTTGAGGGCTCTTCACTCCGTCGGCAAAATTCTTCGGCTTCAGATCCTTTTCAGAAGACGCCACGGTCACAAACACACGATCGCCAATCACAACCGGCTGCGACCAACCCGACCCCGGCAGATCCGCCTTCCACGCCAAATTCTCGGTCTCAGACCACGTCAGCGGAATGGCCTGCTCCGGAGCAACTCCCCAGCCATTAACCCCGCGGAATGAAGGAAAATCGTCCCCATTCACAGCCACAACAGAAAGCAACAGCGAAGTCAGAATAACGGAAACTCTGAGTATCATATGTCTTGTCTCGGGTCTGAGTCGGGAATCTGTCACCGGGGCGAGCGGCCGCCTGACAGCATACATCCTGAGGTATGCATACAGCAAACCGGCACTGGTCGGAGGGAATTGTAGTCAATCATCGTCTTCGACAACATACAGAGGCCCAGAGAACTCTGCATGAAACGTTCGATTCCTGTCGTCCGGCCACCGAACCGAGGTGTGTCGATTTGGATCGCGTCCCATCAGATCAAACTGACGAGAGTGCAGTTCAGACCATCGGCCAATCGCTCACCTGCTGACAGTCTGCTGACAGTCTGCTTGCAGTCGCCTGCCCGCGGAAAATCGATCGTTATTCCACACGCATGAACGGGGACACGCATGAACGGGGACACAGCACTATGGCCCCGAACGCTGGCACGCATCAACGGGGACACAGCACTATGGCATCACGCAGGTCACATTGTGTCAAAGAGCGTGATTGCAGTGGCTGAACCAACTTTGACGACATGTTGACTTTCGGCATCGCCGCACACCGCCCTACCTGACAACAAAGCGTTTTTTTCGCACCAGCCGCTGGTTTACTTCCGCAGTGCTGTGTCCCCAAACGATGGGGACACAGCACTATGGGAAACACCGGGTGAAACACCGGGGACACAGCACTATGGCCCCGAACGCTGGGGACACCGAACGATGGGGACACAGCACTATGGCATCACGCAGGTCACGTTGTGTCAAAGAGCGTGATTGCAGTGGCTGAACCAACTTTGACGACATGTTGACTTTCGGCATCGCCGCACACCGCCGGTCTCTATCAAATAAAGCGTTTTCTAAAGCCTGCCGCTGGTTGACTTCCTCAGTGCTGTGTCCCCAAACGCTCCTCACTGATCTGTGTCCCCGGACGCTGATCTCCGGGACTCGAAAGCCTTAATCCACTCTCAGTCATCGCAGAACGGCGGCCCCCTCGAAGCCATCGGTTGGTTTCAACGCAGATTCCCGTCGCATGCGGT
>CAIQIE010000296.1 GCA_903871805.1 uncultured Planctomycetaceae bacterium | reverse complement strand
TCACGGCTGAATCAAAAGTATCATCATCGGTGCCAGGGCTAACATCATTTCCGTCGGCATGGTTCCAATTGTGCGGCGGATGAAACTGCGATCTACGGTCAGCAGGTTGTGGCCTTGAACAGCAGAATCAAAAATGAGCCCGGCCAGTTGTCCTGCCGGGGACGCCGCGATGATCAGAAGTTCGGTGCGGTGGCCTGGGACATGCCGTGTCTTGCTTGTCATCAGCACCACGATGGTGTCCGGGAAAATAGGAAAAGAGGGCCATTCACCTGTCGAAAAACTCCTCAGTGCATGGTCGACAAGTGGTTAGTTCCTCAGCGGTCTTTGCAAAACTACGTCGTCTACGGCATTGTTGTCTGGACCTGCTTGCCCTTCACCGGCCTGGACAGGGGTTTCAGTTTTCAGAGGTCTGTTTTGGATGCCACTTGCATCAACCACGAAATACGTATCAACCACGAAATACACGAAAAACACGAAAAGAATCGCAGGGAATTCGAATGTGTGATGGAGAGAAATTGAGAATGGAGAAACTGACAACTGACAACTGACAACCCGTCCCGTCATTCGGACTTCAGCAACTGCTTTCGGACGCAGGTCACTGGTGGGGCTATGGATTCATTTCACTGGCAGTATCAGGCGGGAGAGTGTCTGTGGGCTGTGGTGTACCTGTTCCGTGGCGATGGCGGTGTGACTGCCGAAGATGCCTTCCGCTGTGTTGGGGTTGCGATCGTAAAGCGGAAACAGGGATCCGCAAATGTCAACTCGCAACTGATTCCCCGCCGCAATCGTGGCGGCACATGGTCCGAGGTCGACAGTGATCTCGTAAACCTGCCCGGCCTGCATCAGTTCCGGCTGCAGAAGTGAGTTGCGATAGCGACCGCGCAGAATGCCTGTCGCCAGGTTCCGGGCGGTGCCTGTCGGGGAGACTTCCACAAGCTTGACAGCCCAGTCGGCATCCGGTGTGTCAGTACTAACGTGGAGTTTTGCTTCGATGTTACCGGCGAAGGTGAGTGGTTCTGTGAGCGGTTCGGTACTGTAAACCAGCACGTCATCACGATTTTCCAGTGCCGTCTGATCTACGGGGCCCCATTCGGCTGCTTTTAATGGTCGCGTGGCGGTGACGGGACAGGCTGGGACGGGATTTGCCGGGTCCGCACGAAACGCATCGGCAGGTTCCGGCCCTGCCGGCGTTTCCCATGTCAGGCGTCCGGAACCAGAACGGGTATTCGCTTTTCCGTCCGAGCGCAGGTACAGCGATTTGGGGGTAAAGCCTTCTGGTGGCCACTGCCGGGCGTCGTGCCAGACGTTATCGCCCATAGAAAAATAACGCACGGGGGCGAATGGCCTGGCCATGACGGCAGGGTCCTGCCGGAGATGGCGATCAAACCACTCCATCTGCAGTGCCATCAGATCCATAACGGCAGCGGGTCCGAAGTCCAGTTCGCCGACTTTCGATTTGCCCACAGTCCCGTGATCCCACGGGCCGAGGACCAGCTGTTGCTGCTGACGTGTTTGAGGATCGCGGGCTTTCTGCTGCATGGCAATGAAGGTATCTACCGATTCACGGGAGAAGAAGTCATAGTAGCCAACGACATGCAGTGCGGGCATTTTTAGTTCGGAGAGCTGCTGTGTGAGATCCACTCGGGTCCAGAAACCGTCCGGTTGAGGATGTGTCAGCCATGCGTCCAGCCATGGCATGGACCAGCCAATCGCCTGATCGACATCACTGAGCGGTAGTTGCATTAAAGCGGTGTCCAGATCGGTCGGCAGCACGCCCTCAGGCTTTGCTGTGTTGCCGGCCATCCATCCCGCAATCAGTGAAAGGCGGACCGTGCCACCCAGATAGAGATTGCGATAGAAACTGCTCCATGTTGCCTGTGGTGCGATGGCCACAAGTCCGGGAGGGTGTTCGACGGCTGCCTGCCATTGCACCGCACCGACATAGGATCCTCCGGTCATACCCACGCGCCCGTTGCACCATGTCTGACGGGTGATCCATTCGATCGTGTCGTAGCCATCCTGACCTTCGTTGTTGTACGGGGACAGGACGCCTTCCGAGGCGCGAGTGCCCCGACAGTCCTGAGCCACGAAGATATAGCCTGCTCGGGCACAGAGTTCTCCCATGCCTTTCTGTTTCGTGCGATCATATGGTGTGCGCAGCAGAATTACGGGAGCCTGCGGCACCGCATCGTCGCGATAGACATCTGCGACGAGTTTCACGCCGTCACGCATGGGGATGCTGATCGTTTCGGTTTTGATCTCTGCCAGTACCGGGGTGCAGAATACGATTGCGGCGAGAACAGCGAGTCTGTTTTTCATAGGGAATTTCACCTGGTGATTTCGCTCAGGGTGGCTGTGCTGGATGCGAATGCCTCTGCTTCCAGTCCGAGATTCTGCAACATGGTCACGAACAGATTGGATAATGGAGTATTGTGGTCGCGTTGAAAAGCGAGATGCTGGCCGTGTCGAAATCCACCGCCGGCCAGCAGAATGGGCAAATTTGTGTTGTCATGTGTGTTTGAGTCACCCATGTTGCTGCCGAAAAGAATCATCGTGCTGTCGAGCAGTCGTTTGCCGCCAACGGGTCTGCCGGCCAGGTTCTGCAGTAATTTCGTCAGCAGGGTCATTTGTCGACGGTCTGCCTCTTCCAGTTGCTTTACCTTGTCGTCCGCTTGTCCATGATGGCTGAGGTTGTGGTAGTCAGCTGTTGTGTTCTGATTCTCGCCCAGTCGGAATGCAGGAGTCGCGAAGGCGTCAACCATCAGTGTGACGATGCGCGTCGAATCAGATTCCAGCGCCAGTTGCGCCATCGACAGCATCAAGTCAAACTTTTCGAAGAACAATTTGTGATCCGTGACATCTGTGGGTGGCGTTTCCGTTGTTACTGGCCTGGGCCGCTGTTCCCACTGCCGCGCCGTTAGCAGCCGTTCCTCAATCTCGCGGACGGAAGTCAGGTATTGATCGAGTCGATTTTTGTCATCGCGACCAAGGCTGCGGCTAAACTGCTGTGTTTCATCGCGCAAGGCGTCGAGGATGCTGCCTCGTTCTTCGAGTTTCTTTAATTGTTTTTGTACGGCTTCTGCATCACCCTGCACGAACATCTTTCGGAACAGTGCAGGCGCACTATCCTCGGCAGGTAGTAACACGCCATCGCGAGTCCATGCAAGACTGCGATTTGCCTTGTCAATGTTGACTCCGAGATTGAGCGTGGGAAATCGTGTGACAGGGCCAAGTTTTTCGGCGGCGTACTGATCCAGTGAAATCTGATTGCGGAAGCCACTCTTCGTGGGGCCCCGGGCACCCGTGAGAAAGCAATTTTCGGTGCTGTGTCCCCCGGTAACTCCCGGATGGGACAGACCACTGAAGACGGTGAAGTCGTTCCGAAACTCCGCCAGTGGTTTCAGATAGGGTGAAAGTTCGTAGTCCCGTCCAGTTTCATCAGGAAAGAAGGGCTTCGGCAGAACTCCCAGGTTGTTCGAGATCAGCAGCATGCGGCGCGGGCTGGCTGTTTCCGCTGCCCGTACTGATCTGGGCTGCATGCCGTTGAGTATTGGCAGCGCAAGAAACACACCAGTGCTTCGCAGGAACCGTCGACGCGAACGGTGCTGACTAGTCATGAGAGAGGTCCTGTCCACGGAAAATCGGACTCTGTACAAGCGCCTGCAGAAGATCACGAACTCGGTAATCGGTGGGTGCACAGGCGTCGAGAATGGACTCCAGCTCGGCACGGTCTGCGAATCGAACAGGAGTACCTGTGGCATACAATGTGAGCTGGTGCAGCAGGTTGCGAGCGAGTTGTCGCGGATTGCTGGCAAGAATGGTTTTCAGATCATGAATGTTCCGGAACGGCCGTCCGTCCGGAAGCTGGCCGGCTGCATCAACGGGCTCGGTGAGCGTGTAGGTAAAGTCATGTCCGCCGCGATCGATGCCACTGATGCGCTGGCCCTGTTCAATCCCTCGATACTGCGTGCGCCAGGTGCCAAGGATATCGAAGTTCTCCAGCGCGAGTCCGACAGGGTCGAAGCGTGCGTGGCATCCTGCGCAACTTTCGGAATTTGTGTGCAGCGCGAGCAGCTCTCGAATTGTCGTGGCACCACGGATATCTGGTTCCACGGCGGGGACGCTTGCCGGTGGCGGCGGAGGAGGCTGGCCGATGATGCGTTCCATGATCCAGGCGCCGCGAATGACCGGTGACGTTGATGTGCCGTTTGCGGTGACCTTCAGAATGGCCGCCTGAGTAAGCAGGCCGCCATAGGGGCTGTCCACCGGCAAGGTAACTCGGCGAACCGCCGAGCCGTGAATACCAGCTGCTTCGGGAAGAGCGTAGTGTCGGGCGAGCCGATCGTTTACGAATGCGAAGTCGGCATCGACCAGGACTCCAGCCGGCAGATTGTCGCGAAACATGGACGTGACGAAGGCCCTCGTCTCCATTTCCATGGATTCCACAAGGTAATCGTCGAAGCGATACTCCGGGTAAAGTCGTACATCCGGATCATCGCGGCGGACGTGACGCAGGCTCAGCCAGTAGTCGGTGAAATTTCTGATAAATCGTTCAAAGTCTGCACCAGCGATGAGACGGTCTGTTTCATGTTTCAGTGTTCCGGAATCCCTGAGCTGGCCGGTTCGGGCGAGTTCCAGCAGGGTGTCATCAGGTCGCGTGTTCGTAAGGAAATGGGACAACCTCGACGCGATTGCATACTGATCGTCTGCATGCACAGGCTCCCGCAGATACAGGAAGTGACCTGAAGCAAGGAAGGCCTGATATCCGGTGAGGAGCGCCTCGCTGAGCGTGTCGTTGGCATCAAGGCGTTTTCGGATAAGTTGTTCAAAGGTCTGCAGAGCGTCTTCAGGAACAGGTTCACGCGCGGCGCGGTTCACAAAGCGATGCAGCAGGCGTCTGGCTTCCACAAAGTCGGCCTCGGTGATCAGCCGGAATGCGTCAGCTGCGGAATTTGGGGTCAGATCGGCATTTCCCGCAGAAATGGGCGCCATGCGGCTTGCGAGTACTTCAGGACTCAGTTCATCGAACAGCACACGATGGGAAGGTGGCGGCCATGTGTCGGCTGAGAGCGGGCCTTCGACTTCAAGCCACTGAAAGGCGATACCGGGCTGGCCACCCTCGGGGAACGGCGGATAGCGGTAAGTCGGCGGGCCACCATCAACATTCCGAGCGAGCGGTACTGGCAGACCCAGCAGGCTGTATTCGAACGTCTCGCGTTCGTAAAGCCGAATAGTGGTTTCGTAGGTTGCCAGAGCTGGCTGAATATCGATCAGGCCCCCCGTTGCGCGGACGTCGCCCGAGACATCGGGACCGGACGGCTTGCGAGCTCGAAAAGTCATTGGCACAGGCTGCACTGCGGGTGTGAGTTCGTAGTTGCTTTGCTGCAGTACGGCACGTGCCGAAAATCGGACGCGATATTCGCCCGGCATTGCGGCGATGAAACCACGCGGGTAGCCGTAGTATGGCCAGTGAGCGGAACGAAACAGCGCGAGTTCCACAGTCGGATTGTCCTTGAGTTCCTCCAGTATTTTTCCGTCAACGAATTTGCTGTCCTTTGCGAAGAACATTGCCTCACGTTCGCCGAATGTGGATCGTTCGGGGAACAGGTTCGTCGCGACAGCACGAAAGCGGGTGACATCAGGCGGTGTGGGTGTCAGGACAAACGCCTGCCGCAGGGCGGTGTCGGCAGCGTCCAGATAAGCCGCCAACTGCACGCGGGACATATCCAGTGACTCAGACGCCTTGTTGTAGCGATGGCCTTCGCGGTCTTCGGGCAACAGATCGCGAATGTCGAGTTGCGGCAGTCGGAGGACATCGCGCAGATTCTGCTCGTACTCATCCCGATTCATCCGCCGCAGCGGACCGCGACCATGCGACTGAATGTCCGTCAGGTCTGCGCTGTGAATGGCCTCCTGAAGCGACTGGACCAGTGCGTCCCGCGCGTCTCGGGGTAGTTGATCGGCCTGCGGCGGCATCTCTCCATTCCGGATGCGATCATGGATGCGCGTCCAGCGGTCCCGGATCGCTCGGTCGCTCAGGTCAAATGTTAACGCCGTCAGATCCAGCCCACCCTCGGTGGTTTCCGGATTGTGACATTCGACGCAGACTTGT
Organism: uncultured Planctomycetaceae bacterium; assembly: GCA_903871805.1. Lineage (GTDB taxonomy): Bacteria > Planctomycetota > Planctomycetia > Planctomycetales > Planctomycetaceae > SXXK01. Next base: position 7,856 of record CAIQIE010000296.1, on the reverse strand, counting down.
TTGAGATGCAAGGCTGCTGACGCTGGTGGTTCCTGGGCGTTCGCTGAAAGCAGAACTGTCAACGCTGCGTTTAAAAAAGCTCCGACGCAAAGGATTCGAGTCATGCCAGAATCTCCTGCACCACCGAACCATGCACGTCTGTGAGCCGGAAGTCGCGACCGACGTGATTCCATGTAAGCTGAGTATGATCAAGGCCGAGCAGATGCAGCATTGTGGCATGCAGATCGTGAATATGAATGCGTCCGTCAACGACTGCGTAGCCCAGATGGTCCGTTTCGCCGTACGTCAAACCGGCTTTGATTCCGCCCCCTGCCATCCATGCGCAGAAGCTTTCCGGTTGATGTTCGCGGCCATGTGTATCGATGGGGGAAGTTCCGCTGAGGTCCTGGCTCCATGGCGTGCGTCCGAATTCTCCGCTCCAGAGTACCAGAGTGTCGTCCAGCAGTCCTCTCTGCTTCAGGTCTTTGACAAGTGCTGCGACGGGCTGATCGGTCTGACGGCAGAGGTTCGGCAGGTTGCCGCGAATGTTGCCATGATGATCCCAGCCATCCATGGTGACCTGCACGAAACGCACTCCGGACTCACTGAGCTTACGTGCCAGCAGGCAGGCACGCGCATGTCGGTCGGTCTCTTTGCCACCGACTCCATAAAGTTTCAAGGTGGATTCGCTTTCCTGTGACAGATCGACAAGCTGTGGAGTGGTGGTCTGCATGCGGAAAGCGAGTTCCATGTTCTGAATCATGCCTTCCATATTTGCGTCACCGTGCAGTTGATCGATCAGTCGTTGATTATGACGTCGAGTCAGAGTAATACGTGATCGTTGAACAGCTTCACTGGTGGAAAGGTTTTTCAGGTTTTCGATGGGCAGGGTTGTTGCATCCAGCGGCACAGTGAGTGGAGTACCCTGATGAACAGCAGGAAGGAAACCTGATCCGTAGGTGCGGATTCCCGGCGCATGAATACTGACGAAGCCTGGAAGATTCTGATTTTCGGAGCCCAGCCCATAGCTGATCCATGCTCCCATTGAGGGGCGAACTTCTGTGAAGACGCCGGTGTGAAACTGGTTGGTCGCGCTGGCATGCTGTGGATTGTCTGTACTCATCCCGCGCAGAAGGCAAATGTCATCGGAAATGGCTGACAGGTGCGGCAGCAGATCAGAGATCCTGATCCCGGCAGCACCACGCGGCTTTACAGGAGCCATGGCATCGAGTGCGAGAAATTTTTCTGTTCCAATCTGAGTCACTTCGGGACGCAATGGAGAATCGATCTTCTGCCCATGTCTGCTGCGAATGAACTCTTTCGGATCGAACAGATCCAGTTGGGACGGACCTCCGGCCATAAACAGAAAGATGACCCGTTTTGCTTTGGGGAGCATGTCGGGAAAACGGGCCGCCTGTGGATTTGCGGCTGCCTGAACCATGTCATGTAGCGCAATCGCTCCAAATCCGCACGCAGTCTTCTCAAGCCAATGACGACGATTATAAGAAGCGGAAAACATGACAAAGTCTCCGAAGGTACTCGTCCGCTTTTAGAAGCGGAAGATAAATTCGTTGGAGGAAAGAACAGAGTGACAGAGTTCGGTCCAGGCAATTGCACTGGCATCCGGTCGGTCTGCAAGCAGAGAGTTCAGTTGTGTCAGAAACGCTTCAGCGTCTATGCGTTCAGTCGGGGTGACAGGTCGATTGCAGACACGCAGCCAGAGTTGTTCAAGTCGCAGGTGTGATTCAGGCACACTGGTGGTCAACAGTTCTGCGAGTTTCTCTGCGCGCTGACGAACCAGCTCATTGTTTAGCAAAAACAGGGATTGAGTGGATACAACCGATTCATTGCGCTGGCCGCTGACTTGTGCCGGATTAACAAAATCGAAGAAATTGCGGATGCGATCCTGGCCGGTGAATCCAGTCCGCATCACGGGCAGGTAAATCGTCCGTACAAACTCCTGCGAAGGTCGTGGTTTGCGATGGCTGTAGTTGGGTGGATTGACGCCGGCCTGAACCAGATCCCCGGTGTTTTCAACGTTTTCCAGAACCAGTGCGGGACCACCGGACGAGGGCAGGAGTTCGCCACTGACAGCCAGAAGCCCATCGCGGATGGCTTCCGCATCCAGCCGCTGACGATTCATTCGCCAGCGCAGTCGATTGTCCGGATCAATTTTCAAAGCGATGCTGTCATTGGCGCTGCTCAGACGGTAGGCACGGCTCAGCACCAATAATCGAATCAACTGTCGCTGTGACCATCCACCCTGAACAAACCGTGTGGCCAGATGATCCAGAAGTTCCGGATGTGTGGGTGTTTCACCACGAACGCCGAAGTAATCCACACTGGGCACCAGCCCTGTCCCAAACAGTTTCTGCCAGATCCGATTGACGGCGACACGAGCTGTCAGCGGATGCTGCCTGTCGATGAGCCATTCAGCAAGCTGAAGTCGGCCACTCTGGTTGGGAGGGATTTCCGGAAATGCAGCCCAGGAGGCCACTTGTAGTGCGCCGCGGGGGACGATAGACCCCGGTGCATAGGGATTACCACGGATAAAAATTGGCATATCAGCGGGCGTGTCCGCATCATGCATCGCAAAAGCCCTGGGAACCATGGAACTGAAAAATTCTGCGTGCTGGATGGTTTGAGCCAGCTTTTTGAGTTTCCCGTCGAGTTCGTCGCGCTGCCTGACAAGTGCAGCCCTGTCGACGGCGGGTGAGGAAGCGGCTGACGACGCTGCAAGTGTTGGCTCTGGCTTCGGCTGCTCGGACTCCGCGAGTGTTGCTTCCAGCGTTTTTCTTACCTCCGTCATCGCGGTCTGTTCAGCCCGCATGGCGGCCAGTTTTTCCGCATGCTCAGCTTCCCGCTGTTGTCGATCGGCCAGTTGCTCTGGTGTCTCAGGCAGTTCGGTGGTGTTCAGTTTGCTCCAGACACCAAATGGAATTTTGTGTGTCGAAGGTGAACTGCGGAAGATCCCGGCGATTCCGTAATAGTCTGACAGCTGGATCGGGTCAAACTTGTGATCATGGCAACGTGCACAACCCAGCGTCATGCCCATGAAAACAGTACCCAGCTTGCTGACCTGCGTATCGATATGATCCGCCTCCAGTTTGGGCTTGTCCGGCTCAACAATTTCCACATCGCCCAGCATCAGAAATCCCGTGGCGATGAGATTCTCCGCCCGCTCTTCTGCAGAGGAGGCCGGCAACAGGTCCCCCGCGATTTGTTCGAGCACGAAACGGTCGAAGGGTTTGTCTTTGTGAAAGACGTCGATCAGATAATCGCGATATCGCCATGCATGTTCGGCAAAAACATTATTGGAAGTTCCCATCATGTCCGCGTAACCGGTGAGGTCCAGCCAGTGTCGGGCCCAGCGTTCGCCAAAGGCACGTGACCCAAGCAACCGATCGACGACTGTTTCACAGGCGTAGGGAGAATTGTCGCTGATAAAAGACTCGATATCCCCGGGAGATGGTGGCAGGCCAGTCAGGTCCAGACTGACTCTTCTGAGCCATGTGTAACGATCCGCGTCAGCCACTGGTTGAATGCCGGCGGCCTCAAGTTTTGCGAGCAGAAATCGATCCAGTGGGTCCAGAGGCCATGTTTCGTCTTTCACAGGGGGTGGTTGCTGCGGCGCGACGGGCTGAAAAGCCCAGTGCCTGCGCCCTTCATCGACGTTGAACCTTCTTTCTGGCCTGTCGGCGGTTGAGACTCGAGGATCCGCGGCACCCATCGCGATCCATGTTTCGAAATCCCTGATCACAGACTCCGGAAGCCTGCCTTTGGGGGGCATCTGAATTCCGTCATACTGCAACGCTTTCAAAAGCAGGCTTGCTTCTGGTTTTCCGGGAACCACTGACGTCCCCGTATCACCACCCTGAAGCAGGCCATCGCGCGAGTCGATCCGCAAGCCTCCCTGAATCACCGTCGAGTCTGCCGAGTGACATTCATAACAATGGGTGACCAGAACGGGACGAATTCTGAACTCGAAAAACGCCAGCTGCTCATCGTCCATTTCCACCGGAACGGCCGCGTGAACCGCGCTCAGCTCGGCCAGAATTGCACAGACGGCAAGGCAGAGGGTCTGTAGCAGCCTGTCCGTTCGTTTTAGCAGGGCGGACTGGAATCTGCATGCGTTGTGCGCGGCGCCCGCACCTGTTTTGAAGACAGGTTTGCACGTGCTCTCAACGATGCCTTTTTCCGGGCCTGTCTGGGGATACGCTGCCACGGGTATTGAACTTGCCGGAATCATCCGAATCGCTCCGAATTTGCGGGTCAGCGGACACAGTTCTGGTACGAGACAGATGGCCGGAACATGCTGGGGTGACACCTTGGGGAAACATCCCCGAGTCTTGATTCTGCAGCAATCCGCCGTTTTGCCGATCTCTGCACTGCATTGATGTGTGCAGACACAGTGTTCCCTGCAAAACAGCAACTGAGAATTATATCGAGTAACCCGGCTGAAGGTCCGCGAGGTCGCACACGCACGTGACATACTACGGGTGGCGATCAGCTGATGCAAGCAGAACATCCATGGCTGCAGACACACGACCGGACGGGGAGACACGACCGGATGGGGACACTGCACGACCGGACGGGGACACAGCCTCTGTCAGCAATCCACGACCGGACGGGGACACAGCCTCTGCCAGCAATCGGTTGATGTGTGTGTTATGCCAATTGCCGTTTGTTTGCGGATTGTGTTGCGTTTGTCGTGATGTTTCGGGGAAGCCACATTTTGTGAGCAGGGCCGAGTACCGTCGCTCGCAGGCAGGCTGCACTTTTGCTTGCAGATGCTGTGTCCCCGTGAGTGTCCGCAACTCTGGCGGAGCTTGCGAGAAACAGAAATAGTCCATGTTCGCCGAGTTATTCGTCCGGCTGAAGTGTCACATGGACAGTGCAGTGCATCGCCGTTGCCAGTCGTTCGACCGTTTCCAAAGTCAGGTTTGGTTCGTCGGCATTCAGCAGACGGGACAGGTTGCCACTGTCGATGCCGGTTCGAGCCTGCAGTTCGCTGAGTGAAAGATGTTCCTCGTCTTTCCGCTTCCGCAGCAAGTCCACCACACGCTGCGCAACGGTTCCTGCGCGTTGATCTTCAGCCCGCAGCTTTTGGATTTTCGCCCGGTTTGCAGCGATTGCTTCCGGCTGAGATTCTTCAGCAATCGCCTTGCGAATTCGCGCCTTCTCCGCTTCAGTCGGTTGCCGACGTCGAATGTTGCTCATCGTCGTTCCCTCACTTCAAACGCCGTGACGGGATAGACCGTCATTTCTTCTTCAATCCACTCAAAAACAATGGCGATCAATCGCCCGTCTTCAGTTCGACCGAATCGCATCGGACGGCCGCTGGATTCGCTGAAGGTCTCATCTTCGTAATTCTCAAACACGAATTCGAAGTCATCCGGCGTGAGTCCATGCTGGGCAACGTGTTCGACGTTGCCGCCGATGTCGTCCATCCAGATGAATTCAAACCATGCCATTCCCGTTTCCTCTCCTGTGATCTTATCCGCATTGCCGAGGTTGTCAAATACTACAACCCGCGCGAGCACAGTTGAACGGTTCGCAGTCCGTGTGACGTTCAATAGGTGCCAGGTATCGCCACCTGCATGTCAGCACCCTGATTCCCGCCGGCCGTGATTTGTTTTTTTGACGTTTCGTGCACTGTCTGGTGCACCCCATCAGCGAAGTCGTTTTCGAGATGTCGCTCAGCGACTGTGGAGACAGCTTTGTGCAGCTTTCCCTGATTTTCTCGCGGACAAATGATCACATCAAAATTTCACTTGCGATAAAGGATACAGGGAGATGACCCCATTTTGTTCCCCGATCGCGCGAAAAGTACAATGTCCCCTTATTGCGATTCCCTTATTGCGATTCATTTTGGATGTGTCCGAGCACGAGTACGAGTACGAGTACGAGTACGAGCACGAGCACGAGCACGAAGCCGGAACGCCGGAACGCCGGAACGCCGGAACGCCGGAATGCGCCGCCTCAGCCTGCAGGGCTGACAGAAAATAGCCGGTGGCAAGCGCAGCGCCGTCACCGGAACTTCCCCCACACGTGCTCCAACCCTGAAAGGGTTGCAGACAACGCGCACAGCACAAGCCCCATGTCGTCCGGGATCGCCCCCTGAAAACCGGCAACTGCCAACTGCCAATCATCCCGCGCAAGTACCATGCTTCCCTGTGGCATCAATCGCATTTCGCGCGGGGGCCGGAATCGTTGGTGGCTCCACAATGACCGCAGCAGTCTCCGTCGGCTCTGAACATCGAGCACTCTCGACAGCGTTCTCGGCGAGGCGACGGCACACGCGTCCTTCGCCTGTTCCGGCGAGAAACTCCAGCCGCTGGCGAATGAGTTCGCGGCGTTGGTCATAATTTTTGTCCGGAGACTTTGTCGTCGCCACAGAGAAACGCGCAACGCACGCAGCGATTGATGCAGTGGACAACCTGAATTTCCTGATCCGCCAAAACATCCCGCCGATTCGCCCGCGCCCTGGTAAAAACTCCACCCGCTAACGCCCTGTTTTTTCCAGAGCCGAAAACGCTCGCAAAACAGTCCCACGACTCGTACAAACGGTCAAACGATAGGTGGATGGCCCCCACCAGCGTTCCGTTCCGGGGTTGCGCTGTGTTGATCACCGGCTATTTTCTGGCACCCCTGATTCGGGGTGCCAGAGACAGGTTTTGATCACATATTTGAAAGCAGACTGGATTCGCGCGAAGTTTTGCACGGTGTCGAGGGAAGAGTCTACCTGGACAACTCCGGGTTCGCGGGGCTCCCCCGAAAAGACGAACTCGAAACGCCAGCGAAGTGCCTGACACTGCAAATGTCCTTAAGTTTCCTTGCTGGCGCTTCGGGTTGGTATTAGGACTCACCTGGCACTGTCCAGCTACGGCATTTGCAAAATGCCTGCGACTTTGAAGGTCCGCTAATCCTGCATTGGCGGAATTGGGGGCTCGGATGGTGCCAGAGGGATTTGATTCTGAAGCTTCTCCTGCTCGGTCAATTGCCGTGGCACCGTCCGCTCCGCAAATCCCAGAAGATCCCGAGGCCATTTTTCCAGCATGTTCCCAGGACAGAAGACCCATTTTCCGTCCGGACTTTCCGGTTGCCAATCCGTCCCTGGAAAAATCATCGCATTCATCACTCCCTCAGGCACGTTTCTGTGCGGGATCTGTTGAATCGCGTCATTACGCTTAAGATCCCACAGCACGGTGTCTTTCTCATTCAGCAGCCAGAGCTGATCCGGCGTGTTCCCAAAGATGGCCTTCGAACCCAGCTGCACCTCCGCTTCACGACGGCCAGTTGTCGTGTTGTATACAGTGTGTCCCTTGCTAAATTCGGTCAGCAGCACCTGACGTCCATCGCTGCGGAACTGTGCCTCATTGACCTGCCCGGTGCAGTCGACCGTAATACGGTCTGAGGTTGCCGGACGCAGTATCTCTGCCCGGCGTTTGTTGTCTGCATCGCTGCCACAGGCCAGTAACTGCTGGCCGTCGGCAGACCAGCGAACGACGTCCGTGTTTTTCAGCAGATCCGCAACCAGCGTCACGCCCTGGCCTGGTGCAATCCGCCATAACTGGCTGCGACGGTCGCGATGGATGGTCACAAGGAACTGACCATTCGGGGAAATTCTGACATTCTGCACATCCGTGGTGCCCTGCTGCGGCAGTGGCTGCAACTGCTCCGATTCCAGATTCAGGATCTGTACAGTGCCCTCTGTCTGAACCACGGCCAGGCGTTGACCGTCCCGGTCCATGTCCGCATCACTGATCGACGGCAGATTCAACGCCAGCCGGCGCGCGGTATTCGTTTCCAGGTCCCAGATGGCAATCGTGCCCTCCTGCGAAGCCGTCACCAGCGTCCGTGTGGCGCCGCGGAAC
>CAIQIE010000295.1 GCA_903871805.1 uncultured Planctomycetaceae bacterium | reverse complement strand
GCCCCGTTGTTCCGTTTGATTTTCGATTGACCGATGTTGCCGGCACGGTCGTGTGCCCAATTCTCCGGTGAATTCTGTCTGGTGGACTGCGAAATTGCCCGCCCTCAGACTCGACCGATTCGTCGTGGTGTCGGGCCAAATCGCTTGCCCTTGCCCCACGAAGTGGTATCCTCTTAAACTTGGGAATTCCTATGAGAGCATAAACTGAACGAGTGCCGGAAAGTGCGTCAGAGCATCTTGAAGCCAGCTTCCGGGGCATATACAGCCACTTCTTCAGGCCTGAACGATTGACCGTCAGGCCCTCTGACGCAGCGATCAGAAACCTGTTCATTTGTTTGAAAAGGGGAACTTTGCATGCCTGATTTTCAGGGGAATCGTCGGCAGGCGCTCATCGCGGGCGGATTGGGCACACTCAGTCTCGGCATGCCGGGTGTGGTGATGGGGGCCGACAAAGTTGATCCCACTGGTCGGGCTGTGGCCGCGGAAAAGTCCTGCATCTTTGTGCTGCTGTGTGGTGGCCCCAGTCACGTCGATACGTGGGACATGAAGCCCGACGCACCTCTGGATTATCGTGGCCCCTATCAGCCGATTGCCACCAAAGTTCCGGGAATGCTGATCAATGAGATGCATACAGAGCTGGCAAAGCTGACCGACCATTTCACGCTGATCAATTCCATGTCCCATCCCGGTTCGATCAGCAATCATTTTGATGCGATGCACAATCTGCTGAGTGGTCAGTCGGACAGGCGAGTGCAGCAGGGCGTTCCGGACGAAAGGCCCTACCTTGGCTCATTTGTCGCCAAACACAAGCCCAGCAGCCGCAACTTCGTTTCCAATGCATGGTTAATCAAATGTGTCGGGCCGCCCGTATTTTGTGCGCCGAATATCGGACTGGGGGGCTATCTGGGATCGGCTTACGCGCCCGTGTTTGTGGGATCAGAAACCAACCATCCTGCAATGTCCGACTTCAAGCCTCCCCAAATCTACGACACATACGACGAGCAGCGATTTGGCGATCGCAAGTGGCTGCTGAGTAAGCTGGAATCGCATCGACTGGACAGGGATCAGCAGGTCAAAGACTGGTCCGACCTGCGAGAGAAAACCTATGACGCCATGACGCGTTCGGAAGGCCGGCTGGCCTTTGAACTGCATCGCGAGCCGGTCGAGGTGCGTGAACGCTACGGCATGCATCCTCTGGGCCAGAATCTGTTGCTGGCGCGGCGGATGGTCGAGGCAGGAGTGCGTTTTATCACGGTCAACGGATGGACCGGACAGGCAGAGCACGACAAGCAGGGCCCCCCCAGCAGCAGCTGGGATATGCACGGCGGCAACATGGGAATGGGCAATGCTTTCGGCAACGGTTCCTATGGAATGGGGTTCTGTCTGCCGCGGCTGGATCAGGCTCTGGCCGCACTGCTTTCGGATCTGAAGGAGCGGGGTTTGCTGAAGAACACGCTGGTGGTCGTCACCGGCGAATTCGGACGGACTCCGTATGTTCTGAAACAGGATCCGCCCGGTCGCCAGCACTGGCCCCAGTGCTTTTCCTCGATCATCGCCGGGGCTGGCATTGCCGGCGGAAAAGTCTACGGCAAATCCAATCGCTACGGTGAGCATCCCGTGACGAATCCTGTTCGCCCTGAAGAGCTGGCGGCCACGATTTATCACGCCCTGGACATTCCCATCAACAATCCCCTCGACGCCAGCGGTATCTCGCGTTCGCTGACGACCGGAAAACCGATCATGGAATTGTTTGGATAGCCGGGCGGAATAAAAAACGTGTCCGGAACCGTTTAGTGGCTCTGGCAAAAGCAGAACACGGGAACCAGGAATCGATAGTGGCAGGCTTCACCTCATTCGGCAGGATGACCACTGTCAATGGTGTCACGAGGCCACCGAGGGTTCACTTGCTTGCGCATTACGGCTGACGTCTTCGCTCGCCGACGCCTGGGATGGCCGATTACTCAGACTCCCGTGCGGAAAGCGACATGGTGAACGAACAATTCAGATGTTAATTCCTCTCCGTTGACGAGATCGATAAGGCTTACTGGCGCAGCAAAACAACACAATGCAAACAACGGGAATCGAGTCCCCGTACACGCGAAAAATCGTGCAACAGCTACTGCTCGATTTGCGTCGCAATAAAGTAGCAGCGCGACAGAGCAGGATTCTTTTTCGAGCACGAGTACGAGCACTACAACTACGATTACTACGAGCACGAGTACGAGTACCGTCCGCCAGCGCGGACTGAGCACGAGCACGAAAAAACACCGAAAAACGCCATGCAAGAAAACGGGAAAGCCGTTCCCCTGTGCGCGCAAAATCGTGCGCGTGCTCGTCCTCGCATAGGCTGCGGGCACAGGTCGCTGGCACCTACGATTGTCAATAGATACACTACCGCACAGAGTTATTCCCATTACCCCTAAACACACTCAGAGGCATATGCTTCAACCCCATAGCTCACGCTGAGGGCTCGGGGAGCAGCACAATTGGAATTTCCCACCATTCCGAGGGACGCATCAAGCGGCAACAGTTCTCAACCCCACTCTCAGCCCCACCCCTGCATCGGGACTTCTTTTGCTTCAGGACGTCAATCCCTGGAGCCACACGAACGCATAAACTCGCCGCGATTCCTGATGAATTCTTCGCCGTGCAACCATTTATTGAATGCCAAATGGAGATGAAGTGGTACTCTTCACACCAGAAAAGCATCGTTTGTTTGATGGTATTCATTATTGTGAGGGCGAGCGCACGGATGTAACGCGGAATGTTTGATTACAGAGATTGAGAGTTCATGGTTCGCAGGGCAATGGAGTTCCGTAAAAGACAAGAGAGGCGAGTTCTGCAGATCCGGTGTTCGCACCTGAGCAGCAGTATTCAGATCGGCCTGCGCCTGATCTGGGAGAGAATTGGTTTGATTATGCCTGGTCTGCGGAATCTGACGCCTGTGGCAGGCTGCGGGCAGTTCAATTGCATTTCGGGCCGGCTACGGTTTTTGGCGAGCATGGTGTTGTTGTCGGCAGTGGCGATTCCTGTTCCAGGGAAGGAACTGCACGCCGAGGAATCACCCCCGCCTGCACTACCACCTCGACGTCCCAGCGTCCTGATTTTGGATCAGGAAGTGCTGACTCGTCCTGCCATGACGGAATTTATGGAAGGTTTTCGAGCGGAGTTTCTGACTCCGGGCAGCAGCATCTCGCCTGAAATTTTTGTAGAGACGATGGACCTGTCCCGGCTTGCCGGCCCGAACACGGACATCTCCAGGTCGGCCGACTGGCTGCTGGAAAAGTATCGAGACCAGCGTCTGGATTTTCTGATTGCAACAACTGAAAAATCACTGAAGTTCCTGATTTCCAAAAGAGAAAAACTAGCGCCAGACGCCTGGATCATTACGATTGAGAGGTTTGGGGATGTGCCCAATTCTGCCAGCGAAATTCCCAGATTTCTAAAATTGAAAAGTTCGGAAACGAATGCTGGAAATCTGGCGTTGGCTTTACAGCTTTTTCCGGCGACCAGGCGGGTGGCCTACGTAGCCACGACGTTTCCACATCGAAACTCGACCATCGCGTCCGAGGCCAGAATGCGATCCGAGGCAACATCCAAAGGTCTCGAATTCGTGTCGCTGCTGGATTTAAGTCTCGACGAGCTAAAAACTCGTCTGAAACAGTTGCCGCCCGACACGGTTGTGCACTATCAGGGAGTTTACGTAGACAGCAATGGCCAGAGAATGGTTCCCGCTGAAGTCGTCGAGCAGCTGTGTCACATTTCAGAAAACCCCATCTTTGCGGGGCTGGACACCCATATTGGTCGTGGGATTGTCGGGGGGATGTGCGTCGAGGTGCGGAGCACGGGACGTCGCGTGGCCAGCATGATGCGAGACTGCATCGAAGGAAATTCGGCATCAGTTTACGGGATGCCTGAAGTTGCCATTCTTGATGCGCGTGCCCTGAGGCGATTTGGCGTGCCCTATGGTCGGATTTCCCCCGGCAGTGAAATTCGATTTCTGGACCTGGGTTTCTGGGAACTCTATGGGAGGCAGACACTGGTTGGGCTGCTGGTGCTGATTTTTCAGGCCGGGCTGATTGTAGCTCTTGTGGTGCAATTGCGACGTAGACGCAGTGCCGAGCAGACCATTCGTATTCAGACAGAAAAGCTGGAACAGGCCTCACGTCTTTCAACGCTCGGCCAGTATGCCGCTTCCCTCGCCCACGAGCTTGGACAGCCACTTGGAGCCATCCTCAACAATGTTGAAGCCGCCGCTCACTTGCTGAAAAATGATCCCCAGAGTCATCTGGAAGAGTTGCGGGAAATTATCCACGATATCGCTGCAGATGATCGTCGAGCCGGCCTGGTCCTCGATGGTATTCGTCAGATGGTGCGCAGGCAGCAATTGACCATGCGTCCGATGGATCTGCAGACCATGCTTCGAAATGCCATGCTGCTCGCCAAACCCCGCCTGGACGTGGAGCGGATCGCAGTCAACGTGGCGTGCGAACTTCAGCGGCCCATGATTTCAGGAGACGAGATTCTTCTGCAGCAAGCCGTATTGAATCTGGTTAACAATTCCGTGGACGCCATTATTGCTTTCGCCACGAAGACCGCCTCCGGCAACTTTCTGGAGGCAAAGGCCGGCAGTAACGGTAAAGAACGCCTTCTGCGGGGAACAATTCAGTTCGTGATTCGCGGAGCAGTACCATCGGACCAGCAGGATTCCGAAATGAGAATCGAGTTGGTTATTGTTGACAACGGAGGCGGCATTGAGTCAAGTGAAGTAAACTCGGTCCTCGAGCCGTTCTTTACGACACGCTCGGCCGGCTTGGGAATTGGACTGTCCGTCGTGCAATCGATTATGGATCAGCATGAGGGCCGTATGACACTTCAGAATCGTTCAGGGACAGGTTTAACTGTCATTTTAAGTTTTCCGGCATTGATTCAGTCGCCGGGTATGGCAGAAGGGGCCGCGGTATGATGCCAACAATCCATGTGATTGATGATGACCAGTCGTTTTTGCGCAGCATGGGCAGACGGCTAAAAAGCCATGGCTTGAATGTAGCCACGTACAGTTCCGCCGCCGAATTTCTCATTCGCCCTGATCAGGATTCCCCGGGCTGTGTCCTGACAGACCTGCAGATGCCAAACCGTGACGGGTTTGAACTGCAGCAAAATCTGGCAGAGTCCTCCAATCCGATGCCCTTGATCTTTGTCACCGGCAAAGGGGACATCCCCACCTCTGTTCGGGCGATGCGAGCCGGGGCAGAAGATTTTCTGACGAAGCGGGCCGAGACGCCGGAATTGCTGGACGCCATCAATCGGGCCCTGGAACGTGATTCCAGGAACCGGATGGCCCGAGGACAGCAATCTATCGCCAGAGACATGATCGACAGCCTTTCCGCCCGGGAACTTCAGATGCTGCTGGGAGTGGTGCAGGGATGGTCCAACAGAGAAATGTCAGAACATTACGGCCTTGCCGAACGCACCGTTAAACTCTACCGCACCAATCTGACGCGTCGTTTGGGCATCTACGCGCCGGTGGATCTCGCTCGCCTGGTACAGGAAGCCGGGCTTACTACTGCAGATTTGGCGTCCGCGATTGATTTTCCTCCGGAAGCTCCTAACGCAGGCCCGCCAGAGGCTCCGAATGTGACCCATGAAGAGTCCTCTGAAGATTCCTCTGAAGAGTCCTGACGGTCTGTGGTCTGCAGTTTAACGCAGACCCGACACTCCTGACGTGTTGATCATGGACGGTGGCACGGGATGCCGTACCTCCCATACCGATTGCGACCGTGTCGCAATCGTGGAACCTGCGATGCAAAAGACAGTGTCAGTTGATATGTCCGGCTACAATTCTCAGAACCTGCGGAGCAACAGGCGGAGTCCGCCGGCGGTAGCAATCTGCCGGCGGCCGACGTTTTCTGATAGTTGCCCTCAGAACGCAGGATCCAGCCCCTCGGCATGATTTCGCAGCGCCGTCAGAACTTCGTCTGTACTGGATGGGTCGACAGCACGGCAGGTCTCCGTCAACAGTGATGCCAGATCTGCCAGATCGCGGCGCCATTCCATCGGGTCCAGCTGCGGTGGCTCAAGCTCCGCAAACTCGCCACACAGCAGGATCATTCTCAGGCAGTGCCGAAAAATAATGCCCTCCTGTTTGGTCAGCTCACGCGTTCGCACATAGCGATCAAAATTACCACCAAATCGCAACAGATCGCCAATACACCAGACACTTCGCTGAAACACATCGCTGACACCGGGATACTCGCATTGAAACAGCATCCGCATCCGGTCACCCAGCGGGATCGGAAACACGCGGCGTCGAGTTGTTTCGTCGAAGTAGCCTGTCAGATCCTGTTGAGTGATCAACCCGCGAGAGACCAGTCGCGGATTCAGAAATTCCATAGCCAATGGTCCGGGCGGCATCACTTCAGGCAGCGGAACCCGGACCATCACCGCCACAGAAGATGGCAGATCCAGAACACTTTCCAGCAGCTGCAGTCGTTCTTCGTAACTCGCTTTATGCAAATGCTCCGCCAGAAACACCCCATAAAGCGGGTTGATGCTGCGAAAACAATTGATGAGTTTCAGAGCAGGTGCGGCAATCGCCAGACGCGGGTGATATTCAGGAAAATCCCCGGCAGCAACGGACTCGCGACGGTCCCGTTTCGGTGCCTTCGCCGGTCCAGCCGATTTGGATGTGCCCGACGAGCGTGCCTCCTGAATCATTCGTCCCAGCAGGCCTGCTGAAGCCGGGGGGGGCGTTTCCGAGTTGTTCTCGTTCCCCGAAACCGTTGACGTTGTCGCTTCCGCTGCAGCAGCATTTTTTTCATCCTCGCTCGCGGCATCGGCGAGTCGGCCCTCGCTGGTGATCTCCCCGGCCGCAATGCGATGCGCGTCGTCAGGAACTCCAGTCAGCACTTCCATGGCCGTAGGAGCAGCCGCGTCGTCTGTGTCTGGCGAATCATCTTCAGAAACGCCTTCACCGAACTCCACAGGAACATCCGGTTCGGAAACTTCGCTGCCGGTGAACTCCGGAGGTTCTTCACTGATCGCCGGAAGCAATCCGGAAAGCCAACGGGACTGAGTGTTTCCGGTCTTCGAATCAATCGCCCTCAGCAGTTCGATCGCGGCCCGCACAGCGAGTGTGGAATGAAAGGGCGCTTGATTGTCTATCGAGTCCATCCCGGGCATTTGCGGCGGACGCGGCGGTGGTGGATCGAGCGTAATAAATCCGCCACTTTCCAGCGTACGCAGCATGCGTGTCAGATGTTTGAGTGCCTCGTCCTTTTCTGCCGGTTCCAGCAGCCGTTTCTGAATGGAATCCTGCAGGGACTGCACGGTCCCGGATTTTCTGATCAGGAACGCCAGCAACCTCCATGGGAACCTGCCTCGGCTGGCCAGTTTGGCGGCCGGAGCTTCGCGGAGAGACTGAAATTGTTTTTCGGTCCAGTACTGCACACCGTCGCGTTTCTTCGGCATCTTCTTCTTAAGATTCTTTTTCGCTCGAAGCAGCATCGGATCTTTGGTGTCTTCGGGAATCTCGTCGTACTTCTGCTGCCAGCGAAACAGGCGAACATCGTCTTCATGAGCCACAGCAAACACGTAGCCACGGGAATCGTACTGCGGACGCCCGGCCCGGCCGAACATCTGATGCGCGGAACTGGCATCGATCAGCTTCATGCCGCCCGGCGGCCCCTTCAGCAGTGATGTCATCACCACCGAACGAGCGGGCAGGTTGATGCCGGCCGCGAGCGTTTCCGTACATACGCACAGGCTCAGCAGCTTTTTCTGAAACAGACCTTCGACGATCCGACGGTACTTCGGCAGAAGACCCGCATGATGCAGCCCCACGCCACGCAGCAGAAACTGCCTCAGCTTTCCCCCCGCGCCCACAGACCAGTCGTGCTGATCCAGTTCGGCAAGCAGTTGTTTTTGCTGTCCATCCGCCAGCAGATTTTTCCCCTTGAGCTGTTCAGCAACGCTCCAGCATTCATTGCGATTAAAACAGAAAACCAGCGCCGGCGTGTACCGCTGCGTGTCATCACCATCGGTCATCAGCTGTAGCTGATCCTGCAACAGCTCGTCGGGAATCCAGCGAAAATCGAGCGGCACCCGGCGTTCATCGCTTTGCAGCAGACGCAGACGGCGACCATGCATCCGCGCCAGCCAGATTACAAAATCCGTGGCATTCCCAACGGTCGCACTGATCAGCAGCAAACGACAGTGCTTCGGCAACAGCCCCAGAGACAGTTCCCAGACAATCCCGCGTTCCGGATCGTTGAAACTGTGAAACTCATCCATCACTACGGCAGACACGTCGTCCAGCGAGTCCTCTTCCGGCGACAGCAGCTTGTTCAGCAGAATCTCTGCGACGACCACAAGAATCGGAGCATCGGGGTTTTCGCGACGATTGCCCGTGACCAGTCCAATGCTGGCCGCAGAGAACCCCCACCGAACGGCAGCCTCCTGAAGTTCCCGAAACTTCTGCTCTGTCAACGCTATCAGCGGTGTCGTGTAAAACGCACGCCGGCCAGTCATCAGAGCTTCGTAAAGGGCCGTTTCCGCGATCACCGTTTTACCGGTGCCAGTAGGAGCACACACCAAAATCCCGTCACAGGGCTCAAACCATGACAGGATGGCCTGCTCCTGAAATGGATAAGCTGGCCATGGCAGCTGTTCCAGATAACGCAGGGCAATGTCTTCAGAAGTCAGTGGAGCAGAATCCATTTCAGGGGCCAGTTCCAGCCAATCATGGCCAGGCAGGTGTCACAGACGGAAGGCTGTCAGGCTGTTCGTACGTAGAAGCACCGTACCGAGAACATGAGCAACCATCAATTTCAATCGAAAACCGCAGGAATCGTTTCCGATTTTGGAACGTCGCTTCGGATTGTCGGGCAAACAGGCAAGCGAATCAACGTGCAGAAGGGAAAAATTCGGACTGCACAAACGGATGCTTGACCCCCTGCACGCCGATACCAGCCGAATTCCCCGCGGTCGGGATGCCAATTCTCGCTGCCTTTTCCCCAAAAACTGCGAATTCCAGAGTTTTGCTGCGTGGTCTCGCTTTTTCGTCGCACGCAGAGCGATCAGGACTGAAAATCGACGCACAACACAAAATCTGAGGGGATGCGACTCGCGTTTTTCCGACAATTCCCGCAGGAGCCCCATGGAATTCAGCGAAAGAGAGCCCAAACGATTGCAAGGGAGTGGACATTCAATTCCGCAGGACTGGAAGTCTGGTGAAACCTTCTCGGAAAATTCGCCGCAGAAAGGCATTCCGGAATTGAGCATCTGCCCCGGATCAGTTTACTTTTGTGGCAGTCGTGGTACCGTAGTTGAATCGGTGAATTTGAAATGTCTTACGCGCTGTCCCAGAAATCCGCACGCGAAGACGCACAGACCTGTTCCCTCGAGACCTTCGTTTTCAGGAATTCCGACCTTATGACCACAGCCAGCGTGACTCTGGATGGAAAATCGTACGAACTCCCGGTCATTCGAGGCACCGAGGACGAAACCGCGATCGATATCACCAGGCTGCTCGGGCAGTCCGGCGCGATCACGATGGACCCCGGTTTTAACAGCACCGGAGCCTGTACCAGTGCCATCACCTTTATCGATGGCGACAAGGGCATTCTGCGTTATCGCGGCTACCCGATCGAACAGCTTGCCGAAAATTCAGACTTCGTCGAAACCTCATGGTTACTGCTTTACGGCGAACTGCCGACGGCAGAACAATTGAAAAGCTTCCGGGCTCAGCTGACCTACCACAGCATGATCCACGAAGACATGAAAAAGTTCTTCGAAGGCTTCCCGCCCAACGCCCATCCCATGGCCATCCTTTCCGCCATGGTCGCTTCACTGTCCACTTACTACCCGGGAACTGAAGACGATAATTCCGACGTCAACATTGTCCGGCTGCTGGCCAAAGTGCGAACAATCGCCGCCTATGCCTACAAGAAATCCATCGGACAGCCCAAGGTTTATCCCAAAAACGATCTGTCCTACTGTGCGAACTTCCTGCACATGATGTTTGCGGTCCCGGCGGAAGATTACAAAATCAATCCGGTCCTCGTGAAGGCCCTGAACATGCTCCTGATTCTGCACGCAGATCACGAGCAGAACTGCAGCACTTCCACCGTGCGAATTGTCGCCAGCAGCCGCGCCAATATTTTTGCCTCCATCTCGGCCGGCATCTGCGCCCTCTGGGGACCACTGCACGGCGGTGCGAACCAGGCAGTTCTCGAAATGCTGCAGATGATTCACGACGACGGGGGCGATTACAAAAAATACGTCATGATGGCCAAGGACAAAACCAGTGACTTCCGCCTCATGGGCTTCGGTCACCGCGTTTACAAAAACTTTGACCCACGTGCCACAATTCTGCGCAAAATGGCCGAACAGGTGCTCAACGAACTGGGCATTGATGATCCGCTGCTGGAAATTGCTCGGAACCTCGAAAAAATCGCCCTCGAAGACGACTACTTCGTCAGCCGAAAACTCTATCCCAATGTGGACTTCTACAGTGGACTGCTCTACCGAGCGATGGGGATTCCCACCAACATGTTCACTGTGATGTTCGCTATCGGACGACTGCCAGGCTGGCTGGCCCACTGGCGTGAACAGCGAGACGATGCCACCAGCCGCATCTACCGACCACGACAGGTTTACACTGGCGCCACCGTTCGCAACTTTGTGCCCATCGCAGAACGTTCCGCTCCAAAGTAACGCTCCCAAAACCCGGTATAAGCAACGCGGCTGCAGACAGAGGTTTTCAGCATCTCTTCTGACAGCCGCGCCAAGGCGCTTCGTCGTCAATCCCCGGGACGGCTTACCCACACAGGTCGTGTGTTTCTGCAACCTTCGCCGGGTTCACGCGGATTGTCTCTCCCATTCGACCGCGTTCCCGAAAATTTCTTCCCGGGACCGATTCTGACCGAATAAACGCACAGAACTCGGTACAATCCCCAGTGACGCAGAGAATGGCAGTGCCGGTCGCTGGGCCGCCTGACCGACAGTGACTCCGCATTGCCGGACAGCGTTTGCGGTACCCAAACTTTTCAGCAGTCACCTGCCGCGTCCATGGCAGGTCAGTGTCAGGCTATCAGGAATCTCAGTCATGCCAATCACGGTCGGTGTTAACGGTGCAGGAGGCCGCATGGGGCAGCGTGTTGTCGCGCTGACCATGAAAGATCCGGAACTTCAACTGGCGGCAGCACTCGAACATTCCGGAAGCCCAGTCCTGGGACAGGACGCCGGTGAACTTGCCGGCGCAGGGCGTGCCGGAGTCCCGATTACTGACGAACTTGGACAGGCGGTCGATGTGATCATCGACTTCTCGACACCCGAAGGACTGCGCTCCATCCTCGCAACCTGCGAAAGTCGCCGGATTCCACTCGTGGTCGCTACCACCGGAATTCCTGCCGAACTGCGACAGGCCGTTCAGGAAGCCGCACAGTCCACTCCCATCGTTATGGCCCCCAGCATGAGCATGGCGGTCAATCTCGTAATGAAACTCGTTTCAGAAGCTGCACGTGTCCTGCGCAACAACACCGATGGCGTCGATGTCGAAATTATTGAACGCCATCATCGATTCAAAGAAGATGCCCCCAGCGGAACGGCCCTGCAATTCGGCCGCATTGTCGCGGATCAGATGGGACAGGAAAACCACATTCACGGCCGTGAAGGGCGCATCGGGAAACGCCCGCTGAACGAAATCGGCTACCATGCGGTTCGCACCGGAGACAATGTGGGCGAACACACAATCATCTTCGGAATGATGGGCGAAACCATCGACCTGACAGTCCGCGGCCATACCCGCGACAGCTACGCCTTCGGAGCGCTGGCAGCCGCCCGATTTCTCGTCACCCAGAAGGCCGGTCTGTATACCATGGCCGATGTCCTCGGTCTGAATTAGTACGACAATGCTCAGCCGGAATCTCACTCCTTCCCCGCCTGCAAAACCAGCCCTGTCCGACGACAGGGCTGGGGAGCCTTAATAACGCCGCGTTGACGCTGGCAATGGGTTGGCCTGGGTCCGTGTCATGGCCCGGCGAATTCCGTCCTGCCCACACCGCGAACTGACCCACACCGCTAACTGGCCCACGCTGCTAACTGATCCTCAGAAACTGCTCATCCAGCTTTGTCGGAGACACGCTCACGGCTGTTCCCAGCTTTTGGGCAAACAACTGCACCCGGTATTCTTCCAACATCCAGCGCGTATGCTGCAACATCGGGTCCACACGCTGCTGCCGCTGATGATCACGCAGCTTCTGTTCATACCGCGCTAACCATGGTGCCAATTCAGACTCCAGACTCATTTCCGTCTTTAATCCCCCGGATCCCAGCCGAATCAGCCGCTGCCGAATGGTCGTCAGGTAACGAGGAATCTGGATCAGCCACGGCCACGGCGTATCAATCAGAAAAGTCGCATACACCAGTCCGTTCAACTGCGATTGCATGCTTTTCAACAGCGGATCCCACCCCGGGCCTTTTGCCAGATCCAGCGCTGCTCGTGTTTCGTGATACTGCTGAAACAGATGCGGAAGGAACTGCGTCAGCTCCTGAGCAATCACTGCCAGCCGCTCGCGCCCTGAAGCGACAGTTGCATCAAACGCGGGCCGCGTGCGAGGTAACGGCCTGTCAGACAGAAACGCCCGCTCAACCATCAGCAACGCGATATGATTGGTAAACTCCAGCCCGCGGATTGTTGCCGCAAGGACACGGGTGCGAGTGATCTGCGGCAGATTGCCAACCTGCGTCAATACGCGTTTTTTCTCCAGCTGAAAAATCAGCTTTCGCAGTCCGATCCGCAGGCTGCGCTGAGCCTCCTCAGGAGTCTGACACAACATCAGCGCCACAGTTTCACCGTCATCCCGAAGTGCAGGAAAGGCCCGCAACTGCATGCCGGCTCGCACGATATCTATATGCTCCGGGATTGCGAAAAAGTCCCAGTTGCGAAACCCGGTCCGCAGCCATTGCGCTTCTTCAGCCGTGGGACCACTGACAGCCGCTTTTTTGTCCGCTGCCGTCGCCGCCGCACGGGCACGCTCTGCCAGCGTCACCCGAATCTGCTTCAGATCACGCCCCTCAATCAATACCCGGCGTTGTTCGTCCAGCACCCGCACGTTGAACTTCAGGTGATCCTCCAGCGAACCACAGTCAAATTCGCGGTGATCAATCCGTTCCCCCGCAAGTTGTGACAACCGCACAGCGACGCTGTTCAGAAAATCCCCGCGACCGAACTCCAGATCCGAAGCGACCAGCTTTGCGGATTCCGGTGCGGGCACAAAGTGACGCCGCAAGGGCTTCGGTAATGCTCGAATCAATGCCAGAACCTTCTGCTCGACCAAACCCGGGACCAGCCAGTCCAGTCTCGCTTCCGTCAATTGCTGCAGACCTTCGGCCGGCAGGGTGACAGTCACGCCGTCTGCTTCCTGGCCTGGATCCAGCTGGTAGCTCAGCGGCAAATGCATGGCGCCGAACTGCGCGGATTCCGGAAACAAATCGGCATGCTCTTTTCGCTGGGCCTCATCCGAAAACTGATTAATGTCAAACTGCAGCAGCGTTGCCTGGCGTGTGTGCGTTCGCTGGTACCAGCGCCGCAGTCTGTCACGGTCGACACACTCCTCCGGAATGCGCGACTGATAAAACTCAAACAGGATTTCATCTCCCGGCAGCAGATGGTGCGACCGAGTCCGCGCCTGAAGCTCTTTCAACTGCTCCAGCACCGCATGGTTATGCTTCAGAAATGGAACTTCGTGGCCCCAGCCTTTTCGTCGTGACGGCTGGCCAGCATTCCCGCCGCGCCCCGGGCGCACTCGAGTCGCCCCGCGCGCCAGGGCTTCCTCTTCGTCGTCATAGTCCGCCCGCGGCTCGCCCCCGTCCGACGCATCCCCAAACAACAACCCGAATTCCACCAGCCCGTGCTGAATCAGCATCTCCCGCGCCTTCACCGGGTCCACCTTCGCCAGTGTGACTCGCCGACGCGGCACGATCGGAAGCCCCCACAGACTTATCTTCTCGTAAATCATCACATTGCCGGCCTCCGCGTCCCAATGCGGCTCGAAATATTCCCGAGTCACCAGGTGCGCTGCCAGCGGCTCGATCCACTCTGGCTGAATCCTTGCGATCGTACGAGCAAATCGCCGACTGGTCTCGACCAGCTCTCCAGCCACAAACCATTTCGCGCCCTTCGGTGCCAACGCCGAACCAGGCCAGATCGCCAGACGGTTCCCGCCAGCCCCCAGAAACTCTCCGTCCGGTGCCTGACAGCCAATGTTCGCCAGCAACCCAGTCATCAATGCCCGATGCGTCGCCGCAAAGTCGTTGTGCCGCTCCTCCGCAGGCGCAAATGCTGGCTCACTGCCCGCCTTGCCCTGACCACCACTACCTCCCGGCTTCCCGGAGTTTGCTTTGCCACCCGGACCCTTCGCGTCTTTCTGCTTCTGCTGGTCCGCCCCCGGATTTGTCTGCCGATTCTGCGCTGCCGCCTGATTTCGCCCGCGACGCCCCGAATGACTGGCCGACAACGCCTTTGCCGCCTTTGCAATTGCCGGATCTTCACTGTCCTCCAGCAACTCTCTTAACTGCGTATGCACATCCACCCATTCCCGCATCCGCATCCAGGACAAAAAATTCTGATGACACCATTTACGCACCTGACTGTGAGACTGATTTCGCTGGCGATCGTGCCATGCATCCCACAGATTCAAAATCGTTAAGAAGTCCGAATCCCGGTTCAGAAACTTTCGATGCGCCTCATCCGCCGCCTGCTGCTTTTCCACGGGACGTTCACGCGGATCCTGACTTTCCAGCAAAGCAGCAATCGCCAGTACCTCCGGCAACGCGTGCTCCTCTACCGCGGCCAGAATCATCCGACTGATCCGCGGATCCACCGGCAGACTTGCCATCCGCCGACCAGTCTCCGTCAACTCGCCCGCCTTCAGAGCATTCGACGCCGCCGGCTGCCTGCCTCCCGCAGCCCCCTCACCCTCGGCCACTGCAACGACCGAAACATCCGCAGCACGCAAAGCCGCCTCGGCTACAGTCGCTTCCGTCGCAATCGCTCCCAGTTCCTCCAGAGTCCGATACCCTTCGCGGATCGTTGTGGCCCGTGGAGGATCCAGAAACGGAAAATCTTCCAGATTGCCCAGCCGCAGACTCAGTGTTCGCAGAATCACGGCCGCCAGATTCGTACGCTGAATCTCCGGGGCCGTAAACGCCTCTCGCGCTGCAAAATCTTCCTGACTGTATAGCCGAATGCAGATGCCCGGACCTATTCGTCCACAACGCCCGGCACGCTGATTGGCCGATGCCTGAGAGATCGGTTCAATCGGTAGTCGCTGCATGCGCGAACGCGCGGAATAGCGGCTGATCCTTGCAGTCCCCGTATCCACCACATAGCGAATCCCCGGAACCGTCAACGACGATTCGGCCACATTCGTCGCCAGCACAATGCGCCGATGCGGACACGGCGAAAAGACCTTCGTCTGATCGTCCATGGATAGCCGACCATACAGGGGAACAATCTCGGTGGGATATTCAGACGTATCTCCCGAAAATCGACGGCCCCCCAGTTTCTTTGCCGCTTCCCGAATGTCCCGCTCCGTCGGCAGAAACACCAGAATGTGTCCGGCGTCCTGACGGGATAACTCTTCCACCGCATCCATGATGCCTTCCAGCCAGTCACGCGGCTCTGCCCCGTCGTCCTCCATCGCGTCCGGATCGTCCAGCGGCCGATAGCGAATCTCCACCGGCCACGTCCGCCCGGAAATCTGCAACACTGGCGCCGGACGTCCGTCCTGACCAAAATGCTCCGCAAACCGCGCCGCATCAATCGTGGCCGACGTAATGATCACCTTCAAATCACGCCGCTTTGGCAACAGCCGCTTCAGATATCCCAGCAGAAAATCAATGTTCAAGGATCGCTCATGCGCCTCGTCCACAATGATCGTGTCATACTGGTCCAGAAAACGGTCCGTCTGAGTCTCCGCCAACAGGATTCCGTCCGTCATCAGCCGAATCCGAGTATTCGGGCCACTGCTGTCCGTAAACCGGATCCGAAAACCAACCTCCTGACCCAGTCGACAACCCAGCTCTTCCGCCAACCGCGTTGCCACAGATCGCGCAGCAATTCGACGCGGCTGCGTATGCCCAATCACCCCAAAAATCCCACGCCCCATCTCCGTCAAAATCTTCGGTAACTGTGTCGATTTTCCCGAGCCCGTCTCGCCACACAACACAATCACCTGGTGATCACGGATCGTGTCCATGATCTCCTGCTTTCGAGCTACCACCGGCAGGTCCGGATCCCATGCCAAACGTGGCTGCCACGCTTCCCGCTGCTGACGCCGCTGAACAGAGCGTTCCAGCACCGAACGGAACTTGCCCAGTACCCGATCAAACGGCCTGCCAGCCTTTTCAGAACTGCGAATCCCCCGCATCATCTGGCGCAGCGAAAACTGATCCCCATGCATGGCCGTGGAAATCGCCCGCTCCAGCTCTTTCAAATCACTCATACCCAGCAATTCATCAGAAAATTCCGCATCTCTCTTCACCTCAGTTCCCCGTCATTCAGGAACCCCAATTCGCGTCCGACTCCAGCAACTGAAAACCGAAAACGGAAAGCTGAAAGCCTCCCGCCCCCTACACCCGCGCCTGCTGCCATGCAGCAGATAACACTGCCCAGCACGACTTCGCTGCCGCGATCGGATCATACCCGGCCTGACTGAAAACCTGCCCACTCACTTCCACACACACCGGGCCCGCATATCCCAACGACTGCAACAACGAAAAATATCGAACATAGTCCGTCCGCCCCTCGCCAGGAAGCAGAAACCGAAATTTCCCCGCGTCTCCCTGACTGTCTTTCACATGAATAAACTTTGTTCGCGGCAATAATAGGCGCAGCGATTCTTCCAGATCCATTCCCTGTAACTCAAAATGGCTGTAGTCATACGCCGCCTGAATAGCCGGAGATTTCACTTCTTCCAATAACCACAACAGCCGCTCCGGGGAATTCACGGCACTTCCCACATGCGCCTTAATCGCAATCACGGTCCCCGCTTTCTCAGCAGCGGCAGCCCAATCCTGAAGTTGAGAAAGCATGCCAGCTTTCTGCGATTCCCATTTCGCCGGCTGGCCCCCCACCACCGTCTCCAGAATCGGCGGATTTTCGTTGACAAGCTCTTTCGCCAGCGAAGCCGCCATGCTGATCATTTCCAGAGCCTTCGCATGCGCCGCCTCGTCCGCTGTCAGGCTCATCAGCACCATCAGGCAGGGCAGCCCCAGCTTCAATGCCCGCAACTGAGCACTCGCTAACCGCCGCGCATCCGCACCAAACACCGCAGGCTCCGTCGGATAACCCGCGTTCAGCGAAAACTCCACATGCGAATAACCAATCTCCGCACACACCTTCAACGCCTGATCCAGCGGCAGTGACTTCATGCCATAGAGACTGAATCCCAGTGCAGGTCCGCTCGCTGCTGCGACAATATTCGCTGCCCCAACCGCTCCCACGGCCTTCACCGCACCCGGTAGCCACGGAGTCGCCAGGGCCGTGGATCCAACAGCCATCGACTGTAGAAAGTTTCGTCGCCCATGCATCAGTTCTCTCCTCAACCTTCTGCAGCCCGAATTACGAATACCACGCCAGTCTGCAAGCCAGCCGCCATTTCATGTTGCGCGCCCGGGTCCCCTCGACACCCGAAACTGCTCGCCCGGATCCAGCAACTGAATCACATGCTTCACGTCATACGGGCGCGTCACAAGACCCGATCGACCAGCCGATGCCCATTGCATCATGCACACATGATTGCTGGTCGCCAGAATCACCGGATCCCCAGCCGCCGTATTTAGAAACGCTGACTTCTTCTCCAGAATCTCCCGCGAATTCTCTGGCCGCTGCAAATGATACACACCGCCCGATCCGCAACAGTCCTTCGCCTGCGGTGCCAGACTCCAGGCATATCCCGTGGCATCCAGAACCGCTGCCGGAATCCCCGGGCTCCGCTGGCCATGCACCAGATGACACGGCAGGTCCACATACACCCGTGCACGACGCTCACGCTGTGCCCGTCCAGTCAACCCGATCTCGCCCAGAAAACTCAGGACATCTTTCACCGGCAGGTCACCGCTCAGTGCCTTCCCTGTCGCCAGGCCACATCCCGACGAATTGGCGACCACGGCGTCCACCGAGGCCGCCCGAAACACTGATCGGTTCTGCTCCCGTAACGCGTCCACACCATCCAGCCCCAAATGCTCCTGCATCGCTCCGCAACAGCCCTGGTCCCCGGGAATCACCACCTGCACGTTGTTTTCAATCAGCACTCGTACCGTCGCAAAATTGATCTCGCGAAAGACGGCTTCCATCAGACAACCCGTCAGCAAAGCCACACGCGGCCCCGTCGGCTGATGCTCCGCCATCAATCGCTGTGCATACTGCGCCGTCGTCAATGTGATCGACGGCCGTCCCGCAAACATCTGCCGATGCGGAATCGCATTCCAGCGACGCAGCAGCCGCATCGGGATCATCGCCAGTCCAAACAATCCCGGCCGCGCTGCCAGCCATGCCGCAAGCCGCAAAGCTGCCGCAGGGCGCACACGCCCGGTGGATACCTGCTGATGACGCGTCTGCTCCAGAATCTCGCCGTACGGCACATTGGCCGGACACGCTGGTTCACACGCCAGACAACCCACGCAGTCCTTCGTGTACTCCACCGTCCACGGATCCGCTGCCAATCTCCCTTCAGACTCTTCCCGCCACAATCGCAGACGCCCACGCGGAGAATTGTTCTCGTCGCCCGACAATTGATACGTCGGACATACCTCCAGACAAAAGCCGCAATGCACACAACTAGTCAACAAATCCCGTTCCGACACCCCAACCCCTCCCCCTCGTGTTTTTTAAGCCCTTCCCCGCCCCCGTCCTCGCCCTCGTCCCCGCCCTCGTCCCCGCCCTCGTCCCCGCCCTCGTTCTCGAAAGTTGTCCAATAATGCAGCAACTCCGAACCCGCAGTCTCAGGCGCAATGTGCCCGGTCCGCGTTTCCTGGCTGAGTCGATTACGAGCACGAGCACCGGCCGCGAGGGCGGCCTGAGCACGAGCACGATGAAACACAGCCTCGTCCCCTATCCCCTATCCCCTCATTCCTCATTCCTCATTCCTCATTCCTCATTCCTCGCTCCACACTCCCATGCCTTTTCCAGCACTTCCAGCCAGACGGCCTCCACACCCGACGCAGCACCCCGCGAAAGATGACGGGACTGCCAGTCCCCACCATGCTCCGCCAGCCCCTCGTTCAGTTCCGTTACACACTCTCGCACACGCTGCGGGAGACCCTTATCATCTCCGCTGACCACATAACCATGAACGACACCGTGCCCCGCAATCACGACGACCCGCATCCCATACCGCTGCCCCACATGCCGCCCCAGCTCAACCGCTCTGTCCGGCGTCGTCTTCAACATCACGTCCGGCAACCCATCTGGCACAAGACCATGCTGCGGCTCACTGTTCAGCAAAAGTCCATGCTCCCGACAAAGCCCCTCCACGGTCGTCAAATACACGCCCCATTCCTCCGCCGGGCAGTTCAGGCTGATTCGCAACTCGGCCTGCTCCGTTCCCGGCTGCAGCAACACATCCACACTATCAAACCAATGAATCCAGCAGGTGGCCAGTAACTGCCGAGCCGCCATATTCACAGTTTCCACACTTCCGGAAAGCCGAAACACACCGCTCTGGCCACAGTCCGGTCGCAGCCGCAGCACAAAATCGGTCGGCTCGCCAAACCGCCCATTCGAATTCAGCAGAAACCGAAATAAGTCATACCCGGTTGTCGATTTCACAACCCGTTCGCCAATTCGCAGAATCCGACCATCCGGAAACCTCCAGTTCATTCCCGAGATATTGTCGCAGTACGATCCAAATCGTGATGAAGCCGAGGCATAGCCACTGGCTCGCACCTGCTCCCACAACGTCGCCTGATCATCCAGCAGCAACGGAAAACGAAAGGCCGCCGCACCGACAGCCTCCCTCAGTCCCGCTGCGGTCAATGTGGCCGATCCACACAAAGTGCCGTCGATCTCATCGAAAAAAGGAGCAAATGGCAAATCACGAACATGTGGCGTTCCCACGGTCCCCGTCTTTTTCTCACTCACCGCTTGTCCAGGCCCATGGTCCGCAGCCTGCCCGTTTCTGCCGACCGCTGAGACGGCTGAATCTGTCGCTATCGGGACCGCCCCAGGCCCCACGTCCACACCAAATCGCCGCGATGAAAAGACTTTCAACGGATTCAACTGGTGATCCGCATTAAACACCCGCGGCACAGCCAATTGCAGCTTCAGTGTCTGCTCACCAAAAATCATCGGCATGTAAGCCGTCTTGTCGTTGCCAATTCCGTGCTCGCCGGACAACGTCCCGCCCACATCCACCACGCGCTGCATCAGCCGCTTGCTGATGGCTTCCACCTTTTCTATCTCACCGGGCTTCCGGGAATCAAACAGAAAGTTCGGGTGCAGATTCCCATCACCCGCATGAAACACATTCACCGCCCGCAACCCCGCAGCGTCCGCTTCGTCATACACCAGCTGCAGCACATCGGCCAGTGCCCGCTTGGGAATCACCGCGTCCTGAACCAGAAAGTCCGGACTCAACTGCCCCATCAACCCGCCTGCAACTTTGCGTGCCTTCCAAAGCCCTCGCCGAGCCTCCTCGTTGTCACTGTATTCCACACTGGTCGCCCCGGCAGAACGCAGAACCTCCGCCACAGCCGCGGCCCGCGCATCCACCAATTCCGCCGGACCATCAATTTCTGTCACAATCAAAAACGAATCCTTCGGAAGACCGACCCGCATCGGACTGTTTTCCACCATCGCCACACACCGCGGATCCATCAACTCGATCGCCACCGGAAACGACGCGTGAACAGCCAGCGCATGCACCGCCCGCTCTGCACTGCCCAAATCCGCATAGGTGGCCCGATAGGTCCAGCACTTCTCAGGACGCGGCAGCAGTCGCAGCCAGATTCGAGTAAACGCGGCCAGAGTGCCCTCTGACCCGACCATCAATCGCTTCCAGTCTTCCTTCCATGCCCCGCGACCGCCGGCAGGCCCACCAAATCGCTGCACCGTGCCATCCAGCATCACCGCTTCCATGCCCAGCACATAGTTGCTGGTCACTCCATAACGAAAACAATGCGCGCCCCCGGCATTCATGGCCACATTGCCGCCCAGAGTGCACACGGGACCGCTCGATGGATCAGGAGGATAAAACAGCCCGTGCGGTGCCAAAGCTGCGTCCAGCTGATTCAGCACAACACTGCATTCCACTTCACACCAATATCCCTCGCGGCAAACCTGCACCACCTTTTTCAACGCAGACGTGTGCACCACCACGCCGCCCTGAGCCGCCACGGGACCACCAGACAAAGATGTCCCCGCCCCTCGAATGGTCACCGGGACTCCCAATCCTTTCGATGCCCTCAACAACTGAATCAACTCGTCCGAATCCGCCGGAATCACCACGGCATCCGGACGAAACAGCTTGTAGCCAAGTCCGTCCGTGTCATATCCCGCCAACTGCGCAGGAGCGGTCAACACCCGACCACGCCGAATCACTCTCTGTAACTGACGCGTCAATTCCGCTGCCACCACCGATGCTCCTCCTCACCCCTTTCCGGGGCCATGTTTTCCTACCGCAACAGATTCTACCACGCATGCCCCCTGACAGGGAATGATCATCAAATCAACCGCGTTCTTCCCACTGCCAACTGCCAACTTCTCCCCTAAACCGCCACTTGTCGCGCAAACCGGCGAACAATCGCCATCTGCTCTTCCACCGCCTCCAGCGGTATCTCTGAATCGTGAATCGTCGTCATCCGCCGCGATAACTGGTGCCAGTCCCGACTGTCCGGCAGCGGCAGCGTCAGATCCTTCGCGTTACCACGCACCATCCGCAGGCAATCAATTAACTCACGCAGAAAAATATAGGCCCGCTCGACCGCCTGGCCCGTCTCTTCAGAAATCAATTCCAGCCGCGAAGCCTCCCGCAGCACGGTCAGCGTGTTCGGATGCTGCAATCCCGGATACGCTCTTCCATGAGTCAACTGGATGGCCTGCACAGCGTATTCACAATCCACAAGCCCCCCATCACTCAACTTCACGTTCACACTGCCACCACGTACCAGCTGTCGCATCTGACGCTCACGCATCGCCTGCATGGCCGCAAAGTCAAACCGGCCCGGCTCGTAAATCGCCTGTCGAGCCGCGTCTGTGACCACCTGCCCAAAACTCACGTCCCCCGCAATACTCCGTAATCGCACCAGCGCCTGCTTTTCATAAGGCCATGCCGGACCGCCGTCTCGGTAATACTCACGAAAGTCGCTCAACAACACGGCTCCCGGACCAGCCTGACCATATGGACGCATCCGCAGATCCACATGAAAAATTCCATCCTGCGGCGCGCGTATCCCACTCTCTACCTGACGAATCAGACGATCAAAGAACTCCGCATTGCTGATCACACTGCCGCCATCCGTCTGCCCAGCCGCTTCATACACCAGCAGCAATTCCAGATCTGAGGCAAATCCCATCTCCACGCCACCAAATTTCCCCAGTCCCCCTGCCATCCACAGACTGCGAGCCCCCGTGATGCCGCTGCGAGGTATTCCGTGGGCGGCCGTTAATTCCGTCCATGCCAATTCAAACGCCCGACACACAATCAGCTCCGCCAGTTCCGTTAACTCCTGCGAAAACGCACCGAAAGGCCGACAATGCCCCAGGACGTGACGCATATCGATGCGAAACAAATGCCGGTCCTTGAAGTCGTTCAACACCGCCCATGCCGCGGCTCCCGCTGCCGGGCCTGACTGAGTCTCAAGGTCCAGACGCAGGGCCTCGCGACATTCCCGACGTGACAGCTGCTCCGCATTCGCCAGCAACGGAAACAATTCCTCATGCCGCGATTTCAGAAAGGTCTCCCACAGATACTGACTAATTCCCAGAACCCGAGCGACGGCATGCAAGACCCCCGGACGCTGCAGTGAACGCATGTTGTCTGCCCACGCCGTTGCCGGCTGCAGCCGCGACACCAACTCGCGAAATCGCAGCAGCGCATGATGAGGATCATTTGCCGACGGCAACCAGTGCGTAAACTGCTTGATCAATGTGGCCGCCAGTTTTAACTCCTGACTCCGCTCCTCACTGGCAATCGGCTGCCCATTGCGTTCCCGCACGTACAACACATCGCGAACCTGATGCCCGTCCGATCGAATGACCGCACGCAAAACGCGAAATCGGCTCAATGACAGCGCACTGGCCAGCTCATACAGAAATCCCCACGAATCCTCGCCATGGATCCGCACTTCCGTCAGCACCGAGTTCGGTATGCGCGACAACTCGACACTCAACTCACTCGCATCCCACATCGCCGTCTCGTCCGTTGTCTCCGGTACCGCCGCACAAAATCGCGAAATCAACTCCGCCCGAACGTCCTCAATCTGACCCTCACGAGACCGTTGGCCAAGTCGGGACAACTCCTGCTGCAGATCTGCAACAGGAATCTCCTCTGTCTTCAATCGCTGACCGGAAGCCTGCTCCGCTTTACAGACCCGAAAGCACGCTACAAATCGCCCCGCAGGACGACGATCCCCCAAAGAACTTAACCCCTCGCCCGTCGCCGCATCCCCACTGCGTATGTCCAGCCGATACAGCGACAACAAACCGCAAATCACCGACAGCCAGCCCGAAAAGTCCAGGCCCACAATCAACACGTCCCACGTACCAGGCTGATCCGGCACCGCCAGACCCGCCGCCACACAACCACCACTCTGCTCCACCAGGGGAACCATCCCCACGATCCGGTCCGCATACTGCAGCACCAAATCCGCGTCCCCCGCGTTTCCCGTTGGCACCAAACCAACGGCGTCCGCAACAGAAAGCCCCACCACATCCTTGCCAGCCAGCGCTGCCAATGCCCCGGGATGCCCCGTCAGACATTGTTCAAAAATTGTTCGCACTGCCACCCGATGCTCTTCATACCGCTGCATAAAAGTGAACGCGTCCGGATAGTCCAGCCGGTTCGCCAGCCATTCCAGCTGATGCTGATCCGCCGGCAATTCATGCGTCTGCTGGTTGTGCAGCAGCTGCAGGGAATGCTCCACTGTTCGCAGAAACACATAGCCAGATCGCAGCTGTCGGTACCATAATGCCGGAATCAGGCCAAATTCGGCCAGCATGACCAGCGAATCCAGCGTGTTCGCCCGCACAATGCGCGGATCTTCACCCCCGTGTATCAACTGCAGACTCTGCACCAGAAACTCAATGTCCCGAATCGAACCGGCCCCCAGCTTCACTTCAGAATACAGCTTGCCCCGTTGACGCAGACGCGCTTCGATCTTTGCTTTCATCCCCGAAATACTCTTCAACACCTCCTCTGCCGTGCCACCAAACAATAACGGCCGGATCTGCTGCAAAAACTGATACCCCAGTTCAGGAGCCCCCGCGATAGGCCGCGCCTTCAGCATCGCCTGCTTCTCCCACAACTCCGCGTCCTGACCCAGATAGGCCGCGTACGATGCCACCGTGCTCACCAGCGGCCCCGCATCTCCCCACGGACGCAAACGCAAATCCACGCGATACAAAAAACCAGGCGGACTATTGTCCGTCAGCCCGTCAATCGTCAGCCTCGCCAATCGCTGTATCCCAGGCGCGTCACTGCGACAAATCAGCGTCAGGTCGATGTCCGAACTGTAATTCAGCTCTTCTCCACCCAGCTTTCCAAGCGCCAGTATCGTCAGAGAGTTGGCGGAAACTCCGCTTTCCACCGCAGCAATGTTCAGGGAACTCTGCACCACCGCATCCGCCAGCAGTGACAACTGCAGCGTAATAAACCGCAGATCCATCAGCCCAAACGCATCACACATCCCGATGCGCAACAACTGACGACGCTGATAACGACGCAATTCTCGCAACTTCAAAAATCGCGTTCCCTGCGAATCCACACAGGCCATCGCTTCCGCAATAAACTGCTCCCGATCCTTCGTCTCCGCCGCACGACCATGCAGCGTCAACCCCATCAGACACTGCGGGTCTGCCAGCAGGGTCTGAGTCAAAAAGGGACTGCCGCAGGCCAGTCGCGCCAGAACTTCCAATGCCCGCGGCGAATGACTAAACAAAAGGAAGGGGTCAAAATCCTCCCGCGAATTCCTGATAAAATGCTCAGCTGCAATCAAAACCGAGTCCTTCAGTGGTGCCTCACGCAAAACCCGCTGCAAAGTCGTAAACCACAAAGGAACATCCGCACCGCCAGAGAATGACTCTTCAGCGGCCGATTCTGATGCCTGCCACCATCCCAGAATCCTGCGCAGCGATACAGAAGCCAACTCCGGATCCGCAAACCCCCACGATGCCAGATCCCCAGCCGACGTCCCACGCCCCTGTAACGCTCCCGGAAAATCCACCAACGACTCCCTTAAACAACGGATCACTGCAACACCATGCCGACGACTGACGCCCAATGCCACTCACTTCCGGTTGCAATTTGAAGCGGTACGGCGCGAGCCGTCCGGTCAGTACGAGCAAGCGGGGCCCCCAATCACAGGACAGCGTGCGCTATTCCGTGAAAAGTGAGTGCCATTGGGCGGACGCCTGTAGCCGAAAGCATACCGTTCTGGCATCGAAAAAACAGAAAAGCCCCGCGAAGGCTTTCTCAAACGAGAAACTTCGCGGGGCTCAAGCACACTGCCAAATTTTGACCTGCAGACGTCAATGCGACAGATTTACGACAGCACACAGCCAGAATTAACGCTCGCCGAGTGCCCTGAAGAAACAACCGGTCGCCTGTTCAACTGCTCGCCTATTCAAAGTCTCGAGGCCCCGCCTGTGGCTCAGCTGGCGCCTCAGTGGCCGCTTGCGTGGGTGCGGCCGTGGCTGCAGGTGCAGCCATAGCCGCGGCCGATGGTGCTGCCGCCCCTTTCGCTCGAACAACAATCTTTCGTCCCACTTCCGCCACCCGTTTCAGCGTCAGTGTCAGCACGCCCTGCTGCAGATCCGCTTCGATCGACGATGCGTCAACCCCATCGCGGATCTTCAACATCCGCCGGAACTTGCCGATCGTCCGGTCATTAAAGACTTCGCGAGCCCCCTCGGTACCAAATGCCGGACGCTCGCCCTCGATCACCAACACACCATCCTGAATAGAAACAGCAATCTCCGATTCGGCTAATCCCGGCAGATCCACCGAAACGGTGTAGCGATCGTCATATTCAAGAACCGTCATCCCCGAATAAGAAGGAACGCTTTCCTGCCCCAACTGACGCTCCATGTCCCGACGCAAAGCCACAAACGGATTTCCAGCAGGACGTAACATGGTATTCCACTGCATGACTGTCACTCCTAAAACGGACACTTCTGAACCCCGTGAGCCGTGCTGGTTTAGCACTCATCCAACTCCCGTTGCCCCATGCCAAAGCGAAATGCACGTCACGTACCAAACCAAATTGGTTTTATTAATAAAATCGTAAGTCGTTTCTTTCAAACACTTTACAACACAAATAAAAAACAGCTGCCTTTTTGGCCGCACGGCGAAGGTGCCATATTGGCTGCGAGTCTGCCGATTGTAGTCTGGCAGGCAAGATGGCGTTGCTGCCGAATTGGCTGCTAACTGCCAGTTCGGAAAGCGGCGGCAGTTCAGTTGGGTTGGAAGGCGGGGAGCACGATGTGATTGAGTGATGTCTGTGGGGCGAACGGATGTTGGGGGCCGGAGCCTAATCGCGGGAAATGCAAAATTTCCGGATTGAGTTACTGGTAAAGCGGGATCGGTCCGATAACATGCGTCAAGCTCGTGAGGGAAAGAACCTTCATGACGGAACACCCAACAGTTTATTGCGGCATGATTCAATCTTGTCACGTTGTGTCATTCAGACATTCGCAGTGGCTTGATAGTCTATAGAAGTGGAAACACTGTCGCGGGGTGGAGCAGCCTGGTAGCTCGCGAGGCTCATAACCTCGAGGTCGTCGGTTCAAATCCGGCCCCCGCCAATTTTTTGACGCCAAGCGTCAAAAAATAGAGCAGTAGATGGGAGAAAGTTGAGAGTAGAAAACTCGAAACTTTCTCCCATCCACTGCGGTCTCCTGTCTACTTTCTACTCTCTAAGAACGCTCCGAGTGGCCCAGCTTATGGCCTTCGCGTTTGAGAAACTCATCGTCTATCAAAAGTCCGTCGATTTCGCAGACCAAATCTGCTCGAGATCCGAAAACTTCGCCCGCGGCTACGGTTTCCTCGCTGACCAACTCAACCGCGCAGCCCTATCCATCTCTGCCAACATCGCCGAAGGCAACGGCCGCTTCACAAAACCCGACCGAAAAAACTTCTTCGGCATCGCTCGCGGTTCCGTTCAGGAATGCGTCCCACTCCTTGAACTGGCCCGTCGCAGAGGTCTGCTCACACCTGCCGACCACGAAGCCCTGAAATCACAACTGGAAGAAATCGCCCGCATGCTCAGCGGGTTAATCAATGGGCTCGATAATCGAGAAGCATAATTTTTTGACGCCAAGCGTCAAAAAATAGAGCAGTAGATGGGAGAAAGTTGAGAGTAGAAAACTCGAAACTTTCTCCAAACTACTACTGCGGTCTCCCCCTCTACTTTCAACTTTCCACCCTCTACTCTCTATTCACCGGTGCATGGCACCTGGCGATTACACATTTCAGCGACGGCATCAAGGAGTTGAATGAACTGGCCTGAGTGTCTTGAACGAACTCCCTTTCCGGGAAGGCACTTCGAACGCTTTCAGGGAGGGAACGCTAGTTCCCGGTTCCAGAACACCATGGCGCACGCCTGAAAACGCAAACCGGACGCTCATGCGTGCCGGCTGATTGTGAAGAACGAGGAATGAGAACTGACACTTCCGCCTTCGCTGCAGCATGCGATCCACCGCCCGGCGTGAAAGCAGCGGCGGGAGGTGGAACACGATACCACCAGCCATTTTTCCCTTTTTCTTCATTTTGACGTTTTCTCAAGAGACCGGATTGAAGTCCTGGTTGGCTCAAGATAGAAACCAAGGAAATACATTACACACCAAGAGACTCTCCATACGTTACGCTCAGGACAGACATCATGTCGGATGTCTGTTGTCCACAGTTTCAGTCAACGGCCGTTCTTCGAGCGACAGATCGAGTGCTGGTTCAGGACGTAGGCAGTAGCCGTTGAAAAAGAAGTTGCTTTTAATAAGCAGCAATTGCTGGGCACATCTGGATCGTGCCTCGTTGTTGTCAACGCTTGATTCTGTGTTGCCTACCGTGTTTTGCATGCGCGCCGTATCACCTTTGTCGCCGCCTTGGTTCCCCCACCCGGTTTGCCTGATTCTCATTCATGCAGCGGTACCTTCATTAACGCGCACCGCAGATCACCCTTACCAGCGATGTGCACTGTCTTTGTTCGCTGTCTTTGTTCGCTGTCTTTTTTTTGCGACAGCCGCTTCCGGGTTTTTGAATTCCGCCCATTTTGTACACCCAAAGTCTCTGATATAAGCGATTTGCGATGACCTTGAGACAATTCTGGAAACGTATGCGTCAGGATCTCGCCAGTAACCTTGCTGGCAGTCGAAGAAAACGCGGCAGGGCATCGCGTTTCAGAACCCATGGCCGGGCCTCCGCTGTTTTTTCCGGGCAGCCACAAGCGCTGGAACAGCGTCTGCTGCTGACCAGTGACCTGACTGAGGTGCTGAACTACAGTTCCCTCACCCTGTCGGCTCAGGATACGCTGCAGATTGAAATCGGCGGCACTACGGCTGGCAATCCGGCCGGTGGAAACGACGTCGATGGCTACGATCAGATCAACGTGACAGGCAGCGGTCCCGTTTTCCTGAACGGGTTTCTGGATGTGCGGCTCGTCAACAATTATGTTCCCACGGTTGGCACAACGTTTAATTTT
>CAIQIE010000294.1 GCA_903871805.1 uncultured Planctomycetaceae bacterium | reverse complement strand
GGACCTCCAGCAGGGAAAGCCCCCGGCGTTCCTCACCAATCCAATGGCGATGGGAATGTCGCTGTCGCATCATTCCTGCTCCATCGGAAACACCTGAGACACTCGTACGCTGCCAGTCAGACCTCGCACCGTAATCTCTGCGGTGCGAGTCCCTTCGTCCATCACGCGAAACTGCCTGTCTTCGGCTGTGCCATCAAAACGAAACAGAATCGGTGCAGACCAGGTCTTCTGAGCCAGTTCCCCGGCATTTGGAAGATCCGTAAATGACTCAACCTCCAGAGATTCTGACGCTGCTTCATCTCCCGACATGGATCTCAAAACCAAAGTCTCGTCCAGTTCTCCCGCCTCTACGATAATTCGCGTGTCTTCTTCGTCGCCACTGTAACTGTTGGCAAGCACCGGCGACGGCTCTGCAGGGATGGCGACAAACGCACGACCATTGATCTCGTATCGAAAGTGATAGTCGACGCCCCCGTCAATCGCATACCGGCGAGCATTGGCGAGGACTTCCCGAACGGATTCGGCCGCGTCCTGAACCCGGCC
Source organism: uncultured Planctomycetaceae bacterium (assembly GCA_903871805.1). Taxonomy (GTDB): domain Bacteria; phylum Planctomycetota; class Planctomycetia; order Planctomycetales; family Planctomycetaceae; genus SXXK01. The sequence goes on along the minus strand of CAIQIE010000294.1, from coordinate 16,000 downwards.
GCTCTGCAATCGGTCCATCATCGGTGGAATTGCCATGGCCGACACCGATAACAGTACGGCGATCACAATCAGCAGTTCCAGCAGAGAAAATCCCTGCCTGCTGTGTCGCCGCCTGATGTTCGATGAATGACGCATTGAAGATTCCAAATATGACTTTCCCGTTTTCCCGATGCTGAATCGCCAGGGATATCCCACCAGAAGTCCTGTGTTTGATTCACGGCACTTCAATAACCGGCCATCGCCGAATTCTGATCCGCTCGGAGACACTTTCGGGTGCTTTACTCTGCTGACGCCGGAACACCCTCTGGCATCACTGCAGAACTCAGCACCCGAATCGATGTCGACCAGCTCTCGTTGTACCGCGTATTTCGCCGTGCAGCGGCGAACTCTACTTGTCTGTTCCTGCGGCCATTGAACGCCAGCTGGCCAGATCATCGCCTTCGCCGCCTTCGTCCTGGCCGTTGGCTCCCATTGACCAGATCGCCGGCTTCAGGGCGTTTTGCTTTTTGCTGTGGCCGTCGCCAGTCCATTCATACTGCAGCACCTGCCCCCATGCGTCGGTTGGTGGTTCTTCCATGTATGGCCGCAGTTTACGACCTTTGTAGGTCCCCGGATTCATCATCTGCGTCCATGCTTCCTGGCCGCTGGCTTTCAGGTAACTTCCGTCATGGTCGGCAGCCCATGATCCAACCGGGTTCTTTTCAATACTTTTGATCGTTGCCAGCGTTACGTCTTCATTGGCCTTCTGCTGACTGCCAATCAGGTTGGGAACCACCATCGCCGCGATGACCAGAATAATTGCCAGCACGATCAGAAGTTCCAGAAGCGTAAAGCCGGAACGTTTCTGAGACCTCTGTTTCTCAGTTTGAAATTTCTTCATAGCTACTGTTTTCTGTTCAAAAAGACATAGTGCCTTCCTGCGGCACTTCGACAAACGGGTCATCAGCAAACCTGGCATCCACAGGAAACCGAATCCGAAAGCCCGGGACTAATCCCCGGACGATCGTTCAGAAAATCCTCCGGTAACTCAGGCTGTTGCCGACATATTCAATACCGGCAACAGCAGGGCCGCGATCACAAATGTGACCACCGCTGCCATTACCAGCAACATCATTGGTTCCAGCAGACGCACAACCATGTCAATCCGCCGACTGGTGCGTTTTTCCATGTTGTCCGCCACATTGATCAATACATTTTCCAGATTATTCGCTTCTTCGCCAACAGCAATCATTTCAATCAGGTCGCGAGAAAACTGACCACTGGCACGCAGCGGGACCGCAAGGGATTGCCCGCTGCTGACGTTGTCCGCCGCATTCCCAATCGCCTCAGCCAGCACAATATTCCCGCTGGCATCTTTTGCAATCCGCAGCGACTGAAGAATAGGAACTCCATTCTTCAATAATGTTCCCAGCATGCGACAAAATCGAGCCACAGCAAGATTTAGAAGAATCCCGCCAAGTCCCGGCACCTTCAACTTCCAGCGATCCAGATTTTTGACCCCTTCTTCGCTGCGGAAATAAGACACAATCCCAAAGATCCCGCCGCCGATGGCGGCCACGATCAGTAATCCCTGATTCTGAATCGCATCGCTGATGCTGAGCAGCGTTGTCGTCGCCCAGGGAAGCGTCCCCTGATCCTTCATGCGTTCAAAAATGGCTGCAAATTCCGGGACAAACCAAACCATCATCACCGTGACAATTCCCAGTCCCACAATCATCAGGAACAATGGGTAGATCATCGCTCCCGTGACCTTGCCCCGCAGCTCTTCCTGATGTTCGTTAAAGGCGGCGATCCGGCTGAGCACCTCTTCGATGAAACCGCCCTCTTCGCCCGCCTTGACCATGCTGACCGACAGAAAATTAAATGTCTTTGGGTGACGCCGCATCGCGTCGTTCAGTCGACTGCCATCCGCCACCTGCTCACGCACATCCTGAACCACGGCACGCAGTGTCGGATGCGATGTCTGGTCTTCCAGAAGCTGCAGTGATCTGAGCAATGGAACGCCGGATTTCAACAGGTCAGACAACTGGTTGTAAAAGACAGTCAGGTACCGCGACGGGACCCGACGAGACGCACCGGATGCTCCCTGCTTCGATTGCTCAGACAGCGCAACGCTCATCGGAAACAAACTGCGAGATGCCAGCATGGCCAGTGCATCCTTTTCACTGGTCGCTGTCAGCATTCCCGACACCTGCTTGCCGGTCAGTTCCCTTGCTTGATATCTGAATTCAGGCATGAATAACACATGTGCTTGTCAGAGTTTCTATGGTGTGCCCCGATCGCTGCCAGTCGACGCCCGACGGCAACCCTCCAGTCTCGGGCCTATCCTGCGAGGTCCCCTCGCGTCAGACGTACAACTTCTTCGATACTGGTCACACCGGCTGCCACCTGTTCCCAACCGCTGGAACGCAGTGTCGTCATGCCGGCCCGCAACGCGTAGTCCCGGATTTCCGTGCTGCTCTTCTGCTCCACACACATACGCTGAACAATCGGGTCTGTTCTGAGCAGCTCAAAAACCCCGATTCGCCCTGCATAGCCTGTGTCCCGACATTCACGACACCCCTTCGGTTCATAAACCACAGAGGTCAGTTCTCGCGGAAAATCCACCGGCAGCTCAACCTTGTCAATCGGTGTCGCAACCTTGCAGTGAGCGCACAGCCGCCGCACCAGTCGCTGAGCAAGAATTCCTTCCACCGTGCTGGCCACCAGATAGGGCTCTACACCCATGTCCACCAGTCGTGTAAACGCACTGGGAGCGTCGTTCGTGTGCAAAGTGCTGAACACCAGATGGCCCGTTAGAGACGCCTGAATCGCAGCCTGTGCGGTCTCACCGTCTCGAATTTCCCCAATCAGCACGACATCCGGGTCGTGACGCAGAATACTTCGCAGGCCGGCCGCAAAGGTCAATCCAATACGGCTGTGCACCTGTATCTGGCTGATCCCATCCATTTGGTATTCCACGGGATCTTCAACCGTGATGATCTTGACCGTGGGGTCCTTGATCTCATTCAACGCACTATACAGAGTGGTCGACTTTCCACTACCCGTTGGCCCCGTTACCAGCACAATTCCGTGTGGCAGGTCAATCAGCTGCCGGTAAATCTTCATCACGGTCGGCGGCATCCCGACTGCCTTCAAGTCAAACGACATGCGTGACTTGTCAAGAAGACGCATGACGACGCCCTCTCCATGCAGCATCGGAATAATCGACACTCGCACGTCCACCTCACGCCCCGCAACTCGCAGCTTGATGCGTCCGTCCTGAGGAAGACGCTTTTCTGCGATGTTCAGGTGCGACATGATCTTCAGGCGGGTGACGATGGCCGAGTAAAACTGGGCGATCTCCGGGGGAGTCGGCTGGATCCGCAGCATTCCGTCCAGACGGAAACGAACCCGCATCCCATTCTCAGAGGGCTCAATGTGAACGTCGCTGGTCTGCAGCTTCACTGCTTCCATCAGCAGCTCATTGACCAGCTTAATCACAGAAGGCGCTTGTGCGCCCTCGGCCAGCTCGCCAAAGTCCTCGTTGATCTCCTCCAGCAGCTCAATACCTTCTTCACTGCGCCGCCGCACAAGCTCGTTGATGGTGTCACCACCCACCCCCAGCAACTCGTGAATTCGACTGCCCAGTTCGCCACTACGAGTCAGCACCGGAGACAGACGAAAGCCGCTGACTGTGCTCAGCTCGTCAAGGCCTTCGAGGTTTAACGGATCCGATGTCGCAATAACGACATGTCCGTTCTGGCGATACAGCGGCAGCAGCGAATGACGATAGATGGCAGACGTCGGAAATTTCTGCAACAGCTCCGTGTCAATCTCCACGTCTTTCAGATCCACGTACTGCATCCCGAATTCCTGCGACAGTGCCTGCAGGATTCGGTCTTCGGTGACGACGCCCATCCGGATCAGCGCCTGATCTATACGCGAGCCACCATGGGCCTCGCGAGCCGATTTGATCTGCTCGCGAGTTACCAGGCCTTCGTCAATCAATAGCTGACCGAGTTCCATAATCGAATTTCAATCTTTTCTCAGAGGGCCGGATACTTCACATGGTTCAGTAACAGCGTCAAAGGACTTCAATTGGCACTGGGGCAGAGGCAACATGGGCGAGATGTTTTTCATGGCAGACGGAAAACTTTGAGAGCAGCAGGGACTTTCAGTCTCTGCCACCGGTGCTTCAGCGGCCACCACCACGGCCACCAAAACTACCGAATCCTCCACCACCGCGACCACCGCCGAACGGGGATGCTCCACCACCAAAGGGATTGCCTCCGCCGCCCTGCGCACCGCGCTGACGCATTCTGTCCATCATCATCTGTTGGATTGGATCCTGGGCAGGAGGTGCTGCCGGCCGAGATTCAGCACCAGACGCCTGACCACTGTTGCTGCCTCCCGAAGACGAGGGTCGAGATGTGCTGGTGGTTACGCGAGGAAATAATGATGTCAACGACTGCTGTACCACGGTGGCACCAGAGTTCTTCAACTGCACGACACGAACTGTACGATTGGCGTCTTTTGCCGCCTTGTCCGTGTCCTCAATTAACGACTTGACCTTCGTGAACAACGCTTCGCTGCTGGAAACAATCAAGGTGCTGTTCTGGCGATCCACAGCCACCGTCATCTGAACACCCTGAGGCTCGTTGCGTCCACCCTGGCCTCCACCACCACCACCTCCAAACATTTGCGCGAGGGGATTGTTCTGAGCAGCCCGACCGCCGGCCGGCTCCATGTAGGGCTTGAAGGCATCGTTCACGATCGAAACCACTTCATCGATGTCCGCATACTCCACCTGCAACCGACGCGGCTGCATCTCGCGGAGCGATTCCGGCATCTTGTTGGAATCCAGTACTCGCAACAGCGATTCTGCTTCGTCTACGGCAGCCTGAGGCCCTGTGATGTACAGAGCATTCGCCCTCGCGTCAGGAATGATTCTGAGAGTCTGGGGGTTTGTTCCCAGGCCAGACAGGCCGGTCATGCTGGACACCGACTGAGTAATCGGGCTGAACATCGAACTGAGGCTGAAGCTGGAATCTGACGAGGTGGATGTCACACTGCTGCTGGGCATCAACTGCTCAAGCAGACCAGCGGTTTCTGTGGCGTCAGAGGCTTCCAGATAGAACACCGTCCAGCGTGTTCGAAACGGAATCGACTGCTGCAGAAAATCCATCATTTCCTCCAGCCGATCAAGAGCATCTTCATCTTTAGACAGCAACAGCAGGTCATCGCCATCCACAACAATCTGAATATCCGCTTCGGTCAGCGGCGATTCGGCAGGTGGCTGCCGTGTTCCCGGAAGCAAATCCGCTGCGGCTGCAGCTTCCTGTCGGACCGGATAGTAAAAAACCTCTTTGCGAGGTCCCGGTTTGACCGGGGACGTTTGAGTCGTTGTTTCAGGGCGAGCCGCCGGTTCTGTGACCGGTGCTGCGTCATCCTCCGGCAATGCGCCTTTCGCAGGGGTTTTCAGATCCCGAATTGGACCACTTTTAGAAGGTACGACGATTCGAATCGAAGTTCGCTCTTCCGCCTGCCATTCTTTTTGCAGGTATTCAAAGAACTCGCCGGGATCACGACCTCGCAGGGAATAACGTCGAATTGGTCCGCCCTCACCCTTGTTTCGGCTGCCCGAGCCGTCTTCCCCAAGGTCTCGCAGCACCTGTCGAATCTGTTCAATCTGTGCGGCTGTGCCCTTGGCAATAATCCGATTTCCATAAAGGTCCGTTTCGAACGTGGGCGCTGCAGCTCCTTCAGCAATAAACAGATTTCTTAGTGTCGAGGCCGCTGTGAGTGGATCCATCTTCACCAGCGGAATCACAGCTACGGATCCTGATGTGCCAGAGCCCTCAATAAACGACTTGACCCATTCTTCGACCTGCTGCTGTTGCTTGGCTGTTCCAAAAATGTGGACAGTCCCCGCCTGTCCGTCTTCATTCACCACCACACCCGGCATCATGGCGTCAATGCTTTGCGCCACCTGATCAGCTCGACCGGATACCTTATACACCTTGAGATAAGGACCAGTCCGGTCCTCGCGATCAAGGGGATTGCCCTTCGCGTCCTTGTCCACATCCAGCGTCTTGATGATCTCTTCGACAAGTTTTTGCTGTTCGGGGGAGGCCGTCACCAGCAGACTGTTGGTCCGCGTGTCAGAAAAGACCTGCATCGTTGATGTTTTGACAGGTGCCTGGGGCTGTGCCTGGGGGGGCTGGCCGCGGCGATCGCCACCAGCACCGGAACTGACATTTGCCACCCCCTGACGCATTCCAAATTGTGCCAGAAGCATAAATTCGGCTTCTTCCACATCAATGTGCTCAAGGTAGTACGACTTGAAGACCAGTTCGTCCTTGACACGGCTCAGTGAGGCATCGATGTAGGATTTGATGCGGCGAAGGTTTGCTCCGGTGTCCGCGATGATGAGCGAGCCTGTTTGAGTAAACGCTGTCATGGTGCCGAGCGGCCCCAGCAGTTGCTCGACTTCCTGAGCCATCACGCCCACATCAAGCTTTTCCAGAGGAATCTCAATCCGCACAATTTCATTTTCACCAATGACCCGCTTTCCGTTTTCGACCTTCATTAGCTCGTCCACGGGAACGTCACGGATCAGGTTCGGCGGAATTGTCTTGTCGACGTTGACGCAGACAAGGAAGTTGTCCTTCACGACAAGGGTGTAACCCTTTCGTTGCAAATAGCCGTTCAGAATGTCCATCGCCTGTGAAATGTTGTATTCCTGAGAATCGATATGCGTGAACGTACCGGGAGGCAATTGAGTGATGTCGAGCGTATACCCGGCGGCCGCTGCAAAGTCCTGCAGCACCTGATCCCATGGGGCATAACGCATGTTGAATGACAGCTTGTCCGCGCGCTGGCCGGGCTCTGCTGCAGCACCGAAGCTGGAGACCACAACAGCCCCTGCCGGTGGCACCGTGCCGTCTGCTGTGGCCATACCAGTCGCAGCCACCGCACCTGGTACCGCACCAGACGCGGCAGGTGTTCCGCCGGCAACTGCTGCCGTCGCTGGCCCCGCCTGGTCGGTCCACTTTGTCTTTTGCTCGGCAGTAAGTACCGCCAAAGCCTTGTCGTCCCACTCTTTACTAAATGCCTGCAGTTGCTCTGGCGTGGCGCTGAATCCCAAAGCCGCCGCGGCTTCCCGACGCTTTGTGGTGACCTCTTCAAGCTGCTTTTTCTGTTCGTCAGTCAGACCAAGATCCGTCGCAACTCGTGCATCCGAAATCGCTCGCAGACCCGCTTCCCTGATGAAAATGGACCGCAGCAGTTTCAGTTGGCGACTGTCCAGAATGCCGATGGCCTTCCCGCCAGAGGATTCGCGGGCCGCCTGAATGGCCTTTTGCATCTCTTCACGGATTTTGGTTCGCTCGGCTTCGTCCTTCGTGTCCTTCATTCGCTGCAGGAAGGGATCGAAGATCTCTTTGCCCGGAGATCCAGCCGCCGCAGCCTCAGTGAGTTGCGTTTTCTGAGTCTCTGAAAGCCCCAGTTCCTGCTGAATTTCCTCACGGCGCAGAAGATCTGTCTCAGAGCCTGTTCGACCGTTGGTCTGACCATACGTCGACTGCGACAATGCCTGAATCAGAAAACTTGTGCAAACTGCAAACAACAGACGACGCAACATGCTCATGAGCCACTTCCATCCAATCCGCAGGAAAAACTGGCAAGAGGAAGAATTGTCCGGCTGCCTTGCGACAAAACTTCTGAAACCACCACATTTCGATCGATGAATCCTTCACAACCATGAAGTACAACGCTCACAAATGCTCTGATTCCACCAGAAAATTCAATTACGACCCCGTGTCACAACTGCAGGCTGCGAAAACCCTGTATTCTTCGCATGCCGGCCGCTTTGGCATGATTACTTCCACCCGTTTTCAATAGAAATCCTCAAGGTCGCGATGTGCGAAAAGATGATGCCGATTGAATCGGAGCAAAAAACGGGATCTGATCATCCACTTTTTTGTACAAACTTCCCAGATGGTTCTTCGCTCTCAAACCCGCAAATATGGTTCAGGGGTCTGTAAAAATTGGAAAGATTCCCGAATCAGAGCGGGCCAGTCGGTGTTTACAACCATAATAAGCGTGCAGCCGGTCCAGCAACGCATCCAAAACCCCCAAAAGGGAATTAAAGCATGAAACATTTGTTCACTCTCGCGGTGTTTGCTGGTGTACTTGTCGCCTCTCAACCGCTCTGGTCACAGGATGGTGCCGGTGGATTTGGCGGCGGGCGTGGTGGCCGCGGCGGTGGCGGTGACAGGGGCGGTGATAGGGGTGGCCGTGGAGGGTCGATGTTCGGCGGTGGTCCTCCGGGAGGCTTTGGCGGAGGCGGTCCGGGCGGCCCCCCGGGCGGTTTTGGTGGCGGCTTCGGTGGTCCTCCCGGCGGTTTTGGTGGTCCCCCCGGCGGATTTGGTGGCGGCGGATTTGGTGGTCCTCCGGGCGGCTTCGGCGGCGGTGGATTTGGTGGTCCTCCGGGCGGAGGTAGTCCATGGGGTGGCGGCGGCGGCGGTGATCGGAGCAGTCGATTTGGTTCGATGATGGATTCCAATGGGAATGGCAAGGTTGATCAGGAAGAGCTTGATCGCATGCCTTCCTTTGTACGCGACATGATGAAAGCTCGCGGGGTGGAACTGAAGGCTGGTATGTCTCTGGATGACATGCGAAACAGCATGAGCCGGGGTTTTGCGGGCGGTCCCGGGGGAAATCCAGGTGACCCGAATGCCAATCCCAACGGTCAGCAGCAACGTCCCAAAACTCTGACGCCTTACCGCATGAAGCCTAAAAAGCCTGTGACTTTGGCTTTGCCACCGGCCTACGCCGAAGTTGACGCGGATTATGATGGTCAACTGGGGATGCACGAGTGGATGATGACGCGGCGGGCAGAGATCGAGCAGTTTGAAGCGATGGATGTGGATTTCGACGGTTTTCTGACACCTGAGGAATTGCAGGCCGCAGAGGCCGCTGCGGCTGCGGGTCAGGCGGTGGCGTCCACTGACGCACGTCAGCGATTGACAATCGTCAGCGCCACCCCCGCAAAGGCTCGGAATGCCGGGCAGAATCCCACCGGAGCCCCAAATGCTCCTCCGGGCCCTGGTCAGCCTCAGGCGAACGGATCCCCGTGGGGCGGCAATGGCGGAAATGGTGGCGGCGAAGCGGCCATGGCTCCCGCCTATTTTCAGCGTCTTGATCAAAATGGAAATGGCATGATCGAGGCAAATGAGTGGCAGCAAAGTCGCCGTGTTCGAGGCATGTTTGAACAGGCCGGCATCAAGCTGGACAATATGAATATGGAGCAGTTCACTCAGAATCTTACCCGCGTGACAGCTTCCCAGCAGGGACAACCGCAAGGGCGTTGATGGGCATGATTCATGCCAGTGCTATGATCCATGCAAATGAGCCTGCAGCCGACCACGTCTGGTGTGCTGCAGGACTTTTTGCCTTCGGCAATTACGTTCTGCGATTTTTTCGCGTTCTCACCCCTGTCCTCAACGCCCGGCCGGCTTTGGATTTCTGCGAATCCTGCTGAAATCTGAGGCACTCCCTGCAGATATTTTCTGTCGGAGTGCATGGAATTGCCCGAGACTGCTATAATGGCCCGGAAAACGTACGCTGACAGCCCATGGTGGCAGGCCAGTTTTCTGTTGTCATGTTGTTTGTTGATTCGGTGGCTGGGTAATTTACTTCAGGCCGAGGCTTAAGCGTTCTGTCGGAAGTTCGGGGATTCCATGTTTGCAGATCGAGCGATTTTGTTTTGTCGAGCCGGCGATGGCGGCAACGGGTGCAGCAGCTTCCGGCGTGAAACCTTTGTACCGCGCGGTGGCCCGGACGGCGGCGATGGTGGTGATGGGGGCGATATCATTATTCAGGCGGACCGAAATCAGGGATCGCTGGGGAATCTGGTTGGCCACCGTCACTGGAAATCCGAACGTGGCGAGCATGGTCTGGGCGCTTTGTGTACTGGCAAATGCGGCAAGCCAACCATTATTCTTGTACCGACAGGGACCCTGATCAACGACTACAAGCACGGTCATCTGCTGAAGGATTTGCAGAACCATGGTGATTCGGTGGTTGTGGCCAAGGGCGGCCGTGGGGGCAAAGGCAACAAGCGTTTTGCGAACTCTGTGAACCGGGCACCGCGAGAATCCGAAGGCGGCCATCCGGGGGAATATCGCGAGATCCAGCTGGAACTTAAGATGATCGCCGACGTGGGCCTCGTGGGAAAGCCTAATGCCGGCAAGTCCACGCTGCTCAGTCGCGTTTCCCGGGCGACTCCGGAAATTGCCGACTATCCGTTTACAACCAAATACCCCAATCTGGGGCTGGTGCATGTCGGGTACGACCACGAATATGTGTTGGCGGATATCCCGGGGCTCATCGAGGGCGCCCATTCCGGGGCCGGGCTGGGGCATGAGTTTCTGCGGCACGTGGAAAGAACGCGACTGCTGGTTCACCTGGTCGAACCTGCGCCCGCGGATATGACGGATCCGCTGGATAATTACACTCGAATTCGCGAAGAGCTGCGACTGTATGATGCGGCGCTCGCGGAACGTCCTGAGATTATCTGTGTGACAAAGGCAGAGCTGCCTGATGCGGCGACCTGTGCCGAGTTATTGCGCGAGGTGACTGGCAAAGAAGTCTTCCTGATTTCCGCAGTGACCGGCAAGGGGCTTCCGGAACTGAATCGGTTGATCATAAAGAAGCTGGCGGAAATGCGGGCTGAAGAGCCGACGGTCGAACCAACGGTCGAACCAACGGTCGAACCAACGGTCGAACCAACGGTCGAACCAACGGTGTGACGGATCTGGGTGTGCACCGATGGTGGCTTCGGAAGTCGCGTTGCTGGTGACGGGACAGACTGTGCTTCCCATGAAGCACGTATGGGCGGTGGTTCCGGGATGGCCGCAGCCCTTGCCTGTGAGTGTATGAGGCGGAGGGAACTCTTCGTCGAGTCTGTTGAAGGCTGAGTGCAGGGAGTGTTCCGGATGGATAACGCGCGAATCGCAGCCGCCTTTCATCAGGTTCGTGAACAGTTATTGCAGTCTCGTAACGCCGAGGGATGGTGGACCGGATGTCTTTCCACATCAGCGTTGTCGACAGCCACGGCCGTGATGGCTCTGATGAAGGCTGCGGCAGTGGGCACAGAACAGAGCGAAGTCGTGCGTTGGACACGCCTTGCTCACGGGGGGCTGGACTGGCTGGCGCGTCATCAGAATGTCGATGGTGGCTGGGGAGATACCACAAAAAGCATTAGCAACATTTCCACGTCCATGCTGGCGCATGCCGTCTTTCACCTTGCGAAGAATGCTGGTCCGGAAGACATACCTGCCGCGTATGACGAGGCCTGGGAGCGGTCAAAGGTGTACGTGCAGCAGGCGGGAGGTGTAACCGCAGTGCTCAGGCGTTACGGTAAGGATCGCACATTTTCAGTCCCGATCCTCACGCACTGCGCGCTTGCTGGAATTGTGGAATGGAAAGACGTCATTCCGCTGCCCTTTGAACTGGCTTGTATTCCGCATCGTTACTACGCGGCCGTCCGCATGCCGGTCGTCAGCTACGCCCTGCCAGCATTGATTGCCATAGGGCAGGTCATTTTTCGGCATCAGGGACATTGGAATCCGCTGGTACGCTGGATCCGTCGTGGTTCTGTCGCCCGGTCGCTGCGGGTGCTGGAATCGATTCAGCCCGTGCATGGAGGGTTTCTTGAGGCAACTCCGCTGACCAGTTTTGTGTGCATGAGTCTGATTGGATGTGACCTGTTAAATCATACGGTCACACGGCGGTGTTTGCGGTTCATAGAAGCTTCTGTGCGGGCTGATGGAAGCTGGCCGATTGACACAAATCTGGCTACCTGGGTGACGACGTTGAGCGTTAACGCACTGAGCGGTAGTGGTGATCCGAATGCTGTGAAGTCCGAACAACTGAATCGGGATGTGGTGCGTCAATGGCTGCTGGGTCAGCAGTATCGTTCCGTGCACCCTTATACTCAGGCGCCGCCGGGAGGCTGGTCATGGACGGATCTTCCGGGCGGAGTCCCGGATGCGGACGATACTCCGGGGGCGATGTTAGCGCTGATGAATTTGCGTGGGCCGGGCGAGCAATTTTCTCAGGAAGAGCGAGAATCGCTTTGGGCTGCTGTTCGGTGGTTGTTGGGTCTGCAGAATCGGGACGGTGGCTGGCCGACATTTTGTCGGGGCTGGGGCACCCTGCCCTTTGACCGTAGTTCCTGCGATTTGACGGCGCACGTCCTGCGGGCGCTGGCAATGTGGGAGCAGCGGCTGGGACCGCCTGATGCCGAGGTGACTGAAAGAATTGAGAGGGCGCGGAGCGCTGGGGTGCGATATCTGGAGCGGCAGCAGCGATTGGACGGGACATGGTTACCGCTGTGGTTTGGGAATCAGCATCACGAGGACGATGAAAATCCGCTTTACGGAACGACGCGGGTCTTGCGGGCTCTGGCGACACGGGGCCAGCCGGAAACCGAGGTCGTAAAGAAAGCGGTTCGCTGGATACTGGCAAACCAGAATGTTGACGGGGGCTGGTCAGCGTGTCGGGGGTTGGAAAGTTCGGTTGAAGAAACGGCGCTGGCAGTAGAGAGTTTGTCGGAAATACCGAGTGCTGAGGGGGCGTTGGATCGGGGGGCCGCGTGGCTGGCGGAACGTGTGGAAGCGGGAAACGTGGCCAGTCCCAGCCCGATTGGTTTCTATTTCGCCAAACTCTGGTATTTTGAAGATTTGTACCCGATCATCTTCGCGGTGTCGGGGTTAAATCGCTGGAATATGGTGCGAAAAGATTCCGGATTGACTAAGATTGCCGGAAGTTGATTGTCAGGCGGAAGGATCGCGTTGATTTCGGAAAGATGTTGTGCAAAGCACGGCAGCACCGGGCGGTGGGATCCCCGCGGAAATTCACAGAAGATTGATTGAACAGAGGAAACTTCGAACGGGTGTGTTCTGAAACGTGGCAGCGGAAAGAACGGACGACTGACGTGGCGCAGGCCGCAGAAGATCCGACAAATTTCGCGTGCATGATCAAAGCGCAAACGGCCTTCGATGGAGAATATCACAGTGTCTATCGCTCAAGCTCACACTGATCTGACGGATGACGAACCGATTCGGCCGGAGTTTCCTCAGGAGCCTTTGCTGCAGGACGACGACGATCCGGCCCCGGTGAAAAAGAAGGGCAAACGTCGCAGTTCAACCCACCTCAAGATGGTGCCTGAGACACTGGAGTTGCGAGAGCAGGTTCGCGATGCGGCTTCGGAATTTTCCCGGGGGCTTGATCGAGCCCGCGCGTTTACTCGAGATGAACTGGAAAAGTACGGCCGTGAGTTGTTAAACCAGATGCAGTTGCCGGAGAAGTATCTTGGGTTTTCCATGGTCATGATCGGCAATGCCTTCTGGAAGCAGCAGTTTCTGGCGATCCCTTTTAACCGTCGTATGCTGCTGCTGCCGCACTGCTTAAAGCATGCAGAAGGGTGTCCCGCCGAGTACACTCAGTTTGGTCTGGACTGCGAACGTTGCGGGGCGTGTTCGATCGCTGACTACAAGGTGCGTGCGGAGCAACTGGGATATAAAGTTCTGGTCGCGGAAGGTTCGCCCGTTGTTCTGAAGATCATTGTCTCTGGATACATAGACGGGATCCTTGGCGTTGCCTGCCTGAACGTTCTGGAAAAGGCGATTGACAAGGTTCTGATTGCCGGCGTGCCTTCATACGCGACACCTCTGCATTCCGGAGACTGCCTGAACACGAAGTTGGATGAAACCTGGGTTTGGGAAGTTCTGGACAAGTATGAACCATTGCCGCAGAAGCCGACGACCAGTTACATTCCATTAATGCGAGCGGCAGCGGGCGTCTTTGAAGATCGCTTTGAAACTCTGTTGCCAAGAGTTCGGACCCTGGATGCAGCGCGTCGCAGCACGCCGCTGGGGTTTACGGAAGACGTCGGCTATGACTGGCTGGCGCGCGGGGGCAAACGATTTCGGCCGTTTATGACCGTCGCTGCGTGGTACGCCGCATCGGGGGCCCAGGCCTTGACCACCGGGGCTGCCACACCGGAGATTCCGGACGGGGTAGCACGAGTAGCGATGGCCATTGAAGCCTTCCATAAGGCATCGCTGGTGCATGACGACATTCAGGACAACGATCAGTATCGTTATGGCAGAGAAACGCTGCATCGTCAGCATGGTTCCAGTCATGCCATCAACATTGGGGACTATCTGATTGGGCTTGGCTATCGCCTGATTCATGCCTCACGGGACTACGATGCAGAGGCCTCCCTGGACGTGCTGAATAGCATGTCGACAGCGCATATTCGGCTGTGTGACGGTCAGGGGGCGGAGATGGCCTTTCAGAAATCACCGGACTGGAATCTGACGCCTTTGGATGCCCTGCAGATTTACGCATTGAAGACATCGCCGGCGTTTGAAGCCGCCTTGTATGCGGGCCTGCGACTGGCAAAGCATCCGTTGGCAAAGACAGATCTGGTGTCGCAGTTCTGTCGTCATGTGGGTGTGGCCTTTCAGGTACTGAACGATCTGAAGGACTGGCAGGGTGATTCGGACAACAAGCTGGTGGCCGGTCAGGACGCCGCGGCCCTGCGACCGACGGTTCTGCTGGCGCTGGCCTTAAAAGACGCCACTTGTGAACAGAAGTCCGAATTAAAGCAACTGCTGACAACTGGTGAAGAAACGCTGGCTGGTCCGCAGCGTATTGAGCGGTTGCGAGAGATCTTCAATGCCAGTGAAGTCTTCGACAAAGCGGAAGTGCTGGTTGAGCGAACGCGCGAAAAGGCCGAATCACTGCTGAACGACATCGAAGATGTTTCCGTGCGAGACCTGCTGCGGTTTTTTGTGGAAACCATTCTGGCAAGGGAACTGCCGCCGACGATGCTGGAAGAGAACCCGGGTATTCTTGTGCAGCTCAACACAGTCACCAATGGAAGTTCCAGCCTGCTGCCGATCATTGGTGGAAACTGACCAAATGGCATTTCGGCCGGCTGGCATCTGAAATCCAGGTGCTGAACTCCTCTGATGTTCCTTAACGGTCATGGACGGGGCAATCGATGATCCCACTGCGTGACAACGTGCCCTCCCGGACCACACCTGTGGTCAATTACTTGCTGATTCTGTTCAGCAGTCTGATCTTTTTTCTGCAGACGAATGATCCGGACGGGCGTCTGACGTTCATGTTTGGCATGATCCCGGCGCGGATCAGTCAGCCTGACAAGCCGGTGGTGATTGAAAATCGGGAACTGGTGCGGACCGCGTTCAGCGTTCAGGAAGTCACTACGCGTCTTGAGGTGCCTCCCAGTGCCTTTTCGCCGTGGCTGACTGCGTTGACCTGCATCCTGCTGCATGGCAATTTGATGCATCTGGTCGGCAACATGTGGTTTCTGTACATCTTCGGCGACAACGTGGAGGATCGGCTGGGACATGTCGGCTACCTGCTCTTCTACATCGCCTGTGGGGTCCTTGCAAGTCTCAGTCATTATGGCATCGATCCGGCCTCCACGGTGCCCACGATTGGAGCGAGTGGAGCAATTGCCGGTGTGATGGGTGCTTATTTGTATTTGTATCCCCATGCCAACGTGATCTCGCTGGTGCCGATCTTGTTTTTCCTGCAGATCATGGTGATCCCGGCTCCGGTTTTTCTGGGGCTCTGGTTTGCGCTGCAGTTACTTCAGGGAAGCTTTTCGGTCGGGGCTGCAGAGGTTGCCGGCGTCGCCTGGTGGGCGCATATTGGCGGATTTGTTGCCGGTTTTGTGCTGGCCTGGCTACTGGGCCGAGTTGGCCGGACGCTGCCCAGAGTCTCAGTCATTCGCCCGGATACCGCACAGCGGTTTGGCAGGATGCGGAGTCCCTGGGAGTGAGCCCGTGTCTCATTGGCCAGCGGCTAAGTTGACGGTGCGGCTGCAGGCACCCGGCAGTGCCGGGGGCGATTGTTAACGGTGGCCTAAGTTTACTTTGGTGGCACGTGACGATAATGTGCAATGACACTACAT
>CAIQIE010000293.1 GCA_903871805.1 uncultured Planctomycetaceae bacterium | reverse complement strand
TGCCGGATCAATTGCTCAAGACCAACGCGTTCTGCGAATCTTTACGGATCATGTCATTTCCAGTCCGACTTGACCGCAAGACAGACGCCAGAGCCCCGAGAAGGACAAAACGGGGTCTGGTCTCATTTCCTCACCGCATAAGGCAGGCGAGCGATTCAGCCCGGCGGGCTGGCAGAAAATAGCCGTTGGCAAGCACCGCGCCGCCGCCGGAACTCACCCGACCCAGGCAACTCACCCCGGCGGGGTGACAGAAAACTCCACGCGCACCGTCGTCCCAAAGATTCCCTTGCCACGCCTCGCACGCCGAGCCGCCAGCGGCCCGCAAGTCGAGGCCATCCGAGCCCCCGCGGTTGGCAGAAATCGTGTCATCGGAGGGAAAAGTAGAATGTCCCCCTTTTGCGTTTCCGAGCCTCAAAAACCGATCATCTGAATTCGCGGGGCACTCCGTCTGCGTCGCCAGCCCCGCTTCACGCTGCGCCGATGAAAGTCCGACGCGCCTCCATAGCGTCGCTTCCGCAGCAACCGCCGCCAATGCTCCGCTGCAAGGACTCCACTTCCAACCACCATCCCTGTATCAGCACAAACTGAGCAATTGCAGTGCCGAACACTACTGAGAATGTTCCCCTTTTGCGTTCTCGCTCATTCGCGATCGAAATACTTCGTTACAGCACCGTCACAGAACGATCTCAGCAGCGTCTTGTCATTCTCCGTGAGTTGCCGCCACAGGTGACCATCAAAGCGAAGGAATGCTAAATCCCGTGCGTACTTAAGGAACGAGCGTCGCTCGAATTTCTCAAACGGGCTTTCAAGCATCGTGCGTCGAACACTGGAATCATCTAATTCGGAAATGCGACGAAGTCGATTGTTTCCGCGTTCCACCTCCAATCCGCTGTTCGCGCGATTCTCGTAGAATGCTCGGAATGATTTCAGCACTTTCTGGATGGGAGCGGTCCCTGTTTCGTCGACGCTTTCCAGCATCGCGAGCAGGAAGACAGGCTTATACGAGGACGACATATCCATCTCGTGACAGAAATCGAGGAATCGTCGACGAACGGTTTGCGGTTCGATCCGTTCGATCCCCAGATGTTGGCAAATTTCTGTTTTTCGTTCTTCCGTGTTCACGAAGTACGCATACGCTCGATCACCGACCTGAATGGTCTGGTCCGGTCGCAGGCGTCCTTTGTCAACGGCAGTCCTCAGGCGATTCTCGGCGACTGTCAGTTCTCGCTCAAGGTCCGACAGGGAAATCATATCCCGAAGCGTTTCCTGCCAGTTGAACAGGTCAATCTCGACAAACTCCTTGACCCACAGCAAGATATCGATTGCCTGGGTGGGTCTTTCACCGGCCTGGATTTTTGTCTCCTCGGCCTGCATAACCGTTTGTGGTGCGACGACAAGTCCGCCAGGTCGATACCCGGATTGGCCCAGCACTCGATGCAGTGACAGAGACACACTGTGTCGATTGGTATTGTCGACAAAATCGATGACCACAAGGCATTCTTTTCCCGGCGACCTCCGCGTTCCTCGTCCAATCTGCTGCAGGTACACCACTTTTGAAAGGGTAGGGCGGGCCATGAGCAACACTTCAACGGCCGGGCAGTCCCATCCTTCCGTCAGCACGTCGCAGGCGCAAAGCACTTTGAGTTCCCCTGCCTCAAACGCGGTCAGGATGGTTTCTCGTTCTGTCGGGCTCATGCGACCAGACACAGAGGCCGCAGCGATGCCACTTGCCTGAAACAACGCCGCGATGCTGTCGCTGTGTCGCACGTTCACGCAGAACACAACGGCCCGGCGACCAGAAACGTGTGAGAGATACGTATCCACGATCAATCGATCGCGTGCGGGAATGGTTACCAACTGCTCGACATCGGCTCGGCGATAATCCACGGCATTGAATCGAACTCGTGTCAGGTCCACATTCGTCTCGACCCGAAAACAGCGAATGGGCACCAGCTCGCCACGCTCGACCGCTTCCTGCAACGAAAGCCGATGTGCGGAGTTCTTAAAAATCTCCAGCAGGTCTTCACCGTCTGCTCGTTCCGGTGTCGCGGTGAGTCCCAGGATAAACTTGGGCTGAAAGTAGGACAGAAGCCCACGCCAGGTCTCGGCCGTGGAATGATGTGCTTCGTCAATTACCAGATAGTCGAACTGATGAGGATCGAATTCTTCAAGCGATCTGGACAGGGTCTGAACCGTGGCGACAACGTTGTGGCAATCCACCTCACGCACGCCACCTCCGAACTGTCCCGTCGTGACCTCAGGCCAAAACGTACGGAACGCCTCGGTCGCCTGCTTCACCAGCGGTGTCGTGTGGACCACAAACAGCGTACGCCCGCCAAGTCGTCGTGCATCCGCGATCGCCACCACCGTCTTGCCTGTGCCGGTGGCATGCGCCAGGAGGGCAATCGTCTTTCCGTCGTGTCGAAGGGATTCCAGTGCCTCCAGCGCTTCCCTCTGGTGGTCACGGAATTCGATCACGGAACCGAGCTGTCGCGGAAGAAAATCGCTCAACCCCAACAGCCCGGGGACTGACGCCAGGAACGTCGTCAACTGCTCGCGTACTGTCTCCTGATCCTCCACGATCTGGCGGTCAGTCCAGCGAAAGACCTTCCAGCGGTCATGGATGAGTGAATTCTGGCGCAGCAGGTCATCTTCAAACTTGTCGATCGTGATGGCGGCCGGATGATGCCACGTGAGTCCATCAATCTCGAACGCCACGCGGAAGAAGGCGGTACGAATTGCGAAGTCAATGAATCGGGAATTCCCATAGATGTCCGTCACTGGACACTGTGGAACCAGCAGGGCCACCTTGTCGATGCCGCAGACTTCGGCGAAGAGTTTGACGAACTGTTCTTCGGGCTGTGTGCCTTCATCTGCCATGTACAGTACTCCTCAATGCCACAGGCCGCGTACCCGGCGGCAAATCAGTCCACTTCTGGCCGTCGTCGGCGTTTTGAGCAGCACTTTGCGGTCCCGGGACTGCCCACGTAAAGCAGATTTTCCGCCGCCGCCGCCTCTGAGTTTTCTTCTGCTGGAATGGCTTTTGCAAGCCCGCAGCTTTCCCAAGGCACGTCCCCACCGCATGCCAGTACGGGAATTAGGAAGCATAGCAGATTGCGTCACCATTCTGCATGACTGCAGTGTGCGTTCGAGGTCGGGCATGGTGTTGGCAAGATACCGGCCGGACGAATGCCGCCGCAACGTGGAATGCAAGCAATAACGTGCCATCCACGTGTCGTTTGGCAGTACTGACGAGTCATGGGACTGTTTTGTGAGAGTTTTGGGATTCCAGCGAAAATGTTGGGCTCGCGAGTGGCGATCTCCTTGTGACTCGGGCGAATCGGCGGGATGTATTGATTTTGCGCCGGCATAAACGCGGCACGGCGCGAGTTGTCCGGCGTTGGTCTTCGCAGTCGGCAACCGCAGCATTCACTACGGAGAACACGGAGAGGAGCCAGTTGTGGTTCCAGCCTTTTTGTGTTCTATTGTGATTCCGCCCTGAACAGGGCGGGTATGCTGTCGCCACGTGTGCGGGTTTGAAAAAATGCCCTCGGATTGTCCTTCTAAGAACTATGGAGTGTCCCGGCTCGGCTTTCCGAGGTAAATGGAGAATAATCAATTTTTGCTTGGATCAGTTTTTTTCGTAATGCACCTAACGCCTGCTGTTTCTGACTCACGCCTTGCCTCGTTTGATTGAGGCTATTTACTTGGGCCCTTGTCAGCGAATCAAGTTCACCCTTCAATCTGGCGGCAAGAGCCCCATACTTAGAATTAATTCTCAGGCGTTTAGGAGTAGAAGCAAAATTCTTAGTGGGAGTGAACCTACTTTTAATTATATCCACCCAATTCATTATAGCGTTCGCCTTTTTCTCGCCAATCCCATGCACATTAAGCAAATCTGTCATGTTGCAGTCAGCAGCTGAAGTGATGCCTGCTGCAATCAAAGAATTGTAAAGCACAGGGCCAACACCACTCAGGTCGCGCGGGAGTGGCTGGACACGCAGAAAGTCTTCTAGTTGTTGAGTGATGTTCTCGCATGCCTTAACCTCCTCCACGAATTGATGTTGCAGAGAGGTCCATTTCTGGCCAAACGCATCAATTGTCGTGGACAGTGACTTTTTCAGTCGCGCCATCTCCAGGAGTTCTTGGTTCTTCAAGCTAGCCTCAAGGCTTTCGACTTCCTGCGTAAGCGATTCAACCAAGAGACGACGAGCATCCCGCTCATTTTCGAATAGCTTTTGGCTCGTGACGTACTCTGTATGCAATCTGTCATACTCGGTTTTTTTTCAAATCCAGTTGATCTTTTCAACTTGCAATTGACGACGCCATTTCTCCAACTCAAGTCGATTATTTGCTTGCCATACTGATTCTAACTCGGCTTGCTTCTTCTTTCGCTCCTCCTCCAGTGTCTTCCGTTGCAAATCATACACCTCTCGTCTGGCTTGATTCCCCTTAAAAATTTCGTCGCATTTTTCACGCCATAGTAGCTTATCCGCTTCATGATGGGCGACATGGGTCTCGACCAGCTTTGCATGAGCTTCCCATATATTTCGGGACTCCTCTCGCCACGTAAAATAGACCGCCCGCTCTTCGGCGTTCAATCGCCTGATCATTCTCCATAAGATAAAGACTCCGATAGGCACAATCAGCGTAAGTAGTATACAAATCGCCAGAAAAGATATTTGGAACAGGGTGAGTAAAAACGGAAGCCCAATCAAGACAGTAAAATAGTATGTATAGCTTACCCGGCGTTTAAATACATATCTCCACGGAGACTCAACAGTGCGCCGCCTCGGCATTCTCGGGGCAGGTAAATCTCTAAGCATCGGCTCTTGTGGGAAGGGGACGAGATCAGGCGGTGTAAGCTGAACCATAGGAAGCGATGGCTTTTCGCTAATCCCCGGAGGTCGCGTGTTCTCGTCTGGCGGCGTTCCCGGATGAATAGGGCACTGAAGTTGCCTAAATGGTAAGGGCGCCGGCAGACGCGGACAAAAAGATGACCCAGATGCTTTTAGGTCATCTGAAATTTCGATTGCTGCTGCAAGTCCTTTTAGAAGGGCGGGAATCTCGGCCTTTGACGGTGACCAGGCCGATAGAGTCGCATCGGCGGTGACAAAAAAATCATATCCTCGGCTAGAGATGATGGAGCACCACGGGCAATCCTTATTTCTTGAGTAATAACGATGCCCACCGTTCCTTGGACATGTCTTCAGGGACTTTTCAAAGCTTCGGAGCCCCTTCACCCAAGCCTTGGCAAATGGGCGTTGTGGGGGCGTTCCCAAAGCCGGCGATTCAAAGGCTTGCTCAAACATCGCGGAAATTTCTGGAGAAACGCAATCGAGGAGCGGCCAATTCGGAACTGGAACAAGTGGTGTTTGGCGATTGCGACTGTAAGCAAAAGCCGAATTTGCGATGGAACTTCCAATTTCCGGGGCGTCCCCTGATGATTGCACTCGCAAAGCACCCATGAACGGATGCCGTAGGAGCAGCAGGTGAAAAATAAGGACAGCAAGTCCGAAGAGATCATGATTCTGAGTTCGATCAAGCCCAGCTAGTGATAATCCCTGAAGTTCCGGGGCCGTGAACTCCACAACGCCAACTTCGGTGCAAGGAAACCACGTTGTGGCGTCGCGAATTCCCATGGAATCACAGTCGATCAGGGATACCATGGCATTGTTATTCACCAGGACATTGCTGTGATTCACGTCTCCAATAACATGACCTCGGGCGTGGACACCTGCAAAAGCAACACTGCAATTCAAGGCCGCATGTACAAGAAATCCCCAGTCGGCATCCGGGAAGTAGGTCTGACGATCCTTTGGTCCATAAAGTTGATGGATATTTCTATAGCCAACAATTTTTGGCATAAGAAATCCAACAACACCATTATGCGACCTATCGAGAAGAAGTTCTTTGGGCCACGCAGAAAAATTAAATAACTCGGTGTTTGTTTGACCCGACCGGGTCATTGCCTTAAGTTTTTCGGCAATTTTTGTGTCTATAGTATGATGATATTTTTTGGCAACAAGGTTAGGCTCTCCGACAACATGGAAGACAGAGCCCTCACCGCCCTCAGCAATCTTTTTGTCAAGACGAATTTGTCGTCTTTCTGGTGTAGCAAGAATGTCCCCTGGAGTCGCTCGCATCTGCTCTTACCAACTCTGATTTTGCAATTGCTGTACGGCGTCGACTGCTGGCGATGACTGCTGCTGCGGATTTAATGAGCCAGTCGTTCGTACTGCCAATACCAATGTCCTGTCATCATCTGTACGTTCGTTGACTGGCTGAGAATTTAAAAATGTAATTAAGTCGTGAGTCAGCGATGTTAAGTTACTGCAGGAACGAACTGTGTCAAACATTTGATTGAAAAACGGTTCATGAGGACACCTGCCTGAGAAATTCAAAACTAGGCGCTCCATACCATCAGTGAATGCCGCAAAATGACTGACCAGCTCATCAATCATTTGTATCTCTAGGTGCTGAGTAAAATCTTCCCCAGTTATGAAGTAAGTCGTGTTTGTGAATTCGCCACTTTGTGGCCAGAAAACGACCTCCAATTTTCCCCCGCGATCGATTACCATCGCTCCATCACCCAATTGAGCAAAGACACTCCGTTCCCGACTCAGAATCGCAATCAACAGGGTGCAGTGGAGATCCGAAATCTCCACTCCCAATGTTCTTGCTTCATCATTCAACGCTTCTCGAATCATTGAGTACCAGGACTCAATTTGACTTCGACTAAGGTTCCTGAGTTCAGTCACTTTCAGATAGTTATGTACAATTGCCATTCCAGTAGCAACGGCCTTTTCCGCCCCTTTCTGTGCATGGGTAGCACTTCCTGCTCCATCGGAGCAGATCACTATCAATAGGTCGCTGCCGTTGGCCTGAATCGATTCGACTTTGACTGCGTCTTGACATGGAACTGAGTCAGCCGCATGCGATGTACCTGCAACACTGGCAGCAACAAATTGCCACATCGGTTTACCTTTGCAAACTACACAGAAGCCCAACCACTCGGTGTTGTTGGATTTTCAAGGCCAACGTCCTCTCCCGGCATGGAACGTGATACCGATTTCAATGAACTGGAGAGCCATTTAAACAGGTCGCGGAATCTCAGCCCTTTTAGTTTTAGCGGAGCTTTTGTTGAAAACTCCTTTAGTATGTCGAGATTGGCACCGTCTACGCCCACCGCAAATAGCGAACAGGCTTTCTTATTCTGTTCTGCTATCGCTCGCATTGCTGCTGATTGCCACGAATCGGTAGGGCCGCCGTCGGTAATCAGAAAGATCCACGGTCGGTAATATGCGATGCCGTTCTCGCGATATGCTTCTTTTCTTGCGGCAAGTTTATCGAGGGCAAGGTCAACAGCGTGGCCCATAGGTGTTAGACCACTGGCTACAAGGGCCGGAGGGGAAAATGATTCGGCCGTGGCGAAGTCATGAACCATATCCACTGAATTGCCAAAGGTTATAATCGCTGGCTCGGCCCGCTTGACCGTCAACGAATCCGCCATCAGTTCGTCTTTGAACAGCTTGATACCTTCATTCATCTCCCGGATTGGCTCACCAGCCATTGATCCGGAAACATCCAGCAGCAAAAGGCAAGGAACTCGCGGTTCTGGATTGTCAAAAAATGTGTTCTCATTATACGAAAATGCCCCGCCCGGAGGAGAATAAGGAGTCTGTGTCATTTTGGCCCTGTTTCAAGGTGAAAACCGGTGGTTTGATAAGCTTCAACGTCAATGACTTCGCCATCCATTTGTCAAAGGGAGGCGATGCTAGTGACTTTTGGGGAAGCAACGCATGTTTGTGCGAATCCCTTCTCAGTAGACTCCAAGTGGACACTGTATCCTACGCCGAGCGGGCTTGCCTCCACTGCGCGAGGAATTTTTCTCCCGGATTTGAAAAGAAGTATACAGCGCGAAAGAAGTTATTTCTTCAGTGCACCAGTAGCGGAAAGCATGTCGCTCGTCGGTGAGAAGGTGCCCGTCGTCTCATTTTTTTTGGGGCGGCAATGGTGCCGCATCAGGTGCGAGAGCAAAAATACGAGACCATCCACCTATCGTTTAACGGTCCTGACGAGTCCTGATAGTGTTTTTCAAGTGTTTTGGAGTTCCAGTGCAGCCATGGCGTTCGCGAGTGGCGATCACTGGGGTACTCGGGCTAATCGGGAGATTGGCCTGATGTTGGGTCCGCCTCAAAGGGGTACAGCGGAAGTCGTCCGGTGTCGGTTCTTTGCTGTCGGTCGATGTGGCCGACGGATGCTGCGCTTCGAAGGCGTTGCCAGACGGCAGGTGGCTCGTGCAATTCCGCGTTGTCTGCAACCCCTTCGGGGTTGGTTGACGTTTTGGGGGAAGTTCCGGTGGCGGCGCGGTGCTTGCCACCGGCTATTGTCTGGCACCCCTGATTCGG
>CAIQIE010000292.1 GCA_903871805.1 uncultured Planctomycetaceae bacterium | reverse complement strand
GGCGGATGTGGATGAGTCAATTTGTCAGGTGGAGCGTGAAGTTTTGGAGCAGGTTTTGGGGGCACCGGTGCAGGTGCGTTCGCGATGCCGGGATGGCCATGGATGTTGCGAATTTGAGGTTCTAAGCGTTCCCCAGGTCGCGCGATGATCGGATTGGCGGGGTTTTCGTTCAGCGGATTGTGGGGCCTTGAAGTGGTTCAGACTTCGGAAAGTTTTTTCGGTGATTGCAAGAGTCTGTGGGGCTGGTAAAGTTCGGACTGCACCTTCTGCGGCCGTGGCAGGCTGTGGGATTCAGTCAGTGCTGATCCGTTTAGTACAGTTTGAACAGTATCCGACGAAAGAAATGTATCATGACCTGGATTGAAGGGCGTTTTGAAGAGAATGTCATCACGACAACGATCGAGCAGGCCTTGAATTGGGGGCAGCAGTCCAGCATTTGGCCCATGACCTTTGGTTTGGCGTGTTGTGCGATTGAGATGATGGCGACGGGTGCCAGCAAGTACGATCTTGATCGTTTTGGGGCTGGTGCATTTCGCGCGACACCTCGCCAGGCAGATCTGATGATTGTGGCGGGCACTGTGACCTTCAAGATGGCCAGTCGGGTTCGGCGACTGTACGAGCAGATGGCTGATCCGAAGTATGTGATTGCAATGGGCGCGTGCACTGTCGGTGGCGGGCCTTACTTTAAGCATGGTTATCACGTGGTAAAGGGTGTTGACCTTGTGGTTCCGGTGGATGTTTACGTTCCGGGTTGTCCGCCGCGGCCGGAGGCTCTTCTGGAAGGTTTGATGCGAATTCAGGACAAGATCAAAGCTCGCAAGGTGACTCGCGGAGAATCTTCTCTGCCAGTGCCACATCATTCTGGCTTTTCTGCTCTGAACGTCTGAGTCAGTCTGAGAAGCTGAGTCGAGTTTGTTCTCGGTGGGATCTGGTACACGACCGGTTGGATGCGGGTTGTGTTTGAGATTTGCGGGAGTGTTTAAGTTTTTGGGGCAGGGCGGTGTGCCACCACCGGATGCTTGCAGCGGACCATGACGGGAGCGTCGGTCGTTGGGCTGTGGCAAAACTGTCGCAGGTGGAAAAGAGTGTCAGCTTGATACGGACGGGGCGGCACTCGTGTTTTTGAAGGCTGAGCGTTCGCTGCATGGTTTCTGTGACATTGGTAACTGTCGGCAACGGCGCGGTGAGTGCCTGTCGGTGGTGGCTGGGTGTCGGTGACTGCGTATCGGTGGCTGCGTGTCATCGTGATGGCGGATGCGGCGAATATTAGCCAGTGACTGACTGAATCTTGAAGTAAGGATTTTCCCGGACGGACTGTGAGTTTGTCTGAGGAAGTTTAATTACAGGAAGCTGCTGTTTTATGAATAGTTTGTTGAAGATCACTGATCTCCATGTATCGGTAGGAGAGACTCCGATTCTTCGCGGGGTCACAATGGAGATTCGTCAGGGTGAAATACATGCATTGATGGGCCCCAACGGCTCTGGCAAGAGTACGCTGGCCTATGCCCTCGCGGGGCATCCTAATTACACCGTGACGAACGGTTCGATAGAGATCGACGGAGTGAACGTCACGGAAATGGAAGCTGACGAGCGGGCTCGTTTGGGACTATTTCTGGCCTTTCAGTACCCGGTGGTAATCCCTGGGGTCAAGGTTGCGGACTTTCTGCGGCATGCTGTTTCCAATGTCCGTAACCCGGAACGCAAAGAGGGTGAAGGGCTGATTGGGATGCGTGAATTTCGAAAGGAAATTCGCGATCGGATGACCGAGCTGGGGATGGATCACGAGTTTGCTCGTCGTTATCTGAACGAAGGTTTTTCAGGTGGCGAGAAGAAGCGGATGGAAATTCTTCAGCTGGCGATGCTGCAGCCGCGGTTTGCGATTCTTGATGAAACGGACAGCGGTCTGGACAGTGACGCGGTACGAGTGGTCAGTGAGGGGTTGGCAAAGTTGTCGGGGCCGCAGATGGGAGTGTTGATCATAACGCACCATGAGCGGTTGCTGGAATTCAATCCACCGCAGTTTACTCACGTCATGCTGGGTGGACGTATCGTGGAAACCGGCGACTCATCGCTGGCGCACGAGTTGCATGCCAATGGATATGCGGACGTGCGAGCCCGTCATCCGCAGGCAGCGGCGGAGAATATCCAGGCAGAGGCCGCAACGGCTTGAGGAAAGTTGGTTTCCTGCAGCGAAAAAACCGGTGAACTTGCGGGGCGGCACTTTGGTGACGCAATGCTGGAAAGCCGGAATGGCAGGTACCGGAATAGCGGGGAACTGGAGCGGCTTTTCAGCTTGAAAAGCGGCAGCAGGCAGGTGCTGAGTTCGGATTGAATCAGGCAATTCGTCAATCAGCAGGATTATGGATCACGGTCACATTGCACGCCGAAGAAAATTGTTGCTGAAACATATCGGTTCAGATATTCAGGATGGGGACGACACATGTCAGCGGAAGCACCAGCAAAAAGCGACGTTGAGTTTGGCTCTTACAAATACGGATTTCATGATTCGACGGAGAATTATGCATTCAAAAGCCGTAAGGGGCTGGATGCAGAGATCGTGACCCAGATCAGCGAGATGAAGAAAGAGCCTGCGTGGATGCGGGAGTTTCGTCTCAAGTCACTTGAGATTTTCGAATCGCGTCCGATGCCCGACTGGGGCGGGTCGATGGCGGATTTGAATTTTGATGACATTTACTACTACATGAAGGCTGCCAACGAGCAGGGCAAGTCGTGGGATGACGTTCCGGCGGACATTCGTCGTACCTACGATCGGCTGGGAATTCCGGAAGCGGAAAAGAAGTACCTCGCAGGGGTGAAGGCGCAATACGAATCGGAAGTGGTTTATGGAAGTCTGCGCGAAGATCTGGCTGCTCAGGGCGTGATTTTCACGGATACGGATTCGGCGATGCACGAGCATCCGGATTTGTTTCGGGAATACTTTGGGAAAGTGATCCCGCCGGGGGACAACAAGTTTGCGGCGTTGAATTCCGCGGTGTGGTCGGGCGGATCGTTCATTTATGTTCCAAAGGGTGTGAAGATCGATTTCCCGCTGCAGGCGTACTTCCGTATCAACAGCCAGAATATGGGGCAGTTTGAGCGCACCTTGATTATTGTGGACGAAGGTGCATCGGTGCACTACGTCGAGGGTTGCACGGCACCGACTTACAGCAGCGACAGTCTGCATTCGGCGGTTGTCGAGATCATCGTGAAGCGTGGAGCGCGTTGTCGTTACACCACGATTCAGAATTGGTCGAACAATGTGTACAACCTTGTGACGAAGCGGGCGATGGCCTATGGCGATTCGCTGATGGAGTGGATTGACGGCAATCTGGGATCCAAACTGACGATGAAGTATCCGGCCATCTGGCTGATGGAACCCGGGGCCCGTGGTGAGACGCTGTCGATTGCGTTTGCAGGCGAAGGCCAGCATCAGGACGCAGGAGCGAAAATGGTGCATTGTGCTCCCAACACATCCAGCCGAATCATCAGCAAGAGCATTTCCAAAAATGGAGGTCGGTCCAGCTATCGGGGACTGGTCAAGATCCAAAAGGGAGCGGTGAATTGCCGTTCGAACGTGGTCTGTGACGCGTTGATTCTGGATCCGGAGAGCCGCAGCGACACGTATCCCTACATTGAAGTGGAAGAGAAGAACGTGGCGATCGAGCACGAGGCGAGTGTTTCGAAGATTGCTGAGGAGCAGTTGTTTTATTTGATGAGTCGTGGGCTGACGGAAGCGGAAGCCTCGGCGATGATTGTGACGGGGTTTATCGAGCCGCTGGTGAAGGAACTTCCTATGGAGTACGCGGTCGAATTGAATCGGCTGATTGAACTTCAGATGGAAGGTTCAGTGGGCTGAGACAACCGGTATTGCCGGCACGGCAAAGGGCGTCACTCGGGGTCGGTACGCATCAAGCGTCGTCTTAGTCACGCAGCGGGTACAGGGCGGCATGATCCAGGGATCGCCAGCGGAACTGTGTGGTTGCAGAGCGGTCTTCCTGCCGAGTTGGGAAGAGTCTGAGTGGCGTCTGGATGGGGAAAGTCTGAAAGGAAAAGGGGCGGCGGGCTCCTGCGGAGAATTGAACGATGGCGACAGCGACGGCGGACATCCTTCGAGTCGGATATGACTCGGAGGTTTTTGAGAACTTTCTGCGAAGTCGGCGAGAGCCGCAGTGGATGACGGAAGCTCGGCGAGCGGCGTTTGAGATTTATCAGAGTCTGCTGGAAACGGACCTTGATCCGGAAGAATTCAAGCGACTGGATTTGCGGGCTTTCAACGCAGCGAAGTATCGTCCGGCATTGGTGGCTTCGCAGTCCGAAGAAGTTTCGGCGCTGTTGAGTGATAAGACGGAGTTTGGTGGCACGATTGCCCATGTGGACGGGTACGTGACTGGATCGCGATTGTCTGCAGAACTGGCAGCGACCGGAGTCTTGTTTGGGGACTTGCAATCGCTGCTGGAATCGCATCGAGAGTTGCTGGAACCGTACTTCCTGAAGAAGGCGGTTCGCGTGGACGCAGACAGATTTGCAGCGTGGCATGCAGCCTTCTGGACCGGGGGGACGTTGCTGTATGTTCCTCGAAATGTGGAAGTTTCGTTGCCACTGCACAGTCTGATTGCTCATCGCCAGGATGGAATTGCGGACTTCAGTCATACGCTGATTATTCTGGAAGACGGAGCCCGTGCGACGCTGCTGGAAGAAACGACATCCGTCACACCAGAAACTGCCGGGCTGCATGTTGGGTGTGTTGAGTTGATTGTTGGGCGTAACGCCTGCCTGCGATACGTCCAGCTGCAGAACTGGAACCAAAAAACATGGCATTTTGCCCATCAGGCTGGGAACGTTGATGCGAATGCTTCGCTCCAGTGGACGGTTGTGGGGCTGGGCAGTCGTGTGGCGCATATTCATCAGGACATCAATCTGGACGGACGTGCATCGACAGCAGAAGTCAACGGGGTGACATTCGCCAGTGATCGTCAGAAGATCAGCTACTATACGCAGCAGCATCATCGTCAGCAGGGGACTCACAGTGACCTGTTATATCGGGAAGTATTGCGCGATGATTCCCGAGTGATCTGGCGCGGGATGATTAAGGTCGACAAGGTGGCTCAGCAGACGGACGGATATCAGCGCAGTGATGCTCTGATGCTGAGTGAGACGGCGCGGTGTGATTCGATTCCCGGACTGGAGATCGAAGCGGATGATGTCCGATGCACACATGGAGCGACCACCGGGCAGGTTGACCGTGAGCAGATTTTTTACTGCATGAGCCGGGGCATGACTCGGAAAGAAGCGATGCATATGATTGTGGAGGGTTTCTTCCAGACCGTCTATGATCGTATTCCGATTGAAGTTGTGCGGGAGACGCTCAGCCGAACGGTTCAGTCGAAACTGGGTTTTGAGACCATCTCGCAGTAGGCCCTGAAAGCAGTAGGCCCTGAAAACAGAGAAATTGTTGTTGGTTGCGGATTGAGGCGAAGTCTCAGAGAAAGCGGAATTCATGGGGGCTATGGAACGAGTTATTGGAACGGACGAACTTCAGTCCGGAGAGCGCCGAAGTGTGTTTGTCGATGACATTCCGGCGTTGGTGATTCGGCTGGGGGAATCCTGGCATGTCATCGAAGACGTCTGTACTCACGACGGCCAGCCCTTGACGACCGGGGAAATCAGTGACTGCAGCATTGCCTGTCCGCGTCATGCGGCGAGATTTGATCTGAGAACGGGGAAGGCGCTGTGCATGCCGGCAACGGAAGCGATCAGGGTCTTCAGGGTAGAAGTACGGGACGGTGCCGTTTGGGCCTCTTTGTGACTGAAAGAAAACAGTAATGTCGTCGGATTCCGAACTGATAGAAGCGCTTCGGCAGGTGATTGACCCGGAGCTGATGGTCAACATCGTGGACCTTGGTCTGGTGTATTCAATCAACCAGACGGAGCGGAAGGTGGCCGTGGAGATGACACTGACCAGTCCGGCGTGTCCAGCGGGGCCGCAGATTGTTCAGCAGGCGAAGATGGCGCTGGAGCGACTTGAGGACGTGGACGAGGCGTGTATCACGATCACCTTATCGCCACCGTGGACGCCAGAGAGAATGACGGACGAGGCTCGCGATATGCTGGGCATTTTTTAAGAGTCGAACTGTTTCCAGTAGCCTGACTGACAGTCTGCCTGATTCGCTCAGCAGTGTCGTTGTAGAGCGGCGTCAGTGCACAATTGCCGTTACTGATGCAGGCGAAACAGTGCTTTGTGTTGGGCGTGTGTCTGCAGGCCGTGTGAGGATCTCGGGGTTGTCAAACAGGCTGGTGTGAGCGATTAGGCAGGATGCCTGCGAGAATGTTTGTTTGTCAGACGCCGCATTTCTTCGCTGAGAGCGTGGGCGGTGTTGGGTTCAATGAACCTGAAGTGCTGGTCTTTTGCACCTGCATTGGTTGCATTTCCATGCGGGGTATTGTGCCGCTGTGACGGACCGTGTGAACAGAGGATGTTCCGGACTGCGTTCTTTGAGAGTTTGGATGCTGGCATTTGCGGAGTGGTTTTTCGTTGGCCGGAGCTGGCTGTGACGCGGCGGAGGACGACGTAGTATTCGCGGGCCAGAGCGATTCTGGTCATCTGCATTTCGCCGAAATTTTGTGCTCGTACCCCGACGGGTTCATCTTTGCCAACGTCGTACTGGCCTGCGTGCTGATGCCGGAGTCAGATTCCAGATGCAGGCGACTGCGGAGAGCCGCCATAAAGAATGCAGCCATGCGGTGGTGCGTACTTCAGGTTCGACGAGGTCGTTGATACGTTCCAGACAGTCTCAGTCGTTTTGTGGGGCACTTTCGCCTTTCGCCTTCCGCCTGTAATGCATCATGATCTGGCCACGGACTTCCCAGGCACTGGAGTTGTTTTTCGCGAATGTGCTCGGGATACAGTGAAGGCTTCGTGAGATCTTCCCGGGGGCCACCAGAAAATGTTGATGGTGTTGTAGCGAGGGCGGCGAGATTCAGGGCGATCGCCGACAGGAACACTTGTCGAGGAAATGGAGTTTCAGGCGGAGATTTTTTGGGGCCGATGTCCTGTGCGATTCCGGGAGTACGGGACTGTCCAGACAGGCAGTAGACCGTAGCCGGCTGTCTGCCTGGTTGCAAATTCGTCGGGCACTGAGGAAACTTCGGGGTGGAGATCAAGGCAGCAAACTTTTTTCGCAGAATCATGTTTCCCATGCGTCGGCCTATCCTGGATCGTGAAGAGTATATTGAGCAGGAGTATTTTTTTCGCGTGTATCGCGAGAGGCTACTGGAGGGGGTTCCGTCGCAGGAAATTCTGCAGACGATTCATGAGGAGTTGCTCGCCACGACTCGATTGCCCATGGCGATTGACTTTCTGCGTGCTGAGATTATGCACAACGGGCGCATCAGTGAGGCGATGAGTCGTCTGCCGCATTATTTTTCTGCGTTTCAGGCCTTTGTCATGAACCGAGCGGAGGATGATGAATCGCGGTTTGAACAGCGGGTTGCGTTGAGGATTCTGGAACAGGAGTCGCATTATCGGGCTGCGGAGCCGCGTATGGCGGGTCTGTTTATTTATCAGCTGGAGTGCATTGCGCGGCACCGTCTGGGATATACCGAAGGGCTACGGGCCATGGCGGATGATCCGGTGTATTCCGAAGAATGGACCAGTTGGATTCGTCGTCTGGCCGCGAATCTGGGAACTCGTGAATTATCAGAGCTGATTTTTCAGGTATCGGAACATTTTTATACACGACGTTCAGCAGCGGCGCGAACCGGTTCGGGGGCAGTTGCGCAAGAGCGGGGGCTGGTGCTGTTTGGAGAGCAGGAGGGGCGGATAGCCCGTGCGAACATTGCTCGCGATCCGCTGTACCTGTTTGCCGCACTTCAGCGACATCTTGGTTATCCCTCTGTGCCGCAGACAACATCCGCGGATGCCACGGAGAAGTTGCCTGGGTTTCTTGAGGCGCGTCTGCAGAAGATTGAGCAGAAGATGAAAATTCTGGAGATGGAAACAAAAGGGGGCTTGGATCTGAGTCGTTTTTACAAGCCAGGGGAGAATCCCGGGGCTCTTGAAGGCGACGGCAGGTGAGTGAAGGACCAGTGAGGTTGCTCTTCGTTGGCGGGATTGCTCTGGTGGGGAAACTTTAGATCTGAGCGTGGATGGGTTTCGGTTTTCCCGAGTAAAGCTGGTGTTGGGCAAGAAAGGCTTCGACTGCCTTGGGGGTCAGAAACCGCAGGCTTTTTCCGTTGAGTGCGCGGGCGCGAATTTCTGACGCAGAGATATCGGTTCCGGGAATTTCCACGGCGATCACACGTGCGGCGATTTCAGGCCCAACCCAGGCGGTGATCTGCTGCATAGTCAGTGCGGGCAGTCCGGGGCGGTTGCAGGCGACGAGTGTGGCGAGTCGGGCGACTTCCTGTGGATTCTTCCATGTGAGGAAATCTTTTAACGAGTCGGCGCCAATAAGAAGGAAGAGTTCCGCATCGGGAAACTCTTTCTGAAATTCCTGAAGCGTGTCGATGGTGAAAGACGGGCCGCTGCGGCGCAGTTCGCGTCGATCTACGGAAAATTCACGGCAGCCGGCGATTGCCAGTTGAATCATATCAGCGCGGGCATGTCCATCGGCCGCAGGGCGATCGATTTTATGCGGCGACAGGGCTGCCGGAAGAAAACGGACGTGGTCAAGGTGCAGAGTCTCGCGGCAGGATTCTGCGATCAGGAGGTGCCCATAATGCACAGGGTCAAAGGTACCACCCAGCAGTCCAAGTCGCATTTGAGAGTACTCCTGAAAGAGTGCTGATATTGAGAGAGTAGAAGAAGAACACAGCGTCGCTGCCGACCGATGGGATTGTGGACGGACGGGCTGTTCAGGGCAATCCCGTTGCGTGGACTATTCCGGAATCCGGGGCGTTGGTATCAGTATCAGAAACAGTGGGAAACGTTTTGGTGTGCAGGGTTCTGGTCAGCAGATCGCCTGTAGCAGGAACAAGTCGCGTGGGCGGTTCAGTGCGGCAGTGACAGTCTGTAACACATCTGCGAAAACTGCCGAAGCCAGATCGGCGGAGGGGTGGAAGCCTGCCGTTTCAGAAGTCACTGTGCACTTCCTGCCGAAGGAGTCGTGGGGGCACCAAACAGAGTATCCTGATCAGCTTTCGAAGGACAGAAATGCGTTGACTGACGGAAGCATGTGCGTCTATTTTCCCTGATCGAAGGGTCTCACTGCGGGAATTTCCGCGGAGAAGATCAGCCGGGTTCTCAAACGTCATCCCCGTTCCGAGGATCTGAAAAAACGCTTCTGTTTTCCTGCCGCGACGTCTCCAATCAGGTCGCGAATGGGTCGTTCCAGAAGCAACAGGCTGACAATCTGCGGGGTTTTCGTGGAAGCTTAACGGGTCGCTGCATTTTTGCTGTTCTACTCAGGGACAGTGGACTTCTGACCTGCAGGCTTTCGAGTTTCTGCGATGACGTGCGGCATCAGCATTCTGAAATGGATGCTGGTGTGACCTTGTTGCTGCGGATTCCGCTGTAGTGAGGCAGAAGAACATTGTGCCCGGCCACGATGTTTGGTCTGCGGACCCGGATGAATACCTCTCTTTACCCTGCCGGAATCTTCACTGCCTTTCTGCCAGTTATGGCGTTGAGGGGCGGCGAGGTCCTGTCTGCAATTTTCAGCCTCAGAGCTGTTTCCCACCGTTCCCGCAGAATCCTGAAGTCGCCTGTTGTCAGATGATTATGGAGCGAAGACTCGCCGTTGCGGGGGTTCGGATCTGTACGCGTCATCGGCATAATGGCGGAGTAAATCTTATGGATACCAGACAGCCTGATTGCGTTTCCCCGGTTGGCGATTTTCGTGGACTGGAAAGTCACGGTATCAATCCAGCACGGCTGGCTGCCATTTTCTGTCTCCTTGCGGCCATGAGTCTTTGTGGCTGCATGAGCGGATTGATGAGCATGCCGGGAGCGGCGATGCTGGCAGATCGTCCTTCGAAGTCTGCGGAGAAGAAATCGGAGCCAAAGAAGGACGCGAAGTCGAATCGTCGAAAGAAGGAAGAGGATAACGATTTCGGGAACAGGCTGGATGCCCCGATGCTGTCGGACTATGTCAGTGTGCAGGGAAACAGTCTGGTTGTGCTCAAGGGCGTGGGTTTGGTGACTGGGCTGAATGGAAACGGTGGAGATCCCTCACCGTCGGGGCTTCGAACGCAGCTGCAGACCGAGATGTCTCGTCGAGGTGTCAAGGATGCGAACCGGATTCTGGCTTCGCGTGATACGGCATTGGTGGTTGTCATTGCGTATCTGCCGGCCATGGTTCGGAAGGATCAGAGGTTTGATGTGCGAGTTGTCCTGCCTCCCAACAGCAATGCAAAGAGTCTGAAGGGCGGATGGCTGCTGGAAACACGGTTATTTGAAGAGCACACTGTGGATGCGAAAACCGCGCTGCGCCCGCAGGAATATGCAGTGGCCGGGGGAGCCGTTCTGACAACTCTTGGAGTGCGGGATACCGGAACAGAGCGAGTGGCTGAGACCATGGCGGGAACGATTCCCGGTGGCGCGATTTCGAAAGTGGATCGCGATCTGACAATTATGCTCAACAGCGACAAACGGAGTGCACGCAACAGCGATCGAGTCGCGCAGGCCGTGTCGGAGCGATTTCACAGATACAACAAATACGGACAGCGAATTCCGTGTGCCGTAGCCAAGACCGATGCGTTGATTGAATTGAAAACGCACGCTCAGTACGTCAACAATTTTCCGCGGTATCAGCAGGTAATTCGCAATCTGACTCTGAATGAGTCTGAAGTGAATCGCCGGATGCGTATGGAGATGCTGGCTCGAAATATCATGGAGCCGGAAAAGAGCCAGATGGCAGCACTGCAGCTGGAAGCGCTCGGAGAGGATTCGATTCCATTCCTGAAAGACGCACTGGAATCGGAGGACTTTGAAGTACGGTTCCAGGCTGCACAGTCTCTGGCGTACCTTGGCGATGCGTCGGGCGTTTCTGTGCTTCACGACGCCGCGAAGAATCAGCCGGCATTTCGAATCTTTTCCCTTGTGGCGCTGTCTGTCATCCGTGAGGACGCGGATGCGATTGTGGCGCTGCGTGATTTGATGAATGCAGATTCTCTGGAGACACGCTATGGGGCCCTGCGGGCTCTGAAAGAACTGGACCCGAATGATCCGGCTCTGAATGCGGTGACGTTCCGGGATCGATTCGTGATGAACGTCGTTGACAGTGATGGTGAGCCGATGGTTCATGTCGCCCGTCGACGAACGCCGGAAATTGTGGTTTTCGGGGCTGATCAGTCATTCCGTCTGCCAGTGGTGCTGAATGCCGGCAGCAATCTGAGGATTATTGGGGAACCAGGCAGCACCGATGTGGAAATCACGCTGTATGAACTCGATTCGGAACCGGAGAGACATCGAGTTCGTAATCGAGTGGCGGACATTATTCAAACTTGTGGAGAGTTGGGGGCAGCCTATCCCGACGTGGTGCAGATGCTGGTGGAAGCCGACAAGCAGCGAAATTTCATGGGTGAGTTTGGCATCGATCGGCTGCCGCAGGCGGGGCGATTGTATGTGCGGAATGCGGAGGGTGCTGAAGAGACGGATGAATCCGGGCGACGCATTGGAAATTCCCGTATGATTCCACAGATGTTTGATGAGCTGGACGAGGAAGAGGTTCAACAGAATGAATCTGAAGAAAAGCTGATTTCACTGGACTTTTCAAAGGTTGAGGAGCACGAGTCGCGAAAGTCCGCGAAGCGTGGTCAGGAAGTCCGGGACGACAGCGGTGATTCAGAGGGCACTGATACCTCTGAAAATCAGGACGCTCCAAAAAAACAGACAGTGGAGAACGCTTACGGAAAATCCTCGAAGAAGCAAGCCCCGGCCCGTCCGGTCAGTGCACCGAAGACAATTGGGAAAACAAAACGGTCTACCAATTCGGAAGCGTCAATGTCAGACGAGGCTGATGAAGAAGGCGGAGAGCCAATATCGGCCCGGGAAGAGAACGACACGGACGGGGAAAGTGAGATTGGCGAGCAAAGCCGGATGGGTGAAGAGGGTGTAGCTGGGGAAGATGGTGAGGCCGGGGGTCTGAGTTATAATGCGGGCGAATTGGAACCGGAAACGGACACTGAGGCAGACTTGAATTCAGATGCAGACGAGTCGACATCCGAGACCGGGGAAAAACCTGCGAAAGATCAGAAGAAAGCTGCCGACGAGGGAACCGGGAGTAGCTGGTTTGGGCGTTTTCGTAAGCCGTTTGGCGGCTTGACGGAACCGGAGCCGGAGTAGAGCGTGGCTCAGTGAGATCGTGTCAGGGGGCTGAATGGGTCCCGAACATACAATCGGTTTTGATCACGAATGGCCGGGGAAACGGGCGGAGTCTCAGGATCAGACTCGCAGCGTTCCCTGCAATCTGTATGATTCGCGGTTGAAGCAGCGTGACGAAGGTACGTCAGACTGATGGATCGATGAACTGCCGGAATGAGCTGGCAGTGACAACTTCGGAAAAAGCACAGGAATGCTCAAGTCGCTCGAACTCTTTGGATTTAAGAGTTTCGCGGACCGCACGATCTTCGACTTCCCCGCAGGCATTACGGGGGTAGTTGGACCGAACGGAAGCGGAAAGAGCAACGTCGTGGATTCGATCAAGTGGATTCTGGGGGACCAGAGTGCCAAAAGTCTTCGCGGCAAGGAGATGACGGACGTCATTTTCAACGGGTCGTCGGGGCGTACCGGATCGCAGTTTGCTGAAGCGACTCTGGTGTTTGACAATCGCAGCCGATTCATTCCGATGGACATGGATGAAGTATCGGTTGGTCGTCGCCTCTGGCAGTCCGGGGATTCAGAATATCTGGTGAACCGCAATACCGCGCGTCTGAAGGATGTGCGGGAATTGTTTGTCGGAACAGGAGCCGGCGCCGCGGCCTACTGCATTATCGAGCAGGGGCGGGTTGATCAGATTCTGCAGTCAAATGCGGCTAATCGCCGGCTGATTTTTGAGGAGGCGGCTGGTGTCAGTCGGCTGCGTCAGAAGCGCACCGAGGCATTGAAGCGTCTGGAGCGTGTGGAGCAGAATCTGGTGCGACTGGCGGACCTCGTGGACGAGGTCGAGACTCAGGTGAACGCTGTGCGGTCTCAGGCGCAGCGTGCCACGCGTTTCCGGTCGGTATCGCGGGAACTGGAAGCACTCTGGGTGGGACTGGCGGCTGATGATTTCCGTCGCGAGTCGACACAGCGGGACACATTACTGCTGCAGCGGGGTGAGTCAGACAATTCTCTGCGTGTGCTTCGCGAGCAGCAGCAGACGGCACTTCAGGATGTGAATACCGCCGACGGCCTGTTGTCGGAGGTAGACGATGTGTTGAGGGACCAGGAGCGACGTCGTGGAGATCTCCGCAGTCGGCTGGCCAGTCTTGAGACCACAGTTCGACATCAGCTGAGTCGGGAAGTGGAGCTGCAGTCGGATCTGCAGCGTCTGACGCGACAGCAGAGTCTGTTAAAACTGCGTGTGACCGAAGCGGAGAGGGACCAGCAGAATCTGGATGCCCTGCGGGTTTCTGAAAACGTGGCGTTTGAGCATCGCCGTGCTGCATTATCAGCTGGCGACATTGAGATTCAGGCACTGCAACAGGCATTGTCATCTGCAAGAGACCAGGCTGAGCAGCATCGTCAGGAACAGATGCGTCAACTGCAGCAGAATTCGGGAATGTCCTCTGAACTGAGTTCGCTTCGGGCTCATTGTGTTCAGACGGGTGCGCGATGGACGCAGCTGGAGGCTGAAGCAGCCCGTCTGGAATCAGAGACTCAGGAGATTGTGCAGCAGACCCATGGTCTGGAGCTGGCATTACAGCAGGCGCAGGATCGGCTGCGTGAAGCGGAAAACAATGCGGACAGTCTGCTGACGGATCGAGAGCGGCTGCTTGGGGAACGGACGCAGAGTCAGCAGTCCCTGTCAGATCTGCGTGAGCAGCGCAGCGGACTTCTGGCACGCAGGACGGTGCTGGAAGATCTTGAGGATCGTCAGGAAGGGTTTGGAATTGGAGTGCGTGAGATTCTGCGTCGGGCGGAGGAGTCTGATACAGAGCCCTGGAATCTGATTCTGGGCAGTGTGGCCGATCTTCTGGATGTGGATATGGAGCACGCCGCTTTGATGGAAGTGGCGCTTTCCGGCCGGGCTCAGTTGCTGGTCGTCACGCGTCTTCAGCCATTGATTGACTATCTGAATTCCGGACGTTGTCGTATCACGGACCGCGTGGGATTTATCTCCATTGAGGCTGCCGGGGAATCCGGGCGAGATGTTTCAGCATTGCGGGAAGAACTGCGCAAAAATCAGGATATGCAGTGGGAGGCACGTCATGGCTCTGAGAGTCATGGAGCGGGTGCCGACGATCTTTGGTGGGGACGGAATCGCCTGCGTGGGCGTTCGGGGAGTTCTCCGGAACAGTCACTTTCGATGGCATTTTCCGGTGATGCCAGAGTTGCCTGGGCTGATCCTCGCACCGAAAGTGCGGTGATTCGGTCTGTGTTTTCTCAGGAAACCGAGCATCCCCCGCTGTTGTTTGGACAGCCGGGAATTGTTGGCCGGGCAGATGGACTGGCGAGATCACCGCAAAGTATGCCGCATTTGTCGGGACATCTGCTGGCCGACACCTGGGTCACTGAAACACTTTCCGATGCGCTCAGATGGCAGGCCGCTACTGAAGGACAGTGCCGTTTTGTGACTTTGCAGGGGGAACTGGTCGAGGCTGACGGAACACTGTTTGCGGGAACAGTCCGCAACGAGTCGGCATTGCTTTCCAGAAAGAGTGAGCTGCGGCGTCTGCGAAACGAATTGCATCGTCTTGAGCATGAAATTGCTCAGCGGGAACTGCTGCTGCGGGCCATCAGCAGTGACATTTCCACAACGGACGACCGATTGTCCACGGCTCGTCTGCGAGTGAATCAGCAGGTTGCCAGCTGTCGTGAATCAGAATCCGCGATGGCCGAGCATCTGCGCAGGCTTCAGGATTGTGAAAAGCGGGAGCTGCGACTGACAACGGATCAGGAGCAGCTGGCGACACAACTTCTGGATCAGGAGCGGAGAATCGAAGAGGTTCAGCGGGCACTGGAATCCGGTGAACAGATGCTGTTGTCTCTGGAGGAGCAAATTCGGGACTACACCGCATTACAGCGTGACAGGCAGCAGGAACTGGAGCAATACGAGCGGGATCGGAACGCCTCCAGCCTGGAACTGACTCGTTCGGAAGAGCGATTACATGGTCTGCAGGAAAGTTATGATCGCGTGACGGAGGATTTGCAGCAGCGGCGTCAGCAGCAGTCTGAAGCTGAGCGTCGACTGCTGGCCGCCGTAGATCGTCAGCGTGATCTGACTCTGGCCAGACTGAACACGACCGCAGAGGTTGCTGAACGTACACTGACGGATGAGACGCTGTCACTGGAAATCCGCGAAACGTCGGACAGGCGGCAGAGACTGCGACAGCGTCGGAATGCTGCTTCGGTGACGGAAACGGAGATTCGGGAGAAGTTACGTCATCAGCAGGGCCGTCATCACGAACTGGAACTGGAGATTCAGGGCATTGATCACCAGTTGAGCACGACAGCGGAGCGGATACGTGAGGAGTTTCAGATTGAGGTGCTGGCAGCAGTTGAGCAGGGACGATCTGCCGTAGCGCTGTGGCTGGCGAAAGGCGGTTTTGCAAAAAACGCGTCACGTG
Source organism: uncultured Planctomycetaceae bacterium (assembly GCA_903871805.1). Lineage (GTDB taxonomy): Bacteria > Planctomycetota > Planctomycetia > Planctomycetales > Planctomycetaceae > SXXK01. The sequence continues at coordinate 1,216 of CAIQIE010000292.1, read as the reverse complement.
ATTCTGACGGGGAATCTGAAGCAGAGACGCAGTCTGCCGGGGAATCACTGGCGGAACACGTTCCTTTTGATCAGGAGGCGGCCGTACTGATTTCCGATGCACAGCGATTTCGGGAAGTTCGTGCGGATATTGAGCGGCGCATCGAGCGACTTCGTCGTCAGTTAAAGAAGATTGGCCATGTGGGTCTGGAGAGTCTGGAAAATCTGACAGAGCTGGAAACCCGCTTTCAGCGACTGCACACGCAGTTAAGTGATCTGGAGGCGGCTCGTGACGCACTGCGGGAGATTGTTCGGCGGATAAATACAGAGAGCCGTCGGATGTTTCTGGAGTCTTTCGAGACCATCCGCGGCTATTTCCGTGAATTGTTTCGCCGATTATTCGGGGGCGGAGAAGCAGATCTGATTCTGGAAGATCCTGAGGACGTGCTGGAGTGCTCAATTGATGTGGTGGCCCGTCCGCCGGGGAAGGAGCTAAGAAGCATTTCACTGCTGAGTGGTGGTGAAAAGACGCTGACGGCAGTGGCCCTGCTGCTCTCAATTTTTCGAAGTCGTTCGAGTCCCTTCTGTATTCTGGATGAGGTGGATGCCGCGCTGGATGACGCGAACATTGGGCGTTTCGTGAACGTGCTGAGAGATTTTCAGCAGAACACTCAGTTTATCATGATCACCCATCGCAAGCCGACAATGGCGGTCACGGACGTCCTTTATGGCGTGACGATGGAAGAGTCTGGAATTTCACGTCGACTGTCGCTGCGTTTTGAAGACGTCGACGAGCAGGGCAATTTTCTGGCTGCGGCAAAAAAATCGCGGGCCGCCTGATCGCCGCTGGTCTCTGGCTTCTGGTGACCGGCGTTCACTGTGCATTCCAGCGGTGATACCGTCTATGACGGAGAGCGAAACGGCAAAGGATTTGCGCACTGCAGCGGGCAGCGTCCGAAACCAGATTTTTGGGGTAGCATAATTCCGAGACGCTGTAAACAGGAATCGGTCGCGGAATTTTGGATTCTTACAGGACCATACTGGAAGTGCTTCCATAGGCAGACTGATTCGTGAACGGGGATGGAGTCGCGAAAAGGGAGATTTTCCAGAGAAAAGCCGTGTGGGAGGCTGTGCGGGTGCCTGGGAAAGTTGGGGATGTCACCGGCTGAAACTGCCGTTGTTGTGTCATACGAGCGGTTTGATCCCTGCAGGCGTTGCGAGCAAACTGTCAGGCAGTT
>CAIQIE010000291.1 GCA_903871805.1 uncultured Planctomycetaceae bacterium | reverse complement strand
TTTTTGTTTGTCGAGCCCTCAGCGTAAGCGCCGGGTTTGTTTGTTGAACGCGCGGTGGGCGGGAATGGTGAACGCGGAAAAGTAGAATGTCCCCTTTTTATTCTCCGCTCTGTTTGTGGGTAATCGTACCGACTCCCTTACGGTCGCGGCTCGTGGTGTTGGGGGGCTGGCTTGCTTGTTTTTGTTTGTCGAGCCCTCAGCGTAAGCGCCGGGTTTGTTTGTTGAACGCGCGGTGGGCGGGAATGGTGAACGCGGAAAAGTAGAATGTCCCCTTTTTATTCTCTAGGCGATAATCTGATCAATCGGAGTTCCATAGTCCATTTCCAGACGCTTGCGGCCGGGGAGTTCCAGTCTGCGGGGGTCCATGCCCAGCAGTTTGTACACGGTGGCGTGCAGGTCGGTGACGTAATGCGGATGCTCCACGGCGTGAAAGCCCAGTTCGTCCGTGGCCCCGTGGATTCCGGGCCGGATACCTGCGCCGGCGAGCCACACCGTAAAGCCGTGCGGATGATGATCCCGGCCTGTGGCCGATTTGTTGAACATGCCGTACTCAACACCAGGCGTTCTGCCAAATTCCGTGGTGAAGACAACCAGCGTGTCGTCAAACATGCCCCGCCGTTTCAAATCCTTCAGCAATCCGGCCACAGGCTTGTCAATGCGTTCACAGGATCTGGAATGATTCTTTTTCAGTTCACTGTGCGAATCCCATTCGCCATAGTCGCTGAGATACACCAGCGTGTAACGCACGCCGCGTTCTGCCAGGCGACGAGCGGCCAGACATCGCTGCCCGTACACGGCCGTTGTGGGATTATCAATCCCGTACAATTTCTGCGTCTCCTGCGTTTCTTCGGCAAGGTTCAGTGTTTCCGGGACGGACTGCTGCATGCGAAAGGCGAGCTCGTAGGAATTGATGCGTGCCTGAAGCTGGGCATCCCCGGGGAATTCATCCGCTGTCATGCGATTCAGTGTCTGCAGAAATTCAAATTCTCCCCGCTGCTCCACTGCACTGACAGTGGCCGGCCTGCGTCCAAACGACAGCGGATTCGCCGGGTCGAGGTGGAGTTGCACGCCGCCGTATGTGGGGCCCAAATAGTGTGCGTCGAAGTTTTCCTTCACACGCGGATCGCGAAACTCACCCAGAAACACAAACTGCGGCAGGTTTTCATTCAGCGTTCCCAGCCCGTAATGAATCCATGAGCCGATCACGGGTTCAGGGGTGTCCAGTTTGTGACGTCCGGTGTGCATTTGAAATTCTGCGGCATGATCGTTGTCGGTGGTCCACATGGATCTCACAACGGCCAGATCGTCAGCACACGTACTTAAATGCGGCAGCCAGTCGCTGACATCCAGCCCGGTCTGGCCGTACTTTCGCGAACCCACCTGCAGGGGAAAGATTCGAGAGTGCAGTTCACGCTCGATGCCCACAACGGATCGGGATCTCTCCAGATAGACCGGCAGCTTCTGAGGATTCGGCAGCGTGGTTTCGTCGTAGGTTTTTCCGCTGAAGGTGTTGAGCAGGGGTTTGGGATCAAAGGTTTCCATGTGACTGACGCCTCCTGACAGGAAGATCCAGATCACATTTTTGGCCTTCGCCGGAAAATTTGCACGGCCATCGGGCCGTCCATGCGCGACGGTATCTGCAGCTGCGATCCGTCCGTCACTGTGCAGCATGGAATTCAGGACAATGCCGCCAAACCCCAGCCCGGCATTGCCGAGAAATCCGCGGCGAGTTCGGCCACAGAAAGTAGAATGCTGTCGTGCCATCGGAATTACCTCACCGTCACAAAATCATTATGATTCATCAACGCATGGACCAGGTTCTCCCGGGCTCGCGTGTCCGGCTCACTGACACTGTCGGCACCCGCAGCGGCCTGTCCGGCTTCCGCCAGTCGCTTTGACTGTGTCTGCAGAAAATCGATGGACGCCTGCAGCTCCTGAGGGGTCGGGTACCGATTCAGAATCTGCAGAAAACTCAGTTGCACAAATCGAGACGCTGGTTCGGCGGTCGACAGGGAACGTTGCCAGAGTTTGCCGGCGAGTGCGCGGCTGAGCGTTCCGGTTAATTCACTGTTGGTCAGGGCCAGTGCCTGCTGTGGCTGAACAGAGGATGTTCGGCGATAACAGTCACAGGCGTTGGCGGCGTCAAACAGTTCCAGAAACTCCATTTTTTCTTCGCCATGATGGGCGAAGTACAGGCTGCGACGGCGGGATTTCAGGCCTTCCCGATGATCGATCTCCGGGCCGCCCAGGGTTGTGTCCAGTTCGCCAGCGGCCGCCAGCAGACTGTCCCGGACGACTTCGGCCTGCATCCGCGATTCGGGAAACTTCCAGAGCAGACGATTGTCCGGATCCCGCGATTCTGAGTCCCGTTGTTCCGGCGTTAATGGCCCGGCGGAACGGCGCTGCAGACTGGTGAGTTGATAGAACTGACTTGTGACAATCAGTCGGTGCAGATGTTTCATGGACCAGCCATGTTCCATCAATTCGACCGCCAGCCAGTCCAGCAATTCCGGATGAGTCGGACGGCTTCCGTTGCGTCCGAAGTCATGTGTGGTCTCGACGAACGCCTGTCCCGTGTGCCTCAGCCAGATGTGGTTGACAGCAACTCGTGCCGTGAGTGGATTTCGTTCATCCGCAATCCAGCTGGCCAGAACAGAACGTCGACCGGAACTTTCCTGCAAATACTGTGGAGACAGCGGCGTGTACTCAGTGGTTTCGGCTGCCGGAGCGGTCTGGGCGGCGGTCAGTGCGCCGCTTGCGGTGGTTTGCTGTGTCTTTGCGTTCTGCAGATCCTTTGCCGCTAATTCCACGGCGGCTGTGTCTAATGCCTTTTCGCCGGCAAACAGTCGTAATTCCGCGTCCGCGACTGCGCAGTCCGCTGCGGTCAGACGGGCGTGGGCCCCCGCGACGGCCGCGTTCCGCTCAGCATGGATGGCGCCTTCGATCACAGCTTGCACGGCCGGTTCTGCTTTTCTGTCTTCTGCAAGACGACCGGTGGAGTAACGCAGATCGTCGGCGTTGATGCGGCACTGCAGGCTCTGAAGTTCCGCTTCGGCCGCTTTCAGTCGCAGCTCCGCGGCTTCCACGCGAAGTTGCGGTAACCGCAGGGCATGGCGAGCGGCTGTCAGTCGGGTCGCCGCGTCTTTCACCTGCGGATTCAGGGAGATCGCCGATGTCACCAGGGACGTTGCCGGGGCCTGGCAGAAGCTGGTTGGCATCCACGGAGCACTTCCCGGCGTGACAGGCGCCAGGACAATTTCCTGACCGTCATTCAGCAGCAGCGATTCAAAGTCGAACGTCAGCAGAGCCGTGCCGTCGGCTTTGGAAAATGTCAACGCGTCGTAGATGGCTTCCGTTCCCGGTCGGGCATCAATGAACAATCCCCGTTTGCCATTGGCCACCGGACTCCAGCCATTCGTTGCGGCCGGAACTCTGTCGACCAGGACCTTGTGATCGGACAGGGACTTTACCGTCAGCAGAAACCGATTGTGTGCGAGGTCGAGCGACATGATCACTTGAAAGGTCTGCTGTCCCGCGGCCAGATCGTACCTTCCGGCCGTGAACTCCTGAAAAGTTCCTGGCTGATAGGTTCGAATATTTCCGCCTTCGAACCCGACATACCCGCCAGTGGCTCCCCTGGCGATGTCCAGGCCCAGTTGCAGATTCGTGTGGGCGTCCTTCACAATCTTCAGCAGAAACGACACGGTGCCGTCGTCTCCGAGGGAATCAATCCCGGGAAGACTGTGCGACAGGGCTCTGCGGCCGGATTTGGCATCAAAGACCAGCGACTGAGTTCCCTGAAGGATACTGGTCCTGGCTGTCACGAGGTTTGTCTGCACCAGTGCGAGAGCCTTGTTCCGGGCTGATTGGAAGGCGTCGGTGGCCGCCTGAAGTTCCTGAAGCAATTCAGGTGGTTCAGCGGCAAGGGACTGTCGCGTGGTTTCGAGGGCTTTCGTGGCGGCGAGGCGTTCGGCTTCACGGCGACTTCGTTCTTCTTCGCGGACGAAGGGCTTCATTCCGGGATAGGCGGCCGTGATGGGCAGCAGCAGCCGGCTGGTCTGAAGGGAATCGCCCTGCAGGATCGCCGGGGCCCCGGGTTTCACGGGCGGTTTGCCTTCGATTTTCAGTCGGGAATCGCCCTTTGAAAACTGGAATGTTTCAGCGTCCAGATATTCATCAAACACACGAACCATTCCGGAACTGATGGGCCCGTAGGAATTGGCATACACATACTTGACGAACGGGCCAGGATCTTTTTCACCGGGAAAGCGATCGTGTCGCAGTTCCAGGGGCTCAAAAAATGCCCGGAAGCGAAAGTACTCTTCCTGCGACAGCGGATCATATTTGTGATCGTGGCACTGACAGCAGTTGAGCGTCAGGCCAAGAAACGCTTTTCCGGTGTGTTCGACAAGGTCTTTCTTCCAGGTCTCATAATTCCATTTGAACCAGCTGCGGACCAGATAACCCGTGGCGACTGTTTTGGTATGGTCATCCGGTGTCACTTCGTCTGCGGCCAGCATTTCCTGAATCATCTGGTCGTAGGGTTTGTCTTCGTTCAGCGAATTCACAATCCAGTCGCGCCAGCGCCAGACCATGGGGTAACTGTTCATGACGTCAGGTACTGAACGTCGCCCGTACCAGTCACTGTACCGCCAGACATCCATCCAGTGTCGGCCCCAGCGTTCGCCGTATTGCGGGGAATTCAGCAGCCGATCGACGACGCTATTCCAGGCGGACGATGATGAGTCTTTCAGGAAGGCTTCCAGATCTTCTCCGGAAGGCGGCAGCCCTGTCAGATCCAGCGTGACACGTCGCAGCAGTGTCGCCCGATCCGTCGGTGGCATCGCCGTGATGCCGGAACGACGTCGAGCGGATTCCAGAAAAGCATCGATGGGATGCCCTGCGTTCGCAACCATGCCCGCCTGTTCCCAGGGAATAGCGGAACGTTCCGGAATGCGAAACGCCCAGTGGTTCCGAGGATCTTCGTCGGGCACCTCATCAGACGGAGCGGCAGCCCCGGACGCAATCCAGTCCCGCAGCAACTGCACCTGATCGCCTGTCAGTGGCGTGCCTTCAGGCGGCATCCGCTGACTGTCATCAGTGGCCGTCACGCGATGTATCAAAGCACTGGAATCCGGGTCTGAGGCAACAAATGCCGGACCGGAACTGCCTCCCTGATGCATCAAAGCTACGGCATCCAGCCGCAAGCCGCCTTCCTGTTTTAAGGCCCCGTGACACGAGACGCATCGCTCTCGAAAAATCGGCCGGATACGTTCGCTGTAATGACGGTCAGTATTTTCCCCGGCTAGCACAAATGGACTACACAATCCCAGCCAAAGTGCCGTGAGAACAGACAGAAATGCTGCCGTAGCCAGAGAGGACCTGCGGATCACGGGCCGCCTGTCGATCAGGGGCCTGTTCCACTGAAGCATTTTGAGATTCCGATGCCACATGAACGCCCCCATCCGCCCATTCAGTGTCCCGCGTTATGGGATGCTGTGGTTCGGTGTGAAGAGGAAAACCGCAGGGAATGGTCTTTGTCTTTGAAAAGCTGGCAGGCAATCGGAACAGAGACGTGTGGGATGGACCGCGTCATCATAACGCACCCAGGAAACACTGGTCAATTGCCTGAATGGCTCCGGACTATTGATTCAGGCGGAATGAACGTGGCCTGGAGGCCTGTGAATCGCCACTCGATCGCGTACTTACTGGTTCCCTGCATGGAGGTTTTTGATGCTGGCCCAGTGGACGCTATTGCAGTGGACGTCGCAAGGGGCCGCTTCCGGAAATTCCAATGGGCAGCAAACGGGAGTCACAGCTGCAGTTCCTGGTACCGATTTGTGCTACGGGACCGTAAAATTGTGCCGGCACGGGCACCAGGGCCGATTGCAGCACGCAGAACCCCTGAAAACACTGAGAATGAGAAATCGCGTCTGAGCGTTCCGATTTTGGGGATTGCGCTGGTTACAGCGGCACATACGGAGTTCCGCAGTGAACTCGGTGGTTGTCAGGTAAGACTTTTCGCCGTAAACTAACCGGACATCCCGATTTCTGCTTTTCTGCGATCCACCGAGGTGTTTTGCTCTGCGGAAATCGACCGATGTGTCTCACCGTTCCACGTTATAACGTTCCACGGTTGTCTGAATGCATGTCCTTTTCAGGCAGCACTGTGGGTTTTCTGTTGTTGGCTGAAAGTGTTTGTACCCATGAAACATGTCCTGTCGGCACTCGTCATGAATCAGCCAGGCGTTCTGGCTCATATTTCCGGAATGCTTGCTTCGCGAGCGTTCAACATTGACAGCCTCGCGGTTGGCGCCACGGAAAACCCCGAGTTTTCCCGCATTACGTTTGTGGTGAACGGCAACGAAAAGACACTGGATCAGGTGCGGAAGCAACTGTCCAAGATCATCACTGTGGTCAAGGTTCAGGATTTCTCTGGTCAGGACTATGTGGAACGTGATTTGATGCTGATCAAGGTCAGCACAGAAAATGGCCGTCGTGGCGAGATCCGTGAGCTGGTTGACATCTTTCGTGGACGGATTGTCGATGTCGGTGCCTGCCACGTGATGATCGAAATTTCAGGACGTGAAAACAAGATTGAAGCGTTTGTCGATCGCATGCGGGAATTTGGCATTCTGGAAATGGTTCGCACCGGTCGAATCGCAATGCTTCGAGATCGCACAATCACTGAGGAAATGCCAGTAGATGAATCGGTGGCTGCTCCGATTTCCGAGGTCTGATCAGCGTTGCAAAGAGTTCTCTGCAATATCGTTCCCAAGGCCTTGCATAACGACACAGTCGCCCGACTCTGCAGCAGAGAAGGGCGACTAAAGTCTGAATTTTTCCTCCGCGTTTTTCCCCACCAGTTTTCGCAGTACTGCCAATCCGATAGCATTAACGGCTCGCCGTGAACACAGAATGCAGGTTTTCAGGCAGAGTCCGCTGACAGCCGCTATGGTTCCAGTTTGACAATTGACAAGGAAAGTGACCCCCATGAATCCTGTCTCTGATTTTATCCAGCAGCAGACGCGTCGATACTTTTTTGGTCGCACAGCCGCTGGCATCGGAACTGCCGCGCTCGCATCGCTGCTGAATCCTGCTCTGATGGGCGCCGAGTCATCAGTTGCCCTGCCGGTGCTGCATCACCGACCTACCGCCAAACGGGTCATTTGGTTGTTCATGGCCGACGCACCATCGCAGCTGGATCTGTACGATTACAAGCCCAAGCTAGCCGACTTTTTTGATAAGGATCTTCCGGAAAGTGTGCGCAACGGCCAGCGCATCACAACCATGACCTCAGGGCAAAGTCGCCTGCCGTGCGCTCCGTCAGTCTTCAAGTTTGCCCGACATGGCGAACAGGGGGCGTGGATCAGCGAGCTGCTGCCGAACATCGCCTCCATTGTGGACGACATCTGCATCGTCAAAACGGTGCACACAGAAGCCATCAATCACGACCCGGCGATTACCTACATTCAGACCGGCAGCCAGCTTCCGGGACGCCCCAGCATGGGCGCATGGCTCTCGTATGGTCTGGGAAGCCCCAATCAGGACTTGCCAGCCTTCGTGGTGCTGCATTCCCGAATTCCGGGAGGTGCTCAGACTCAGGCACTGTTTTCAAGACTGTGGGGCAGTGGATTTCTCTCCACGCGTCATGCCGGTGTGGCACTGCGTTCCGCCGGTGACCCTGTTCTGTACCTGTCCAACCCCAATGGTGTGGATCGTCAAACGCGTCGTCGAATGCTGGATGGGCTTTCCGAACTGAATCAGGATCGTTTGCAGACCGTGGGTGACCCCGAGATTTCCTCACGGATTGCACAGTATGAAATGGCCTTCCGGATGCAGACGTCGGTGCCGGATCTGACGGATATTTCTGACGAACCGCAATCTGTACTGGATATGTACGGCCCAGAAGTGAAGGAACCGGGAACTTATGCCTACAACTGTCTGCTGGCTCGCCGTCTGGCTGAGCGTGGCGTGCCGTTTACGCAGGTCTTCCTTCGTGGATGGGACCACCACGGTGGGCTTCCAGGCTCAATCCGCCAACTGGCTCCGGCAACCGATCGCCCCAGTGCCGCGCTGATCAAAGACCTGAAGCAGCGTGGAATGCTGGACGACACCCTGGTCATCTGGGGCGGCGAATTCGGACGCACGGTTTACAGTCAGGGATCGCTTTCCAAAGACAACTATGGCCGCGACCATCATCCTCGCAATTTCACAATGTGGATGGCTGGTGGTGGAATTAAAGGTGGTCAGGTATACGGCGAAACCGATGACTTCAGTTACAACGTCGTTGACAAGCCCGTGCATATTCATGATCTCAATGCCACGATCCTGCACACCCTGGGTGTCAATCATGAACGGCTGACGTACAAATTCCAGGGCCGAGACTTCCGACTCACCGACATTCACGGTAACGTGGTTCAGGATATTCTAAGGTCCGTCTGAGATCGGCACATTCCTCGAGCTTTTTGCTCGGGTGACTAACGCTGCCGGTGATCAGAAACGGCGTACGGAGATACAGGAAGCCCCATGTCAAAGCGAGATATCAGACTTCAGGCGGAATGCTGGGTCGATCATCCGCAGCCGCTGCTGATAGAGATTAAACGTCTGAATTCAGAACTTCGAAGTCACGGAACAGAGCAGTCCGCGAAGGCGGGTGCGTCTCGAGGGCGGGTTCTGCGACTGACTACCGACCATGCCTCTGTAATCCTGGCGTTCATGGAGCCTCTGGAGGCGGCGATCAACGAGTATCGTCGAATGACATCAGAAAGCCCGCTCGATTGTCGGCTGGTCATCGACTTCCTGGATAGACTGCGCGATGCTGATGAGACAGGTGCAATTGATCTTCCGATGACGCATCTTGAAGAGCTGAAAACGAACGTTGACGAGTTCGAACGATGGAGTCGTTTTCAGCAGCGTCAGTTAAAGACGCCGCTGCGCAGCGATCTGCTGAAGACCTCGATTGAACTGGCCGGCGATGAAGTGCTGGTGCTGACCGATGGAGATGGAAGCCTGACACTCCGTGGGTCCTCAATGGTACCCATGTTCCTTGCCTTTTGGCGGGCTCCGGAACATCGTCTGGGACAACAGGCCTTTCTGGATGTCGATCGGGCTACCACTCCATTCAGCCTGGAACGGCATTCCACACGACTGTGTTCCAAACTTCAGGGAGTGCTGCTGGAAGTGGTCAAGGCTGGCACCGGATATCAGTTGCGAAAATGCCCGCGAAAGTGAAAGCTGCAGACGCCGGGCAGGCCATCATCGCTGGCTCTGCCTTCTGAGTTTCAATTTGAAGGCACATATGGCACTAAAAGTCCGCGGCACTTTGCCGCGGACTGCAGACGCCCCGGGAAGTCGCTGAAACTACCCGGAACTGTCTGCCGCAAAAGGGCTATTCTGATCTCAGGTCCGCACAGCCTTCGGACACCGTTAGTGCCCTGCGGCAGGCTCCTCCTGCAATGTTGCCAGGTAGGCCACAAGATCGCGAACATCTGCTCGAGAAAGATTCTTCAGCAAATCCTGAGGCATTCCGGACTGGCCATTGGCACGTTCCTCGATGTCGGCCTTAGTCAGTGTCTCCAGAGCGCCTGTCGGGGTCATAATCTGAATGCGTTCCGCGTCCTCAGTTCGCAGGATTCCGGAATGCACGCGGCCGTCGGTCGTGACCAGAATGACAGTTTCAAAGCCCTTCGCAATTTTCGCGTTGGGATCTACGATGGCTTCCAGCAGATACGCTCGATCCTTTTCTTTGCCGATCTTTGTCAAAGCCGGCCCCACCTCTCCGCCATTTGATCCCACTTTGTGGCATCGTCGGCAGGAGGCCGCGCCGCGTCCGAAGAACAGCTCGCGACCCTTTTCTAAGTCGCCGCCCTCAAGACAGTCACTCCATCGTTCCGTCACCAGCGATCTTTCTGCCTGTCTACTGCGGAATTCGGAGGCCAGGGCCGACAACACATCAGACTTGCTCTTTTCAGCGGACATCAGCAGATCGAGTATCGCACCGACGGGCAGCGTGCCCTTTTCAAGAGATGCGAACGCACCTTTCAGAGCGGCCTCTGATCGGGGGCCGGAAATCTGTCCCAATAATCGCAGTGCTGTCTGCTGAGCTCTCAGGCTTCCGGAGTCCAGCAGCTGCTGAAGTTCTGCAATCGACGCGTCCGGTTTTCGGGTTGCCAGCAGCTCCAGCGCCGCCAGTCGGATTGGTTCGGCGCTGTCGGCAAGCCCCTGTGCCATGACGGCATCAACGTCCCTGGAAAGCGTTGCAAGAGCCCGAAAGGCGGCAAGGCGAAGACGGTCTTCCGCCTGGGCGTCTGATAGCATGGATTCCAGTGCGGGAATCATGTCGCTTATTCCAAGTGAAGTGGCGGTTTCGACGGCCTTTCTCTGCAGGTTCTCTGGTCCGGACAGCATCGCTGGAAGATAAGGTCTGATGGCCTGACGAAGTCCTGGAACGTCTCTCTGGGGAAGTGGTCTCCAGCGCCCCGTGACTGTATCCAGCGACGTCGTTTTGTTCCATGTTCTCAGCAGGTCGGCCGCCACGACTCGGATGTCTGTCGCGCGATCTCCTGCTGCCGCGACGGCGGCGACGGCCGATGCATCAGCAGCAAGTCCCCGTCGCCATGCTGCGTTCATCGCGCGACGCAGTGTGTTATCGTCAAGGCCTGGCGTGGTCAGCAGGTCTGCCAGGGCGCCCTGAGCTGCTTCGATCGGTTCGTCATTGATCGCCCTTGCGGCCTCGGCAACCACCAGTGCATCTGAATCCCTCAGGAACAGAGAAACTTCTGCTGCGCCCTGTCTCCGCAGTGCCAGTACCAGTCCCAGCCGCCCAGCAGAACCGGAATGTTCAGTCAGCGACTGCAGCAGTCCCGGCGTTCGTTCCGCCAGAGCAGTCAGCCCCATCACCGTCTGATGACGAGCAACAGGGTCCATGTTGTTCATGCGATCCAGGACGCTGAGTAACAGGATGGCCTGATCTGCTGTTCCTAACCGACCAATGGCCGCGGCCGCAAATCCCGCCACACGCAGGTCTTTGACTTCCAGAAACCGCGCACTGGCAATCAACAGCTCTGAACGCAGTGTTTCGGGCAACGACGTGAAATCGTGCCGTGACCAGATGTCATCCAGAATTCTCAGTGCCTGGCTGGTGTGTTCTGACGACACTCCGGTCGATGAGCTGCGTAAGAGATCCAGAATCAGGCCTGATGTCCTGATGGCGTCTTCCTGTGACACCAGACCAAGTTGCCATGCACCCCACAAACCGTGCCGGGCGACGACTTCGCTGTCCGTGGATTTTGCGGCTGCGTGCAGCTGATCCACAGACTTTCGCCGAACCAGTTCGAACTGAGCCTGCTGGCGGACACGGCGATCGGCATGGGACAAACGAGTCACAAGGTCCGCATCGGCGACTGATGTGACACCAATCGCCAGCAGAGATGCAGACTGCGCTGCATTGGATGACAGCTGTGCGGCCTTGTCAGAAAATCGATACAGCCGGCCCTTGCCTTCGCCATTCCAGCCATTCACCCAGTCGCTGACCAGCAGACTTCCGTCCGGTGCAAAATCGACATCGGTGGCGAGAATTGACCACAGGAACTGATGGGAATCCTCGAGCTGGAAAGAAGCGCCCTGAGGAGTGACCGCGAAGCTTCGAATTCCACTATTGCCCGAAGCCCCGCGAAAATCGGCAAGGAAGAAATGGTTGCGGTATCTGTCAGACAGTCCCACGCCGGGATAAAAGGTCAGTCCTGAAGGCCCATCCGCAAGGTTAACGACCGGTGGCAGAATCGATGCCGGCTGGACCGCACTGGTTTCCTCATCAAATTGCCATGGACGCCAGATTTTTTCCCGGTTCCATGGTCCGCGATCGTCCAGGTACTGGAAATACATTCTCCATCCGGTGTCACCACCCTTTACGACATAGACCCAGCGTGCCTGGTCGCCGCTGTCGCTGTTGTTGTCCCCGGTGAACAGATTGCCATGGTCATCAAATACCAGTTCCTGGGGATTACGAAGTCCGTAGGCAAAGACTTCCAGATGACTTCCATCCGGGTCACATCGAAACACCGCCCCGGTGTCGACTCGCTTCAGTCGCGTGCCTTCGCGGGAGATGACATTGTAGCCGCGGTCACCGATGCTGAAGTAAAGTCGTCCGTCTGGTCCGACGGTCAGACCATGCAGGTCATGGCCCCGGAAGGCGACTCGTACACCGTAGCCGTGATGCAGGGCCTGTTTCTGTTCGGCAACTCCATCGCCATTACTGTCTTTCAGGCTCCACAGTTTCGGAATGCAGGTGTAGTAAATGTTTCCCTCATGCTCCACAATACCTGCACCAGTTCCGTCGACCAGTTCGCTGAATCCGTCTGCAAAGACGCTGTCTTTCTCGTAGAGGCCGTCCTGATTGGTATCCTGCAGCAGACGAATGCGGTCATGTTCGATACCCCATGCGGAAACCTGCTCACCCATGAACCTGCGAAACATCGCTTCGCGTTCTTCCACAGACTCAAGCTGCAGGTCATTTTCCAGCCAGTTCATATGGCTGCGATTGTCTTCGACGCCTTTTTCCTGGCGGAAGGTTTCGCAGACAAAAATCCGGCCATCGGCGGTCACTGTGAACGCGACAGGGTTGGCCAGCAGCGGTTCAGCCGCCACAAGGGTGCCGGTCATACCCTGCGGAATGACAAAGCCGCCGATTGCCAGTTCTGCGTCGCCGGATGCTGCCGCAATCGGCGGCTGGTAGGCCTCCTGGCCTGAGGACGACGGGATTTCTGAACTTGTGGCGCATAGCAACGCAGCACACAGGAGCACGGCATAATGCCGCCACAGCGAAAACGATTTTGAAGAGACCATAACCAACCCCGAAGTACCAAAACAAAAAACGGCACTGACACAAGGTGTCAGAGCCGTTCAGTGTAATGGTTTCTTTCAGGAATACTCAAACAGAACGCGGGGATCAGATCGCAGGACTTCGAGTCTTCTGCCATTGCCCGTTTCAAACGTTCATATTCGTCCAGGTGATCCTGAAAGTCTGCGAGTCCGTCCTGATGTTTGATGCAGTCGACTGCTCTCTGGAAATCCAGAGAGCATTGACGAACAGCATCAGCCCGAAGTCCAGCCGTAGGCGTTGAGCGTCAGAATCCAGAAGACGATTCCGACAATGGTGGCTCCCAGAGAGACAAAGATCAGTCCGTCATAAATGGTTGGATCAGAGTTTTGTTGTGACATTGTCGCCTCGCTCGATGGCACCGTTACGTGTTTCTTCAATCACCCGTCCGACAGACATGTCAGGATACACATCGGTGATCTCTATTTCACAGATGAATCGGCTTCCGCGGTAAACGATTAGCCGCATTTTCTTCTCGATCCGGTCATCACTTCCGATGGAAATTTCAACCAGTTCCGAACTGCGAGATGCATTCTTCTTAGACTGTCGAACAACTCCGTCGACCTTCTCGATCGCGGCCGGAACCGCACCGGCATACTGTTCGCTTGGATCAATTCTGTTGACCCTGCACAGATCACGCAGGCGACCGATTTCCTTCAGCATTTGCTGTTCTCGTTCGGTCGATTCATCGATTTTTCCCTGACGATCAAGATTCTGGTCTTCCAGTGTTCTTCTCTGGGCAAGTCCGGAATTCAGCTGGTCACGGAGGGCCTTAATTTCGCTGCGTGACAGGGTCGTTTCGGCAATTCTGGCCTCTGCTTCCTGCTGAGCGACAAGCAGATCGGCCTGATACTTGTCACGTTCCTGTTCTGCCGAGGCCAGGCTGGCCCGTGCCTGCTGCAGGTCGACATCAAGTCCTCCGATCCGAGCCTCAGCCTGATCAGCGCGGTCTTTTTCGCCTTTCAGGTCGGTGTCAAACGTAGACCTGTCGCTGGCGCGGAACGCCTGCTGCTCGGCGACGTTTCTCTGCAGATCCACGACCTGCTTTGCAGAGGCCTCTGCCTTGTCTCGCCAGCCTTTCTGGAACGTGTAGACCGCTCCAGCAAAGCACATGAAGCAGAGGCTTAAAACCAGCTGCAGGACGAGAAGGGTTTTCGCGACAACATTGTTCATTGAGGTGCTCCGGACACACCCGTAGTCAGAAGGATGTTACTATCAGTTTTTTCGAACTCTGCAGGCCTGTCTCTGTGCGGTATTCTCTGATTCCGCTGCGGCACATCGCCATTGCTGACAAACGCAACGACTGCCAAAACTATTCCTGTGAGGAAACTGGTGCGGGATTCGCAGCCCCAGTGTTAAGCTGGGTATTCCGATCCTGCAGTTCCTGATTTTCAATTTCCAGACGCAACACCCGGTCCGTCAAATCACGACGAATGGCTGTCAGGCGGAACAGATCAGTGCGTAGTTCTTCAAGTTCGTGACGCAATCGCAGCACGTCCGTGCGACGTTCTGCCGTTTCGTCGCGAATTTCCCGTGATTTGACCGACATCGCCTGAAGCTCGTCGGACTTCTGCTGCACAACGGCTGCCATCGCGTCAGCCTGTGTTTTCAATTTTTCAATCCGCTGCTTCACAGCGACAGTATCGATCTGTTGATTTGCCGTGAACTTTGTCACTTCAGTAGTCAGCCGCGTTGTTTCGGTGGTCATTTCATTTGTGCGGTTGGACAACTGCTGACGCAGGTCCTGATGGGCCTTGATCAGCGCGTCGTAGCCGGTGGGAAATGTTCCCACAGAACCACGTTCATCGGGGGCCTGTGCATTGACGGAAAACCGTCGCGTCACGGTCCACTGAGGGTTTTCTCCGGATGTTTTCTCGAATGTGTAATTTTGCATCGCCACAGTATTCATTTCCGCTCGCAAATCCGGAGCGACTATGAACGTGGACAAGGCAATCCCCATCGTCGTGACCGAAATTATGGCCACGAAGACAGCCAGCACCTTAAAGAGATTCAGCATCATGTGACGTCAACGCCTTTTGACAACCGGACTTCGGAAAACGCGGGCAGTTCGCAAACCTATCCGCATTCTGCAGTCAGTACCAGCCCACGCCCCTGATTGTTTCTGTGACACCAGAACGCGTCCACGGGAATCGACCTGACTTGAAAATACACGCTTATCCCCCGGCAAACTGAGCCGGACTGACTTTCCCACCCCGCAGGACACGAGAACCCAAATCTACTCATCTGTTTGTTTGGTATCGCGGGAAATCCTGCCTGAATTTCCCGGTTTCACTAAACCCCTTATAAGAAACTCCGAAGAAAACAGTGTCAAACAGAATTCCGACCAACCTGGACATTTCAGAAAAGACGAGGAATTCCGTAAAACTGGTGTCATCGGACTTTTTCTGGCAGTGCGCAAGGCCACACTGCTATGCTTGGTATCGGTCACAGCCGGGGGGGCTTCCGTCGGTCCAATCGGCTACAGGTGCTTAAACAAACACCTCCGTCCCCTGTGGATCGTTACAGCCGCTACAGCCCGCAAAGACAATGAATTCGGAACAGACTCACCGAAAACACTCGTCGTCATTCCTGGATCCTTCGAACACAGCCTCTGCTGGTGCCACTATGAATCCTGCCCAACCTCGGAATTTTTCTGACTTCCGCATATGGCCAGGGCGTCCCAATCCACTGGGCGCCACCTGGGATGGCGGAGGTGTGAATTTTGCCTTGTTTTCAGAGCACGCCGTCAAGGTGGTCCTGTGCCTGTTTGACAAATCCGAGGACCGTCATGAAGTGTTGTCTGTTGAACTGAAGGAGCAGACTGACGGCGTCTGGCATGTGTATCTTCCGGATGCGCGACCCGGACAGCTCTACGGTTATCGTGTCCACGGCCCATGGGATCCGGGTGCGGGCCATCGCTTCAATCCGCACAAAGTGGTTCTCGATCCGTATGCGCGCGCGATTGGACGCGAGATCGGCTGGTCGGATTCCATGTTTGCTTATCGCTTCGGGGAAGATGATCTAACCATGGATGAGCGGGACAATGCGTGGTGCGCCCCGCTGGCCGTTGTTGTCGATTCCCGCTTTCGTTGGGGTGATGATCGACCGCCTCGAACTCCATGGCATCAAACCCTGATCTATGAAACGCATGTTCGGGGCCAGACATTGAAGCATCCGGGAGTTCCGGAGCCGCTTCGAGGTACCTATGCCGGACTGGCTTCACACGCATCGATCGAGCACCTGAAGAAGCTGGGCGTGACGGCTGTGGAACTGATGCCCGTTCACGCGCACGTGGACGACAGGCATCTGGTGGCGCACGGACTGAGTAATTACTGGGGCTATAACACGCTCTCGTTTTTTGCTCCCGAACCGGGCTATTCGTCTGCGGTGACTCCAGATGCCGTGCTGGACGATTTTCGCAGTATGGTCAAACGGCTGCATGAAGCTGGCATCGAAGTCATTCTGGATGTTGTCTATAACCATACCGGTGAAGGGAACGAAAAGGGCCCAACGCTGTCGCTGCGAGGAATTGACAATGCCTCGTATTACCGCCTGATGCCCAACAATCATCGCTACTACCAGGACTTTACGGGATGCGGAAATAGTCTGAATATGCAATGCCCGCGGGTACTGCAGCTGATCATGGACAGTCTGCGTTACTGGGTCATGGAAATGCATGTCGATGGCTTTCGTTTCGACCTCGCCAGTGCCCTTGCCAGAGAACTTCATGATGTTGATAAACTCAGTGCCTTTTTTGACATCATTCTGCAGGATCCTGTGCTGTCGCTGGTCAAGCTGATTGCAGAACCCTGGGACCTTGGCAGTGGCGGATACCAGGTTGGAAACTTCCCACATCTCTGGTCCGAATGGAATGGCCGTTATCGCGATATCATCCGCCGCTTCTGGGCCGGTGACCGCTGGCTGACCTCAGAGGTCGCCACACGCCTGACAGGAAGCAGTGATCTTTACCAGCACGCAGGCCGCCGACCGTACTCCAGTATCAATTTCATCACCTCGCATGACGGATTTACGCTCAGAGACCTCGTCACGTACCAGCAAAAATGGAACTTTGCCAATCTGGAAGAAAACAGAGACGGGGACGGCCACAACAACAACTGGAACTGCGGCGTCGAAGGCGAAACGAAGGATCCCGCGATTCAGCGACTGCGGGACAGGCAACGCAGAAATCTCCTTGCAACACTGCTGCTGTCTCAGGGCGTGCCCATGCTTCGCTGCGGGGACGAACTTAGCAAAACACAATTGGGAAATAACAATCCCTACTGCCAGGACAATGAACTCTCGTGGCTCAACTGGGATCTGGACCAGTCCCAGCAGGAGTTTTTGGAATTCTGCCGTCGCCTGACCAGCCTCTGGCATTCTCAGCCCGTACTCCGACGAAGAAAATTCTTTCTTGGACGTCACATCGGCGGAGCCAGCGTGAAAGACATCTCATGGTTACACCAGGATGGAAAAGAAATCAGTAACGAACTCTGGCACTCAGACGAACTTCGCGCACTGGGAATGCGATTGAACGGCGAATCCATCGATGAGGTCGATGAACGCGGGGTCCCGGTTTCGGGAGATACCCTGCTGGTCATTCTGAACCAGCGTGATGAAGACGTGCCGTTCACCATGCCCAGGCAACGCGACTTCGAAGTCTGGGTTCCTGTTATCGACACCAACAACGACCCACCCGCACCATTGCCGCTGGCGGCGGGCGAGTCCAGGATCGTGGCTTCGCGAAGCGTTGTTGTCTTTGTGCTGAAATCCGGGAGCAGCACGGCACCTCGGACAGCAGATCACGGCACCTGAGGTGGTCTCCTGCCACAACTTTGGCGGCCGCGCTGTGAAAATCGGGAGTAAGAAAACCGGATGGGCTTTCCGCCAGCAACAGCCCAATTGTCCCTGACCAATTGAATACAAACCCGATGTGGCAGGGAATTCCCGGGGCTGGGCGGGTTGCAGTGACGGCGCAGATTCCTAAACTGCGCAGATCTGGCAATTTGCGGAACGGAAGGCCGGGCCATGACTGACCAAATGATTCACACGGTGTTTCCACGGATGTGGCGTCTCACGACCCCGATCCTGTGGCTGTTCGCTATTTGTAGTGTGGTCGGCTTCCAGCGGGGCCCGGTTGCAGCTGACGAGCAGGACTTTCCGCCACTTGATCGGCAGCCCTTTTCTGACCGAATTCAGGACAAAGAACGGGGGCGCGGCGGAAATCCAACTCCCCGCGAGAATGCCTCGCCTTTTCCGGAATTACCAGATGTTCTGCGTGGGGAGTCTGACGGTACCTCCAGAATCAAGAGCAGCCCGGGAATCAATATTCTTGATGAAGAGCCCCCTCCGCGGTTGGATGACCGTACCACGGACATGCCGCCGGAGACAGACACGGAAAGCAGACGCATCCCAGCGTCCTCTTTGCCTGCGGGTGCGGCCACGCCTGGATTCGACTGGAAAATCCAGCCGGTGTCCGTGGCAGACGTGGACACGGGACGCGCGTGGCCGTTTCAACATGGTACTCCGAACCTGAATGCCGAAGAATCGGCTGCCTACGCAGAGCTGATTCGTGCGGCCCTCAATCGACGTGGCCTGATTCCCGCAGCGCTGCCTGAGGATATTAACACGACCACTGCCTGGGAAACGGCGTTTTATCGTTACGAAGACGTTCGGCGACAGGCATGGATTCACGGCAACCTGTCGCTTCAGGCATCATCAGTTCCTCCTGTGGATCCATTTTCTGGTACACCGGGCGCTGTGATGTCCACCAGTGACAGCCCTCTGGAAGGTACCGAGCTGAAAGATTATTCGCTGCCGGTCGATATGCAGGTCCATCCGGGAGATTTTACAGGTCGACCAGTCGTACTTTATGGCCTGTTTACTCCATCCGGTGCTGTGGAAGTTCAGGCGGTAAAGACGCTGGAAAATGAAGAGCGACAGTACGTTCTTCAACGAGGTACTCTGAAAAGTCTCAGCGGTCGCGAAACACTGGCGATTCTGGACGCCATCAGTTTTGTGGATCCGGAAGACCAGTTGCGACCATCAACGGCGTGGCCAGTCGACCCCGGGACCCAGATTCCCGTGCTTGTCAAAGGCTGGTTTGTCAAACTTTGGGGGCAGCGTCCACTGATCTTCACCGAGGTTGTCCGCGTACTTTCTCCACGGCCCTATGACCAGTACATTCGCGAACATGTCCGCACTCGGCGCCGGATCAGCGATGATGAAAGCTGGATCTATCATGAAACCCTGCGACAGCTGCAGGTCACCAGCCTCGCTGCACAAAAAGCCATTGCTCTGGAAACGCAGCAGTTGCGCGTTCGGCGGCTGCTGGCAGAGCTTCAGCAGAAGGCTATTGCCGACAGACGATCGCTTGAACAGCAGCTGAAAGTCGGAAAACTGGCTGCTGCGGATCAGGGCACCCGCGAAGGTTTTGAAACACGCATCCGGCGCCTTCAGCGTCAATTGGAAGTCCGCGAGGCTCGGTATTCGGCCTATCAGCAAACTCCGGCATCCTTCCCGGTCTTCGTCGATCTGTTTCAAAATCCAGGCGAATGGCAGGGAAAACTCATCACTTTGCGGGGTTATGTGCGACGCGTTATGACCCACGCTGGCGATCGCACGTTGTTCCACGGTCAGCCCCTGCATGAACTCTGGCTCTTCACCGAAGACAGCCAGCATATTCCGACCGTGATTGTGACGCCAACACTCCCACGTGATTTTCCCGTAGAGAGCGATCTGATCGATTCGGTCACCGTGACGGGCTGCCTGCTGAAAATGTATGTCTACAGATCTCAGACAGAAGCTCGACTTGCTCCTTTGATCCTGGCCGGACATATCGAATGGAATCCATCGCCGGAACATGTCCTGGACCTCGTGAAAGACGGACACATCACCGCGGATTCTCCCCTTGTGGCCCAGGCCCGTGCGGCAGATCCTCGACGTGTCAGCGATACACTCGTGCTGATGATTGGTGTCCTGACGCTGATTGTCGCAATGACCGTTTGGGGGCGGATTCAGCGGGATCGCAGACGGCGCGACCGTCTGCTGCGTCTGGTTCAGGAAAAACCGGATTTTCGTCAGGCATTCTGAAACGGAAGTGGTGCCGCCGACAAATGCCCTCGCTTTCCAACCGAGAATCCGTCGCCACAGCAGGCTCCGGCAGCCTGAACAGCCATGCGTCTGTGCTATGATCCCTTGACGTCATTCTGGCACAACGGGTGACGCTGCCGTTTTGAACATAGCCAGGGGCAGTCAGGATGCCATTGTTCCGAAACCTGATATGCTGCCAGGCATTCCTGAATGCCATCCACCCTTTTCACCGACCGCCGCGATGACAGACACCAGCCCGCCTTCGTTTCTGCCCTTCACTCCCGTTTCAGGGCGTCCGATTCGCCTTGGTGTCCTGATCAGCGGTGGCGGGACCACTCTGCTGAACTTTCTGGATCAGATTCGCAGTGGTGCATTGAACGCCCAGGTGCCGCTGGTAATTGCCAGCCAGAAAAACTGTCGCGGCGTGGAACGCGCTGCTGCTGCCGGGCTGCAGGTGCTGGTCATTCGCCCAAGGGACTTTGCCGACACGCAAAGCTTCAGTAACGCGGTCTTTGCTGCTCTGCGAGCAGCAGAGGTCGATCTGGTCACGCTCGCCGGGTTTCTAAGCCTGCTGACTATTCCGGAAGACTTTCGCTGGCGGGTTTTGAACATTCACCCGTCACTCATTCCCGCGTTTTGTGGTCATGGACTGTACGGACACCACGTTCACGAGGCCGCCATCCATCGCGGTGTCAAAGTCAGCGGCTGCACAGTGCACTTCGCCGACAATGAATATGATCATGGGACGATTGTGCTGCAAAGAACGGTTGCTGTTCCGGACCAGTGCACCCCGGACGAACTGGCCGGCCTGGTCTTCGAGCAGGAAAAGCTGGCCTATCCCGAGGCTATAGGGCGACTTGCTCGTGGCGAAGTCACGATCAGCGGACATCGCACCGTCCATGCGGCAACGCGTTCCGCGGAATAATTTCATGGACATGGACGGTCAATCGCGTTTCGCCATTCTCAGACACGATCACCCTTTTCTGCACTGGGATTTGCTGCTGGAATCCGGCAGCTCGGCACGCACCTGGAGACTGTTGCGAATGCCCGTCTGTGAAGAACCACTGGCCGCCGAAGCTCTGGCGGACCATCGCCTGATGTATCTTGACTATGCGGGACCGGTCAGCCTTGGACGTGGTCGGGTCGAGCGATTTGCTGGCGGCCATTTCCGACAGTGCCCTGATGATTCAGGCTTTCCGTTCAGGTCTCCGGGATGGCTACAGAACGCCATCTGCGGTCTTCAGCAGGGTGCGTTTCAGGTGTTGCTTCAGCTGGAGTTTTTCGAGTGCGAGCAGATTCAGTGGGCGACGCTGCTGCAACTGACCGATGGACGGCTGTTCTGGTGGTTCACCGAGCCAAAGGAATCTTCCGGGCTCCCGTGACCTCGACCGCTCAGGCATTTGTGCTCACCCGGTTGTCGTTCCGGAGCGGGTAGTGACAATGTCCAGCGGCTCTCCCTCGGATTCGGCTGACCGCAACAGAATGCTCTACCGATTGACGCCAACGTAGAAGCTGAAGATCTGCTCTCGGTCGAAGTCTTCGGAGGCGATTGGGAAGGCGAAGTCAAACGCCAGTGGCACAGGTCCCATGGCCGGAATCGTAACCCGCGCCCCAAACCCCGCAGTTGCCCGGAATGCCTGCATCGAGACCTCGTCATCCACGGTACCGAAGTCCGAGAACACCACCATGCTGATCATGTCGTCAGCAGTCAGAGGCAGACGATACTCGACGGTACCCAGTGCCTGGAATATACCACCGGTGGAGAATCCCGTGTCATCCCGAGGCGTCACACCGCGGAAACGAAATCCGCGAAAGGACTGGAAGCCCCCGGCAAAGTATCGCTCAAACACAGGCGTGTCGTCGCCAGCCCAGCCCAGCGCTCCGGCCAGTGTCAGCACCTGACGCCCACTGCCATCAGGCCGGCTGTGCACGGTAAAGTACTGACGGAACTCTGAGTCCACTTTGGGATAGTTAAACTCATTGAACGCCTGTTCGTACCCGGCGTCGAAGTAGTGACCTTCGCTGGGCAGCATCGCGGAATCGCGCGTGTCATGGGTCACAGAGACGCGACCTGTCGACAGAAAGTTGTTACCAACCCACGGATTGACAAATGTCGGCACAGGTGTTCGTACGTTTCGCATT
Organism: uncultured Planctomycetaceae bacterium; assembly: GCA_903871805.1. Classification (GTDB taxonomy): domain Bacteria; phylum Planctomycetota; class Planctomycetia; order Planctomycetales; family Planctomycetaceae; genus SXXK01. Next base: position 5,972 of record CAIQIE010000291.1, on the reverse strand, counting down.
TCCACGTTTTCAAGACGCAGGGCCACTGCACCCGACCATTCCGGTGTGAACTGACGTCCCACGGAAACTCGCCCACCCACGCGGTCTTCAGTCCAGTCCGGATAGTAGCGGTTAAAGTAAAATCCGCTGACAGACAGGCTGTAGTCCGAATACAGGAAGTAGGGGTCCGTCCATGTCAAAGCGTAACGACTCACCTGGTTACCTGGGGCTGCTTCTGCCCGGAATCGTTGTCCGCCACCACGCCAGGCCCGGCCTTCAAGAACATCCGCAAATGTTGTCGGTGGGCGAAACAGGTCAAAGTTGGATTCGTCCCAGACGAAGTTGCCAACCAAACCCGCGTTACTGTTGATCCCGGCACCAAACATTAAACGTCCAGTGCGTCCTTCCGCCGCATTGACATTGATATCGACCCAGCCCGGTGGGATATCTCGAAACTGATTTCGATAGGGGCTCTCGTTGATCATCGAATCTTCACGCCTTGGCGAAGACGAACGCGGTTCGGTGCCATCCGGACTCTGGGCCCGAATCAAAGGCTCTTCGGACAGAGTTGGATCACCAGCGGTGACAAAAGCCGGCTCTTCATCCACCACGCTGAAAAATCGTGATGGTGCCACAGCGCGGAAACTCATCCAGTCGTGGTCGATGTTCATCTCGTCCGGAATGTTTGCTCCGGTGGCCGATGTCTGGTCGGGAAATAATGCCGGAGCATCACTGTTGGAATTCAATGGGCTCAGCAGTCGATCCGAACCGGTGTCTTCCGCTTCTGAATCTGCAGAGGTCTTCGACGGAACCTCCTGCGTCACTGGCTTCTGCAGCAACGATCTACTTGTGCCACTCGGAACGGGAGTTGCATTTGCTACAAACGATTGATCAGCCGTATCTTCGGCGGTCTTGACATCCCTTGCCTCGCTGTTCAAGGCCGTCTCGTCAGACAGTGAAGCCTGTCGAAGATGCTGCTCACGCGGAGACTCGGAAGATTCTGAACCCAGCAGCGTGCTGTAGTCTCCGATCTGTGTACGGCGTACGGATTCTTCCGACACAGAGTCGACGGCCTGCACAAATTCCTGAGTCCAGTTGTCTTCCTGGCCGTTCGGTCCCTGCCCGCGCACTGTCCGAGCGACAGACGCAAAGCTGGATTGTTCCGGATCAACGGGTTCCACATCAAATGTCAGGCCGGGGTCAAACAGCCCACTGCCCGCTAGCCGTGTTTTTCCGCGACGAACCCGCTTCGGGTCCGCCAGGTCTCCCGGCTGAACCTGAATTCGATCCAGGACCACTGTGTGTTTCGTATGAGGCGAATCGCCGTCGTAATGAACATTGATATCACGAATAAATCGCGGACGGTCTTCGTCAATCTCAAAAACAAGATCAACGATCCCTTCCTTCTCAGTAAAATGAGGAACAGGGTTGACCGAAGCGAAGTAGTGTCCCATCTCACCGTAATAGCCCAGCATACGCTGCACATCTTTGGACAACGGGTAAGAATTGAACTTGTCGCCCGCCTTCAGTTTGGAATCTCCGCGCAGCCGATTTGTGGCAATGATACTGTTGCCTTCAAATCGAATTTCGCGAACGGTGTAGCGTCGACCTTCTTTGATTGTGAACAGCAGTTCCACATCAGACTTGTCGTCGGAAAATCGTGGCTGCCCTGTGACTTCGATATCAAAATAGCCCACACTGCGGTAGTAGGCTTTCAGAGCTTCAATGTCTGAAGGAATCGTGTCCGGATTGTAGAAGCCGCCCCAGAAGAAAAAGGCTTCCTTCGAGATCAGATTTTTGCGCAGGTCACCGTCGCTCCAGAACTTATTCCCATCGAAGTTTCGTTCTTTCACCTGGACCTTGGGCCCCTCTTTGATATCAAAGATCACCTCGCGGTCGCCCGCTTTGCCGCCCTTCAGCAGGGACACCTCGACGAAGTAATAGCCCTTGTCGCGATATTCCTGTTCAATTCGGCGAACGGCCTCCTGATTGGCCACGTAATCAAAGGGACTACCAGCCTTCAGTCCGGTCCATGCCTTCAGATGCTTGAGCTTGATCTTATTATTACCGCGAAACTCCACCTTCTGCACGATGGGGCGTTCTTTGACTTCGAAGACCAGGACAAGCCCTTCCGGAGTTTCATCAATTCGCTCACGAACCTCAAAAAACCACCGAGTATTCAGCAACGAACGCTTGTCTTCTCGCAGCATTCGTTCTGTCACTGATCGATGAGGCTGGGCCTGAATCTTCTGCAGAATCACCGCCTCAGGAATTGTCTCATTACCCTCAATCCGCACATCGAAAACCACCTGTCCCGGACTCGCTTCAACTTCCGCCGATTCTGTCTCTGATTCGGGCGAGGAAATTGTATCCTGGCCGGCGGCAAACGAAGAAACCGCCAGGATCGTGCTGAAAACGAACAGCCTCTGCAACAAACGGCTTAGGCCGTCTGCAGTGACGATGCGTCGGATTCGCTGATTCATTTCGGGCGAATTCGGCATACTCGGGCTCGGTTACAGAAACAGCAGAACATCAGTCCGCCGCTTCAGTTTTCAGGGGAGAATTTCAGACAGGAAATGCCGGAGATCGGGATTTTCTAAACGAAACCGAAAATCTTCGGCTGAACCCCGCAGAACGCAGGGTGCCGCAGGATCGCACATCTCCGGGTTTTGACTCAAGACGAATCTGTTCTCAAAAACACTGCAAATTTGCAGAAATCGGCTGAATCTCCGTGGCAGAAAACGGGATTTCCTGCTTCCAGGGCACCTGTTGGTTCAGAATTCCAGCTTCCCGCGATACGCTACCGCGAGAGTTTTGACACACACCCGACAAATGTTGCCGGCACATTCCGTGTGCCGCAGCCTGTCGGTCCGCTACCTCAAAATCCGGCAGACGGCATTTCGAAGAACGCCTGCGGTTCCGGTTCTTGTACGGTGCGTAAGTTTTGGGTGTACTGGCCATGGCCAGGGCCATGAACCCTGGGTCAGGTTACGGTGTTTCACCAGGAGCAGAATGAACATGAACAGCCCGTCCACATCTTCCATGACATGTTCCACCATCACGCCGCAGGCCATTCAGCGGCTTCGCGATATCGTGGGCAGCGACAGAATTCTGGAAGCGGCTGACGAACTTCTGGTCTACGAATGTGATGGCTACGTCATCGAAAAAAACGCCCCCGACATTGTCGTCTTCCCGCTGAATGCCGATGAAGTCGTTCGAATTGTGCGGGAATGCAATCGCTTCAGCATTCCCTTCGTGGCTCGTGGTGCCGGGACCAGCCTTGCCGGTGGCTGCCTGCCGGTTGGCGGAGGCGTCATGATCGCACTCACAAAAATGAACCGCATTCTGGAGATCAGCCTGCGAGACCGTTTCGCAGTCGTGGAACCCGGGTGCGTGAATGTGCGACTCACCAGAGCTTTAGCCGGGTCCGGGTTTCATTATGCTCCGGATCCCAGCAGTCAGGGAGCCTGCACCATCGGCGGAAATGTCGCTACCAATTCCGGTGGTCCGCATACGCTGAAGTATGGGGTTACCGTGAACCATGTGCTGGGGGTGGAATTCGTATCTGCGGAAGGCCAGCTGGTGCGTCTGGGTGGCCCCTGCGGGCGAGGTAATGCGCCGGATCTCACAGGGCTGTTTGTCGGGAGCGAAGGTACTTTCGGTGTAGTGACAAGGGTCTGGGTTCGCATTACTCGGGATCCGGCAGCCTGCCGCACAATGCTGGCCATCTTCAATACGGTTGGCGATGCCACGCAGGCCATCAGCCGCATCATCGGGGCCGGAATCGTCCCCGCGGCCCTCGAGATGATGGACCAGGGAATCATTGGTGCTGTTGAAGAAGCCTTCCACTTTGGTTTTCCACTCGATGCTGGCGCCGTTCTGCTGATCGAAGTTGACGGTCTCGATTGCGTCATCGAGCAGGAAGCACTGACCATCATTGATCTCTGCATGCAGATGGGCGCCCGGGAAGTCAAACGCTCACGCACCGAAGAAGAACGTGCGTTGCTCTGGAAGTGCCGAAAACAGGCCTTTGGAGCCATCGGACGTCTCGCCCCCAGCTGCTGCACACAGGATGGCGTCGTTCCTCGTACCCGGCTTCCCGAAATCCTTGAATTTATTCAGCAGACCGAACAGAAGTATGGCATTCGAATTGTCAATGTGTTCCATGCGGGGGATGGGAATATCCACCCTATTCTGCTGTTTGATGAACGGGACCAGGAGCAGATTCAGCGAGTCATGCTGGCCAGCGAAGAGATCCTGAATCGCTGCATTGATCTCGGTGGAAGCGTGACTGGTGAACATGGGATCGGCGTCGAGAAAATCAGCTTTATGTCCCGACTGTTCACGCCGGAAGATCTTGAAGTGATGACGGACGTCCGCAAGGTGTTTAACCCGGCAGGGCTTTGCAGTCCGGGAAAAATGCTGCCCACCGCCGGTGGCTGCGGTTCCGAACACCCTGTCCATATCAATCCTGCCAGACGGCCAGCCTTCTGAACCGCAGGTCATGCCGACTTTGCTGAAGTTTGATCAGGTCGTCTGATATGCCGCAACCTGAAGCGGGCTGGCACCATTTTCAAAGCAGCAGGCGTTTTTCAAATGTGGTCGCCCTGGGTTCGGACATCACCCGGCCTGTGGCACTCGGAGAGTGCCTGCGACTTTGGGCTGCATCGTGGGCAGAAAATGGTTCCGGACACGATTCTTTAAGAGTACTGCTGGTTATTGACGTCCGTTGGGGCCGTCGGCTGTCCAGTGACTGTTGGGTGTGGATTTTAGTGCGGCGGTTTCCTGCTGCCATACGGCCAACTGGCTGCGCAGACTGACGATCATTTCGGGATGACGATCTGCCAGATTATGCTGTTCACCGGGATCGTCCGCCAGTCGGAACAGTTCGCTGCGTTCGTCGTCAAACCACTCAATCAGTTTCCATCCATCCGCCAGCACTGCGGCGCCCGGCGCGCCACCCTGATTGCCATAATGCGGGTACTGCCAGAACAGAGTGCGATTCTGCGGAAGGCTCGCATTGTTTTGAACGAGTGGCAGGAACGAGAGACCGTCCAGATGCAGATTTTCGGGCTGCGTGATACCGCAAACGTCGAGGATAGAAGGCAGGTAATCGATGCTCATGACAGGCGCGGCGCAGGTCTGATTTGCAGGAATTCGGCCCGGTAATCGAGCAATTGATGCGGTCCGAATGCCACCTTCGTAAAGCCAGCCTTTGCCAGCTCGCAGTGGCTGATTAGACGTCGGTGATCCCTCGCTGGTCGAGAGTCCGCCGTTATCGCTGGTGAAAATGACCAGCGTGTTGTCCTTCAGGTTCAGTTGATCAAGGCTGTTCAGTACCTTCTCGACAGCCTGGTCCATGGCTTCCACCATCCCTGCATACACAGCGTGATCCTGGGACATGCGGACTTTGCGTGGTGGTTCGTCTGCAAAGACGTCCGTTTCCGGCAGCAACTGTCGTTTCAGGGAATACTTCTGTTTCAGGTCTTCGCGGGCCATCAGCGGTGTGTGGACAGAATAGAAAGGCAACCAGACAAGAAACGGGCGAGACTGATTCTCTGTGATGAATTTCACAGCTTCCTTCGCCAGACGGTCTGGAAGATGTTCTCCAGGCGGACCATCGGGAAGTTTCGGATTTCCATAGGGAGAAAAGTACTTCTTTCCACCATAAGGACCTCCCTGAGCAAGACCTCCCATGTTGATCTGAAATCCCTGGTCTTCAGGAGCGAACCCGTCACCGCCAAGATGCCACTTGCCGGCGAAGAACGTGGCGTAGCCCTGTGTCCGCAGAATTTCGGCAACGGTGGTTTCTTTCAGCGGCAATTCTGTGCTGTACTTCGCTGGAAGGTGACGTGTGTTTCGTTTCCAGGAGTCCGGCTGAGCGGCACCGATGTAATCGGTGATTCCGGACCGCTGTGGGTAACGCCCCGTCAGCAGACTGGCGCGTGTGGGTGAGCAAACCGGGCAGGCCGAGTAGGCCTGTGTAAAGCGTA
>CAIQIE010000290.1 GCA_903871805.1 uncultured Planctomycetaceae bacterium | reverse complement strand
CTGCCCACTGCCCACTGCCCACTGCCCACTTACCTCAACCAACACGCGTTGCTGAGAACGAAAAATGAATCGAGGAGCCTGTATCAATGCTAAAGCGGATACTTCGTCGCTGTCGTCGGCTGTTGGGTCGCGGCTGGGCGGCCTCATAGTTTGAAGAACGTTATCGTCGGAATTCTCGGGATGCATGGAGTTACCTCACAGACCAGCAGCACGATCTGCGTTTGCAAAGGATACTCGCCGCATTGCCAGCCGGGAATTTTAAACAGTTGCTGGAGTGCGGATGTGCTGAGGGATTTCTGACACGGCAGCTTGCAGATCGTGCAGAGCAGGTCGTCGCTTGTGATTTGTCCGGTGAAGCGGTGCGAAGGGCGACGGAGTATTGTCAGGGGCAGGCGAATGTGCAGTTTCGTGTGTCTGACATCAGAAAGGAACTTCCCGAAGGGCAGTTTGATGTTTGCCTGATGTCGGACGTGCTGTATTACCTCGCCCCGACCGAAATCTCACGACTTGCCAGACGGATCAGCAGTCAGTTGCCGGCAGGCGGTGTGCTGCTGATTGCCAATGAGTGGAATGAGGCCTACCGGGATCTGACGCATCCGGAAACGGCAGTACGCTGTTTTGTGGACACTGGCGTGTGGAACTGCCGTGTGATCACGCCGCATGCGGTAGGGCCGGGAAAGACGCATTGGATTGCGGAAATACGAAGAACTTGAACTGCGTCATCGGCGGCAACTGTGCCATCATCATCAGCGGCCTCACCTCCCCCAAAAGATCTACATCTATCAGAGATCGTCGGCGGCTAATGTTTGCGTCCATGCAACCGCCATGGAGGCAAATTTCCATCGGCCCGATACTGTATGGCTTTTTGGGAAGCCGGAACGCGTGTGGCAGGGGGCTTAGAGCAGGTAGGGGAACCTATTTTGGGCGAATGTGCTGCCAGAGTGTCGCGACCTGTTCGTAGAGCCATGCATGGTTGCTTGCCAGGCCGTCGATCGAGGGAATCCAGCGAGGCCAGACACGATCACGGGGGCTACCGGCACGGACAAAGCCATAGTCTGTGGGTCCGGCGATCGTCTTCATACCAGCGTCCGTAAAGATCTTCATGGCGCGGGGCATGTGGCCGGCAGATGTGGCCAGGACAACGGGATTCGTATTGCAGAGTTTCTTTGCGGCTTCGGCTTCATCCAGGGTACTTTCTGCAGCGGTGACAAGAGTGACGCTCGAATTGTCCACACCAATCAGGTCCAGCATGGCATTCAGAAAGACTTGCTTCGAAGCGGGATCAGCTTTGCCGGCGACAGACACCAGCATTCGGGATTCCGGGCGAGCCTTGAGAATGCGGACTCCTTCCAGCAGCCGAGCGGTAAATGCCGGAGAAACCTGACTATTCGGCGGCAGGTGCGGATCGGGGTTGAAACCGGTTCCGAGTACTACAATGAGCAGGGGGCTGGTTGGGAGCTGTTCAATGTCGGCTGGCGAGTAAAGGAATTCCTGAGTTCGGCGCGATTCGTAGGAAAATCCAGACAGGGAACCCAGGATCAGCAGTAGCGTACCGGCTGCGACGGTCAGGATTCCGATCTGCCTGCGGCGCCGATACCAGAGAACCCATCCCACGCACTGGCACACGATGGCGATGATCAGTGGAGAAATCGCGGTAGCAACCAAGGCTTTGAGCTCTTCCATTTCAGCCTTTTCAGTTTATTTGAAGATTTTTTTTGTGGACACCGCTGTATGACCGGCAATGCTGCTGATTCGGGCCATGGGAAATACGATCACTTGCGAATTGCGAAGAATAGGCCACAATACCGTATCTACTATGGTAGGTTTAGGTTTGGTAACCTGCCAGTCCGATCCCGAAGGCATTCCGCGTTGAAAATTCCTGACAGATGAACGGTCGAACGCCTTACTCAAAGTGCTTGTTTATCGGGATTCGTACCACAGGTACGACATCCTGTCTACGGTCTCAAGCGCTGCAACGGGCGATTCCGGAAGCGAATTGGCAGTTTATTGACACGGACGTCCCGTTTCACTCGGCGTTAAGGATTTCAAGATCGCTGGCTTTTCGGCTACGGTTTGGTCCTGCAGTTGGTGCAATAAATCAGTACGTCAAAGACCGCCTTGCTGCTGAACGCTACGATCTGATTTGGGTCGACAAAGGCGTCTGTCTGTGGCCGTCCGTCGTGCGGACATTGCGTTCTCGGGCAGCTCGTCTGGTGTATTACACACCTGATACCTCATTCCTGAACAATCATTCGCGATTTTTCAACCAGACTATTGGGCTTTATGACCGGGTCGTAACGACCAAATCGCTGGAGTTGGACGAATATGCCAGGCGAATGGACCGTTCACGTCTGTTGTTGCTGACTCAGACCTACGACCGCCATTTGCATTTTTCGCGTTATGAGTTTGAACAAAAACGTCCAGAGGCCGTCTTAATTGGCCTCTGCGAACCAGATCGAGAAGAATGTGTAAAGCGTTTACTGGACGCGGAAATCAATGTTCGGATTGGCGGCAAAGGCTGGGAATCATTTCTGCGGCGTCACCAGCGATCCTTGTTTCTGCACTTTGAGGGTGATGCGGTGTTTGGGGATCACTATGCGGAAGTGCTGGGGCGAGCGTCGATTGGATTGGGTCTGCTGACTCGGCGATTTCCAGAATTGCACACGACCAGAACCTTTGAAATTCCTGCGTGTGGAACATTGCTGGCGACGTTAGATAACAAAGAGATGCGTGGATTTTTTGGCCCGGACGAGGCCCTGTTTTTTAACAGCTACGAGGAGCTTGCCGGCAGAGTTGCGCAGTTGCTTGCAAATCCACCGGAATTACGTCGCATCACGGAAGCAGGGCATCGGCGAGTTATCAGCGGACCGTTCGACAACGACAGCATGGTCGCGCGAGTATTAAGCGACATTGGGCTGATGTAGTGGTGCACAAAGCAGGCCAGCGACCGGTTTAAGTCTGGCAGTCTGTTGCTGTTGGGGGACGTACTGCTGCCTTATATGGTACCTCGCCGGTCCCCGCGAAACGCCGGTCTGAGCTGGCGCCGTCATTCCCGTACAGGCTGAAAGCCAGCAACAATATCCTCGCCCCTCGCCCCCGCCCCTCGCCCCGAAACCCGAAACCCGAAACCCGAAACCACTCCGTCAGTCCCATCCCTGGTTCTACGACTGCCGACGCCCCCCGTCATTCCTGCGCTGACTTGAAACCCTGTTCGCACGACTGTCACCCGGAAGCAGCCTGGAGCCCGGTCATGCGCAAGCAGACAATGCGGGGATCCCCGAGACCATTGACTGTGCAACCCTGCCCGCGGGGTGACGATGATCAGTGCTCGCCAGCGCAGCGGAAAAAAATAGCAAAATCTTTTTTGCAGGCAAGTCACTCCTTGCGCTGCAAAATTGCGGACGACCATTTTGGGGTTACGAGTAATGCGCCTTGGTGAACAGGCGTCCTTGTCTACCCAGTATTGCTGGTGACAGACGGTCAGCCTGGTTTCAGATTGGCGATATATCGTTGATGATTGCTGGATCGTGTTACCCGTGCTCGTACTGATTCAAAAACTCTTTTCCAGGAAAAAAAAACTTTCCGTCGAGACTGGCTTTTCTGAGAAGAGATGCTACCCTAGGAGAGGAGCGAAAACGCCATAGTGTGGCACCCCTTTGCTTAGAGCGGCAAGAATTTTTTTAGCCAATTGCCGCCTTTGGATTTTCACCATTGGCAAAAGTTTCCGGAGTGCAGTGGAGTGTCTGACAACCCGCCTCTAAACCCGATTGGCTTCCTTGGAGCTGATTGGTGGGGTAGTGACGCAAGGGCTGCTGGTGCAGAGTTGCGTCGGAGGGGCTACTTATTGATAGAGCGTCACTACGAGGATTACTTTCCAACCCGATGGCGTTCCACGTTCCTGCGCGGCCTGCGCAGGTGTTTTCGTCCATTGATGGAAAAGGAATATAATCGGGCCATTTTGGAACTGCTTGACGTCAGGGCGATGGATTTTCTACTTGTATTCAAAGGAATGCTTGTAAGCCCAGCCACGCTAAGGCGATTTCGTGATCGTTCAATCCCATGTTACTGTCTTTATCCGGACGTGAGTTTTCGGGATCATGGGGCGAATATTTGGGAGTGTTTGCCGTATTACGATTGCGTTTTTACCACAAAGTCTTTCCACATTGATGATGCTCCGCTGGCAAGGCAGGTTCGGCAACTGAAATTGGTTTCCCATGGATTTGATCCGGAAGTTCATCGCAGGGTGTCGGTCACCAGTGATGTGCAGCGTCTGTATTCCTGTGATGTATCTTTTGTGGGCTATTGGTCTCCCAAGAAAGAGCAAATCCTGAACGCTCTCGTGACGGCAATGCCGAATGTTGTTCTGAAAATCTGGGGGCCATCGTGGAATCTGGCTGGCGGTGGTGTTCGGAAGTACTGGCAGGGTCGTGGCGCCTGGGGCGACGAAGTCGCTGCCATTTATGCTTGTTCTCGCATCAATCTGGGCTTGCTGAGCGAAGCGGGATCCGGTACCAATTCAGGTGATCTGACAACGGCCAGAACGTGGCAGATTCCGGCCTCAGGTGGTTTTCTGTTGCATGAGCAAAGTTCCGAGTTTTTGGAACATTTTCGGCCGGATGTCGAGGCGGGTGTGTTTGCTGGTGGTGACGAT